>CAJUSB010000089.1 GCA_910589115.1 uncultured Clostridia bacterium | reverse complement strand
GCCTGTTCCCGGACGGTGAGGAAAACCCTTCCCTCTATGACGCAGACGGCATCCCTCTGTACAAATGGGACGGACAGGCTGTAGTAAAGCGCACCGCAGAAGAGATTGCGGAAGACCGTGCCGCTATCCCTGCCCCGCCGCCGTCTGAAATGGAGCGGTTACGGGCAGATATTGACTTCCTTGCAGCAATGGGAGGAATGACGCTGTGATACCAAATCAGCGCCAGACAGAAAGGAGGTATTTTAAGATGGATGCATATTCTCTTGCGCTGGCCTATTACCCGAGGCTTTGGAACAAACAGCGTATTCAGGCGCTTGTCGCTGCCGGACGTTTAACCGCCGAGCAAGCGGCAGAAATCACCGGAGAGGAGTTTTAAGCAATGACGGAATGTAAAGACACAGCTTGCCCTCTTGTGCCGCGTATAGAGGCACTGGAGCGGGACAGCGAGCATAACAAAGAGGCGCACAAAGATTTCTATTCCCGGCTGGAAAATTCACATACAGCGGTTGCGCTTATAGAGGAGCGTATGAGCCAAATCAAGGCAGACACCGAAGAGATCAAGGAAGCCGTACAGGAGATGAAGGATAAGCCTGCTAAGCGCTGGGACGGCATCGTAGAAAAAGCCATCTGGGCGATTATTGCAGCAGTTATCGCGTTTTTACTTGCAAGGGTGGGGCTGGTATGAAAATTCGGTATCTGAAAAAAGTAGTGCTGTACTGCATTGGCTTTGCATCTGCGGTGGTTGGGGCGGGATTGTTTGTTTGCTGGCGGCAGGGCTACGATCCGACCGGCATAGTAACAGCGTGCATTACATTTTTCGGTGCGGAGCTTGGGCTAGCGTGCCTGACAAAGATTTTTGGAAAGGATGATAATCATGACGTTTGATATTACCCCCGTTATGGAGGCTGTAGCGGCTCTGCTGGCCGCTGTAATCACGGCGGTAGTTATACCCTACATCAAAACCAAAACGACCACAGACCAGCAGAGGCAGATTAACACCTGGGTGCAGATCGCCGTTTCTGCGGCGGAGCAGATTTATAACGGCCCCGGGCGCGGAGAGGATAAAAAGAAATATGTTGTTGAATGGCTGCGGCAGCATGGCGTGACGGTTGATGCTGACAAACTGGATGCAATGATTGAGGCGGCAGTATACGACTTGAAGAACGGAGCGATTATTTATGCAAATTAAAACCAAAATCGCCCGCCAGGAAAATTTTACAGCGAAGCCCCGCAGGCTGGCGGATATTGATTACATCGTTGTGCATTACACGGGCAACCGAGGCGACACTGCCAAAAACAACGCTGACTATTTCGCACGGGAGCTGACCGGCCAGACATCCGCACATTTCTTTGTAGATGAGCGTGAAGTATGGCAGTCCGTCCCTGAGAACCACACGGCGTGGCATTGCGGCACAAAGGGTACATACTACCATCCTACGTGCCGGAACGCAAACAGCATCGGTGTGGAGGTCTGTATGCTGGATGCACGCGGTAAGGTGCGGCAGGGCAGCATCGACCTTGCCGCCGAGCTGGTACGGGAACTGATGCAGAAACACGGCGTGCCTGTTGGCCATGTAGTCCGGCACTATGACGTGACCCACAAGGACTGTCCCGCGCCGATGGTGCAGAATCCGGCGCTGTGGCAGGCATTCAAAGAAAAACTGATGGAGGACGACAACATGAAATACTACGAAAAACTCACTGATATCCCCGCTGGAGAGCTTCGCGAAACGGTCCAGCTGCTGATTGACCGGAAAGCAATCGCGGGCAACGGCTCCGGCCTGCACCTGTCAGAGGATATGGTGCGGATGATGGTATACAACCGCCGGATGGGGCTGTATAAATAATCCTGATGGTCTTGCTATTTTATCCGAAATGCTGTAAAATCTAACAGAAAGGACGTGACATAATGAATGATTCTGAAAAGATACAGAGTTTTAGCGATCTGGTAAACGCAGCCGAACGGTTAACCAGACCATGGCGCTGGGCGCTGATTATTACAAATTGCCTGTGGGCGGTTGTTTTCCTTGCGTTTATCCTGTTGGCCTACCTTACGCCGGAAACGACATATCAGTATCAGGATGCCGAATCGGCTCAACAGGTGCAGTCTACGGGATCTGAAATTGTCACGAATGGTCAGTAATGGCGAAACAAGTGCAGGTGCACAAGTCGGGCGCAAAGCGTCCCAGAAAGCCAAGAGCCGCCCGCAGACGCCGAAAGGGCTGACGGCTCACGAACAGCCAGCATAAAGCGATCCGTGCCCTGCTTTCCACAATGGCACCTAAAAGGGCGATCTCTTACATAACGTCGTTCGGATTGCCAGCGGATGAACAAAATTGCCTGATCGAGTGCGATGTGCACAACCTGTCCTGCATCCAAACCGCGCAGGCACTGAGTATGTCGCCTGAACAGGTCAAACGGGCACGGCAAAGAGCATTTCGGAAAATTGCAGACGCTATTGATTACAGAAACGAGAAGAGCCGGGGTTAGTCCCCGGCTTTTTCCTTGCCCTGTAACAGCGCAGGCGTGACGTTGTCCCGCTCCATAGCCTCTTGTATCGCCCGACCGATAAACGCATTGACGCTTTCGCCACGGGCGGCGGCGTGGGCACGTATCGTATCCCGCTGCTCCGGTGTAGCCCGAAATTCGAGTCTTATGAATTTTGACATATAAGATTTCTGAGCACGCTTTTGGGCTTCTGTTTTCTCTGCCATAAACATACCTCCACCTAATATTATAGCACAGACAGTTTTCTACCGGTAGATAAAAATAAACAAATATTGCGGTAGATATTCGGATGATTTGCCGATTGCTATCTACCGGTAGCTATGCTATAATATAATTACAGCAAGGGGAAACACCCAAGTGAGTACATCAGGCAGGAGGTAGAAAGGATGGAAAAAGACAATATGACGCAAGCAGAGCTGATTATCTTTTTGGAAACGCTGGCAGAAAATGTTGAGTTCAAAGCGGAAACTGGAAAGGAAGCTGCCGAAATCATCCGTGATAAAATCAAGCAGCTTAAGTAAGGAAATAGGCTACCCGGCCTGAGAAACCATAAGGGCAGCCTAAAATCGAAAATGGCGGTCAGAGCCTGTCATCTGACCGTCTCAATTATAACAGTGCAAAGCAGATAAATCAAGACTGCAATGGCAGGGAATAGCAAACGTTAAAGAAATTGGTAAGAGCGCCGCCCCATCCTGGGGCGGTTTTTTTATGCACTTTTTTGACCTTTTATTGACCCTTTGGGTGGATGTTTTTGTGATATTATAATGGCAAAGGATGTGATCACATGGCTTATGGATATAACGGAACTTATATGCCGCAGTCATATCCGGGGGCATACCCCGGATACGGACAGCAAATGCCTGGGGTACAGCAAACTGTTATGCCGCCGCAGCCGGTACAGCAAATCCAGCCGAATATGATTTGCCGTCCAGTAGCTGGGGAGGAAGAGGCAAGAAGCGTTCCGACCGATTTTAGCGGAGCAATTACTATTATGCCGGATTTTGCACATGGCCGTATTTATACGAAAATGCTGAACCAGAATGACGGAGCACCTATTTTTCATGTTTTCCAGGTGCAGCAGCCAGCGCCGCCGGTAGAATATGCACAGATTGCAGCGGTTCAGGAGATAGCGGCAGAAATTGAACAGCTGAAACAGGCGATTGCTTCGGCAGAGAAGCCGGCAAAACAGGCGAAAGGAAGTGCTGAAAAACAATGATTCCTATGCAGGGAAACCAGATGATGCAGCTTAGGCAAATGCTGTATGGCGCGTCAAACCCCATGCCGATCGTAGAAAAATTTGCGCAGGCGAATCCAATGCTACAACGGTATCTTCCGTTAGTAACAGGGAAAAACCAGCAGCAAATCACAACGACTTTTTGCAACATGTGTAAAGAACGCGGGATCGAGCCACAGGCATTCTTAGGGCAAATCAGGCAGCAGTTCCCCAGATAAAACAAAATATTTATACGCATCACTCTTTTTCAGTTTTACGGGTACTTGAGAAAAAACCGCTTTCCGAATGAACACGTCCGGGAAGCAGTTCCCGGTGTGAAATAAAACTGAAAAGGAGTTTTTTTATGGCAGAATCGAATGATATGGCTCTTGGCTATGCGCTGGGCCAGGACAGCAACAACGGTTGTAATAACGGCGCTATGGGGTCATGGGGTGAAATGATTTTTGCGATCATTATCCTTGCAATGTTCGCAGGCGGCGATGGATTTGGCGGCGGCTTGTTTGGCAACCGCGGTGGAAACGGCGGCGTTGCCAGTGAGGTACAGCGGGGTTTTGATACCTCTGCCATCACCAGCAAACTGGACGGGATCAACAGCGGCCTGTGTGATGGCTTCTATGCTGTAAATACATCCTTGCTCCAGGGGTTCCATGGCGTGGATAATGCAGTCTGCACACTTGGTAATTCTATGCAGCAGGGATTCAACGCCACACAGATGGCAATGATGCAGAATCAGAATGCGCTTTCCACCCAGCTGGCAAACTGCTGCTGTGAGAACCGGCAGGGCCAGGCAGACATTAAGTACCAGATGGCAACGGATACGTGTGCGATTACAACTGCGATCGCGAATAACACCCGTGACATCATCGACAATCAGAACGCAAACTATCGCGGCCTGATGGACTTCATGGTACAGCGTGATCTGGATGCACTGCGGGCAGAAAACCAGAATCTGAAACTTGCGGCTTCGCAGGCGAACCAGAACAACGCGATCGGTGCAATGATCGCGGCAAGTGAGGCAACGATCCTGCGCCGCACGGGTGCAGAATGCCCGTCTGCCTGCTACGTTGTACAGCCGCCCACGCCTGTCAATTTCCCGGTCAATGGCTGTGGGAATTTCACCGGCTGGAATAACAGCGGGTGCGGCTGCGGTTCCTGCTGCTGATATCCCCGAATAGGGTGACATTTTCGGGGCGGCTTCGGTCGCCCCTTGATTTTTAAGGAGTGATTTTTTTTATGAACGTTGAACAGGCGAAAAAGAATTTGCTGAATACACTTGACAGCATCGATCGTGATAAGCTCAGCCTGCCGGATCTCAAACTGTACGCGGAGATCCTGAGAACTGTTTCTGAAATCCAGGCAAAGAGTTATTTGGAAACTATGACAGAAGCGATGCGTTCCACCGTATGCGCTGGTTTCAGCAAGCCCCAAATGCCGACTGTTGCGGAAATGAAATGAGGTGCGAAGATATGTCATGTAAACCTGTTTGCAAACTTTGTCCCAATTTGATCCTCAGCCAGGCCGTGACTTTCACGGGCGGAAATCTGGTGATCAATCTTCCAGCCGGAAGCTACAACAACGGTCAGAAATATTGTATTGTAGTAGCGCAGGCGATCCCGGCGGCAACCACGATCAATGCTCCTGTAGTTGTCACCGTCGGGGCCGGGACACAGCAATATCCCCTGGCAAACCAATACTGTGCACAGGTGACGGCGTGCGGAATCCGTACCAGGACGCGTTATTCTGTCGTAGTCTCTACCAGCGCAACCGGCGGCACATTCAAACTGCTGGGGAATGCCTGTCCATGCCCGACGAATAACCTTCCCGCGATCAACGGGACTGCACCGGCGGATCCTGCCGCTCCGACTACATAAAGGGAGGCGTAAAGGATGAATAAAGTTTCTAAAATGATGATGCTTTCCACCATCAGGAATCGTAGCAGCCGGGATGAAAACAATGACGGCAGACGCATGGGATATCGGTATGACGACCGTAACGGATATCCACACAGCGAATCCGACAACAGATATCCCCGCAATGAATACGATGTTGAGGACCGTTACCGTGACCGCAGGGGGCGCGAGCATTATGACAATGGCCGCTATGCGCCAATGGATGCGGGAGATTATGAGGTCGAGAGCCGTCGCAGAGGGCGTTTTACCAGCCGTTACGATGATGATATGGAAGACCGGTATACTGGCAGCAATATTTATCCAATGCGCCAGATCGGTTTTGGTAATCACTATCGAGAGAATGACGGCAGCCGTCCAAAGCGTAAGATCGGATTTACAATCGGTGGGGAGATGGAGCGTTTCCCGGATGAGATGGAACGCAGTGCATCCCCCATGCGCTTCACCCGTCAGACGGCGGATGAATGGGTATCCGAAATGAAAAATGCCGACGGATCTACTGGCCCGCATTGGTCTTACGACCAGTCAAAGCAGGTCATGGAGCAGCGGAAAATCAACTGTGATCCTGCACAGTTTTATGCGGCGCTGAATGCGGTTTACAGCGACTTCGGCGCAGTTGCAAAAAAGCATGGTGTGAGCAATATAGAATTCTTTGCAGACCTTGCCAGAGCATGGCTTGAAGACAAGGACGCGGTACCTGATAAGGCTGCGGCATACTATGCATATATTGTAGAACGCTAAAACAACCCTCTCCTACATATTGTGGGAGGGGGCTTTTGTCTACATTAACTATGCTCCTCCTATGACGCATATAGTCAATGTAGTATAAACACGATTTTTTTACACATTGTTTACATGCTAATTTATTGTCTTTTCACGCCGAAAATAGTATAATAGATGTATCAAAGGAATGGAGGTAAGATCCCATGAAAAACATCATGAACATCGGCGGCATCGACTGCTACGAGAAGAATGGAACTGCATATTTGAGACTGGAAACGGCGGCGCGCGGGCTGGGCTTCACGGAGGAAAAGGATGGGAAAGAATACATCATGTGGCGCAGGGTGGATAAATATTTAGAAAATTTCGGTTTCGGCACAAGTGCCGAAAGGCCAGCGTTCATTCCAGAAAATATTTTCTACCGGCTGGCAATGAAAGCCAAAAACGAAGCCGCCGAGAGGTTCCAAGCCCTGATAGCAGATAAGGTGATTCCGGAAATCCGCAGAACCGGTGGGTACAGCACGAAGCAGGGTCTTCCAAACATGGAAAACCTCAGAGCACTGGCAAGCATTATTCGTGCGGTCGATATTCCGCTGGCGGCGCAGAAATCTGCGCCGGAAACCCGTGCAAGGCAGGCACAGCTTTTGATGGAGGCGTATGGACTGCCCCATGTTCCTGATTATGTCAAGGCCGATCCGTGGCAATCCGAGCAGCTTCGGTTTGAATCAGTCCCGCAGGCGATTAGAATTGAAGGTAACAAAATCACTATAGAAGCAGCAAGATAAGGAGGCAAACAACAATGAGTAAAGACGAAATCAGAGAGATTCTTGAGAAACAACTTTTGCTCGTTTCAGAGGCATCGAAAATAGAGTATGAAGCGCAGGATCTGGCAATGCTGACGGATTCGATGCTCAGCACAGCCGCGATGATTTTAGCATTTGAATAATGGAGGAAGGAAAACACATGAACGAAAACATTTTAGTACCTATCGAACAGGAGGGTCAGCGTGTTCTGTTGACTAGCCAGCTTGCGGAGAGCTACGAAACCGAAGTCCAGGTTATCACGAATAATTTTAACCGAAACAAGGCGCGTTATCAGGAAGGAAAGCACTATTATGCGCTAGAGGGTGAGGCGAAGCACAACTTTCTGAACCAAACTCAAATTGATTTAGGTTCAGTAAAGAATGCCAAAACGCTGTACCTCTGGACAGAACGCGGTGCACTGCTCCACGCAAAGTCCCTTAATACAGACCGGGCATGGGAGGTCTATGACAGATTGGTGGAAACCTACTTCCGCGCTGCCGCACTCTTGAAAGGCAAACCGGTCAAACCCGGCAAGACGGAAGCCCAGCTTGCGGCGGAAACCAAACGCGCTGATGCAATGCTGCTCAACGCAAAGAACCGCACGGCCTCTTTCCTCAAAGGGATATACGATGCTGCAAATGTCAAACCGGAGTACCAGGCGCTGGCGTTGGGTGAATTGTTTTCTGATAATGGGGTGAAGCTCCCGCGCATTGCGCTGGCCGGGACGAAAGTCACCTACGACAAGGGCACGATTGCCGACCGGCTCGGTGTCCTTTCAAAGAACGGGAATCCCCATGCGCAGGCAGTCGGCGCAATTATCGGGAATCTGACGATTGACGACGATGAGACCGAAGCCGTCCCGTTCCATCGTCACGGACATGATGGCACAGACATCCAGTATACCGAGAGTGTCATTCAGAAAGTTGATGATTGGCTGAAACAGTACGGCTATCCGGCAATGATCCCCGGGAGGGCCGGGAAAAGTTACAGCGTTACATACAGAAAAGAGAAATAACCGATTTCCCGAACCAGAAGAAAACAGCCGCCCCAACCGGGGCGGCCTTTTCTTGTACGTTATAATGGATTGTGGTAGAATAGAAAGAGAGAGGAGGTGAAGAAAATGGAAGACATTGAAAAATAAAGTCATTTCCACGCAACGAACGGGAAGCCTGTGCATTTCTGTACATGAAAAGCCAGGATTTATCCAGTAAAAGCCCTATCGAAGTCTACGAAATGTATTTGGAAGCGTATTACGAGATTTCGAAAGAGCATAACCGGAGGCACCACAACGGATGGTTCACGACAAAGAAAGAAGAAGTTCGGCGATCGCTATAATTTGTTCTGAATGACTATCCAGCTCGATTTCTTCAAAGCAATTCTTAGAACGCTCGGAGAGCAAGACAAACTGCTTTTCGAGCGTTTCTCTAATGTCATCTCTGGTCAACATATTTTCAGCTCCTTTTGCATATGAATTCAAGATATCGAATATATATTCATATCATAGCACATCTTTCAGAAAAATGCAACCGCCACCGCTATAAAAATTTGAGTAATAGAAAGGCCGCCCTGGCGGGACGGCTTTTTCCTAACGGCGATAGAACTTTCTTCCGTGACGGGAATTCCCTCCACGGGATTAGTTCAGTCGATCAAGGGCGGCGAACCTCACTTGCAGGGCGCTTAGCTATACATCTTGCGCAATGGCTTTCGCCAAAATTTGCAGTGCTGGTTTCTAAATGGATGAGAGGTAACATAAAGCAGCCGTCTCATTTTTTTGGCAACACACAAAAAGCCCCATCCCATTTCTGAGGAGGGGCTTAAGCACGTGCCTGTTTTGATACCTCATTGCTGAATATTTCCCGCTTTTTTAGAATATCTTCGTATAAATCAGGATATTCTGATTTCATATTGCTAATACAGTCAGCGAAATCAGCAAGATGTATAACAGTCTGTTTGTGTGTCCTTACATAGGAGGTATTTTTTAAATGTAGTTTTGGGTAAATGGAAGGATCAATCTCCACATCGTAAACAGGGTCAAGGTTCTTTCTTTTGCTGACGCTTGATACTGGAAGTATGATGTAATCTTGAGCATCCGCTTGTGCGATGACGAGTGCAGGGCGAAATTTAAATAGCATTTTCCCGTCAGAATAAAAGGGTGTTCTTGTTTTTCTGATTTCGCCAATCAAGCAGGATTACACCTCTGTTTCAAATTCGTCATAGTACATATCCCATACATGATCGTAGGGTCGTACTTTTTTTGCGTCCTCTCGAATATCATCCGTTTTAAGTGTTCGATTTCCATTTTGATGCGCGGAGAGACCTTCACGTGCGTTTTTCCAAGAAATTTCTTCGTGAGAAATGTTACTTAATGTCCAAGAATCAAGCGATCCATATTCGAGGATTACATTATTTGCGATATACTTAACCTCTTCTGAAATCGGATTTGTATCAGAATTGATATCTCCATCAATATAATGTGCTCGGACATCACAGCTGACCGGTCCATATCGCCAGCCTTCAAAAGTACCTTCAAAAGCAGGACGACCGACTATTGCGAAGGATTCTCTCTGGGTAAAATATAGGAGCTTGTGAAGTTTCATTTCATCAAGCCAATTTTCCCCTGTCAAAACAGGATATTTCTCTACAATATATGCAGCCACATCCAGAATTCTGTCCATTGAAACTCCTCCTTCCAGTGCGATAAAGTTAATGGCTTGCAGGCTCGAAAGCCAAACAAGCCTTGTTCACGTCTACACGAAATATACCATCGCATATTCCGCACATCTAGTATATGCGATTTCAGCAAAAAAGTCAACCCATTTAAAGAAAAAATCACAGGCATATCGGTATAAAAGTATAGTAAACCGCAACAAAAAGTTAACAATTTGTAAATTTATTTATTTCCTTGCTGATTTATATTGTAATCCCCCCAACCGGGGCGGCCTCTGATGTTTACTTGTACCAGCTGTGGATTTCATATATCTTCTCCGGATATGATATTTTTCCTTGCATTATATGATTTTTTATGGTATTATGCAAGTGAATGGAGGGAAACATATGGCAAAGCATGTAAGATGTAAGGTTTGCGGGGAGCGCGTTGCGAAAAATGCAAAAGCGTGCCCGCACTGCGGATCGAGTAGGAAGAAGAAAAGGCCTAGGTGGCTCAATATTATGATTGGTTTCTTTGCAATTTGTTTTCTTTTTGCACTGTGCAGTTCTCCAGATGCAGAAAACGAAAAGAACACCAAAGAAAATCCAAATACAGGATCAAACGTTCAGCCGAAAGAGGACAGCCAAAGCGACGCAATAAACACAAGCTTTGATACATCCGCATATCTCCAAATGAGTCCAGAAGTTTTGTTCGATTATAGCCTGTACATGGCTGGGGAAAGTGTTGTAACTGCGTTTGAAATTGCAGACATTGACAGCGGCATCTTAAAGGCAAAAACTGATAATAATGACGGGTATTTCTTTAGCGTTGCCTGTTATTTTGATGATCGAGACACCACAAAGCAATTTGAAGAGGGAGAAAAAGTAACTGTTGCTGGTGTGATTCGTGAATCCGATCCCGATTCTTTTTTGTCTACGCCGACCGCAACAATGGATAAGTGTACTGTTATCGGACGCGGGGAAATTATTCAAGAGCTTGCTGATGGAGCAGAATCGCAACGGCAAACAGGGGAACAATTCAAACAAGAATACGAGGAACAGGCTGCAAATAAACTGCAAGAAGAAAAAGACAGTTACATAAGCAAATGCGAAACGGTTAGCTATCGTGACGTCGAAAGAAATCCAGATGCTTATGACGGGAAATTTGTAAAAATCAGCGGCAAGGTAGTTCAAGTAATGGAGGGCTTCTTTGATTCAGTAACGATGCGAGTTGATTGCGATGGAAATATGTGGTACGTTACGTACAATCGCCCAGAAGGTGAGAGCCGCATCTTGGAAGATGATTATATTATAGGATATGGGGAATGCGATGGCGTACAAAGTTACACAAGCCTTGCAGGACAGGTTACAATTCCGAGCATGAAAATGAAATATTACGAATAAAAATTTTCCGCTCAGAAATGGGCGGATTTTTTTTTGAAAAAAGGGTTGACATTCTTGGATATCCATGTATAATTGTTATTGGATATCCAAGAAAGGAGGTAGTGTTAATGTCGCCTCGTCCCCGTTCTGATAATTCGAAACGGAATCAATATAGGCTCAGGATGTCTGATGAAGAATTGAAGAAACTGGAATTCTGTTGTGAAAAACTTCTTCTTACAAAATCCGAAGTTATCCGTTCTGGCTTAGATGCAATGTATCAAAAAGCCCTAAAGAAGTAGAAACAGCCTGCCGCCGTCCAAGCACGCAGACTGTTTCATCACACCCCAACCAGCAGAAGGGGTAAATCTATTATACCCCTTCCTTTTCTGGTTTACAAGATTTTTTTGAAAAAGGGCTTGACTTTTGCCTAGGCATAATATATGATTATGTCTAGGCGATAAAGAGAGGTGATGAAATGCCGCCGAAAGCAGGAAGGCCGATTGTCGGAAGTGAGCCAAAGAACAAACAGATTGCATTGCGTGCAACAGAAACGACTGTCAAAAAATTCAATGCTTGTTCGGAAATCACAGGCAAGACGAAAACTGACTTGCTGGAAGAAATGGTAAACGACCTTCACGAAAGCCTTACGAAAAAATAGAAACAGTCTGTTTGCCACCCAAAGCCCACAGACTGTTTCACACCACCCCGACCGAAAGGAGAGGGGCAAATTTATTATACCACTCTCCTTGCTGGTTTACAAGACCGAAAGGAAATTTTATATGAACATTGAAAAGATTTCAGAAGTCAAAACCGGAAGCTATTTTCTCCGCGTTTCTGATATTATCGATTTGCTGAATAGCACGGATAACGATGCATTTATGGCTATGAACCTTGCGTACAATTACGGTTTCTCACGTGGCCAGCGTGCAGAGAAAGCCCGCGCCAAGAAAAAGGCGGTGAAGTCATGAACATTCTGAAAGCGCATGATTTCAAGGGGAAGAAAGTCATTGACAGCCGGGAAGTGGCGGAGATGGTTGGCCGGAGCCACAAAGAATTGCTCCGCACGATCAACACCTACATCGGGTATCTCAAAGAGGGTGAAGTCGTAGGGGAAAATCCCTCTGGTATAGCCCAGCGCAATTTTGCGCTCGGCGATTTCTTCATCGAATCCAGCTATATAGATGGCAATAATCAGCAGCGTCCGAACTTTTTAATCACGAAAAAGGGCTGTGACATGATCGCCAACAAGCTGACCGGAAAGAAAGGCGTGCTTTTCACCGCGGCCTATGTCACCGCCTTTGAGGAGATGGCGGAGCAGCTCAAGGCGGATCACGTGCCGCCGAGAGTATCCCCGGGTGGTGTCGCGCAGCTTATCAACGTTACCCGCCGTATCATGATGGATTGCGGCGATACCCCGCAGGACATCCGGAAGATGGAAACGGACATGTTAGAGACCTGGCGCATCCCTGTGCCGCTGACGTTGCAGCAGCCCGCCCAGCTGAACCTTTTCAGCACCGAATACCAGGCGATTGCAGGGGGTGAGCAGGCATGACGGAGATCACTATGACGCTGCCCCGTGCGGAGCATCTGCGGGATGTGCTGAAGTCCGGCAATTCGATTGTCCAGCTTGTACGTGCGATGATGGACGGCGATGAATACGCGGATTCACTCTACGGCGCTGTTCTGATTCTACAGAGCGCTTACAGCATGGTTGACGACATGATTGAGGGGGCGATTAAGCATGAAAACCACTGACAGCCGAAAGGCGTTCCTGGACTTCTGCGACACGATGAGCAAGATGGAGGGCGACAAGGATAAATTCCTTGCCGCCGCCCGGCTCCAGCGTATTGAGCGGCAGCCGACGTTCACAGCGGTGCAGCTGATCGGCGTTGCTATCCTGATCGGGATGCTGCTTCTGGGGAGTGTGGCGATCATCTGCCTGACCCTGGCCGGGAAGACCGGATTCATCCTGCCCGCGCTTGGCGGCACACTGGCAGCGGTTTTGCTCATCGGGATAATTGTCATGGGCGGATTTTGACACGAAAATGCGCCCTCATCCATGTGACGGGCGAGGGCGCTTTCCGTTATAGCTCTATCTACATTAACTATACGCTTCCCATGACGAAAGCATTATAATTCAAAATCGCTCTTGCCTCCGTCATGCCCTTT
>CAJUSB010000088.1 GCA_910589115.1 uncultured Clostridia bacterium | reverse complement strand
CTGCCCTGCACCCGCGCCTTTGCGGCGGGCACCCCTGCGCGGGGAGCGGCAGGGCTCTGCCCTGCACCCGCGATTTTTTTGTAAAAAAATCGAGTAAAAACTTTATTTCCGCTGCGGCGGGGAAAAGGTGCTTCTATGACCTTTTCTGCCTACTGCCCCGCCCGCCACAAGGACGGCGGGCGGGGTGATGCGGTGCGGTGTAATTTATCATTCGTGAGTACCTTTACTATATCACATTTCGATCTCAACCGCAATCGTCAGCATCCGGAATCAGCACATCCCACATAACCCGCAGAACGGACTATATTTCCTCCCCGGTTACAATTTGATTACAGTTCTGTAGCCATTCTGTAATTATTTTACGCTTTAAGCCGGTATTTCGTGAAATATTACAATTTGGTTACAATCCTAGTTTTTCTGCGGAAATTGTCTCTTTACACCTTTTGAGAGACCTGTTCCGTGCCGTGTGTGCAAGCAGACGCATTCTTCTATAATCAGGACAGGCATTTCTTTCCACTAAGCCTTTTGTTTGATGCGGCATGTTTTCTGCTGCAAAGGTCTTTTCCTATCTCAAGATGAGTTTTCGACATCCGCCTCAATACAAAGACACCCGGCCCGCCAAAACATGGCGGGCCGGGCGGTCAAAATTTGCAATATTTTTACTGATACTTCTGTTCGGCCTTGCCCTCGACAAGCGCCTCATAAACCTTTTGAATCTTTGCCCAGTTCTGATCCCTGTCAAGCGCCACGCCGCGGCCTACGCCGTCCACAATCTGGCCCTGTCCAATCTGTTCCATTTTTTCATCTAAATCCAACAGCAGGGACGGTGCAGAACCAGGTTCGGTCGAACGTCCATCAAATATAATATGGACATATACTTCGGGCAGCTCTTTCGCCATCTTCAACAGCGCAAGCGGGTAATCAATCGACCCATGCGATGACTGCTTGGTCAGCAATGCAAGCAGGTGCAAAGCCTTTCCACGCTTCTGCACATCAGAGATTGCCTTTAAGAATACTTCGTTTTTCTCAAACGAACCATCCTTCATGGCGTTATCCAGACGCACATCATCCTGCGCGACACAACGGCCGGAACCAATGTTAATATGTCCAGCCTCTGAATTGCCAGGCTTGCCAGCGCCCAAGCCAACGGCTTCACCAGAGGCGCGGAGGCTGCTCGGCGGGTACTTTTCAAGCATTGCATCATATTTCGGCGTCTCACCAAGCCAGATGGGGTCGGTCTGATCCTTCGCGCCAAAGCCCCAGCCGTCAAGAATCACGAGCAGCATTTTACGGTCCTTGCCGAAATCTACCGCCGATGCAAGGGATGATCCCGTCATTTCGGCAGGCTTCTCAATGCCAAGCACCTGGAGCACCGTAGGCGCTACATCTCCCAGCGTACCATCCGACAAAGTGAGCGCTTGGTCATTCGCCGGGTCAATCATAACGAACGGCACCAGATTCGTCGTATGTGCAACATGCGGTTTGCCTTCCTTATTCAGCATCAATTCCAGATTGCCGTGGTCGGCGGTAACTGCAATCACATAATTCTCACGCTTTGCAATCTCAATGACCCGCGCAAGATGCTTATCAACATAGCCTGCACAGGCGACCTTCGCATCACAGTTGGAGGTGTGACCGATTACGTCGCCATTCGCAAAATTGGTGACGATAAAATGATATCCCTTTTCCAGCCCCTGAATGACATTATCCGCAACCTCCGGCAGGCTCAGTTCAGGCACGGAATCAAACGGCACGCCCTTCGGGGAAGGTATCCGAATATCGTCTTCCCCCGGGAACGGCTCGTTATAACCGCCATTAAAGAAGAATGTGACGTGCGCAAACTTTTCGGACTCTGCACAGTGCAGCTGGGTCAGGCCGTGTTCGCTGAGAATCTGCGCAAGCGGCTTCTCTACCTTGGACGGCGCAAACGCAATCGGCAGCTTGCCCGCATATTTATCATGGTACATCGTCAGAATCACAAAATCAAGCCCGTCAATCGTCCTGCGCTCAAAGTGCGGGAACGCTGCATCCGTAAATGCATCCGTCAGCTCGATTTCACGCTCGCCGCGCCGGCAGCAGAACAGTACGGCATCCCCGTCCTGAATTTTGCCGATGGGACTGCCGTCTGTATTGACTCGCACCATGGGTTCCAAATAATAATCGGTCTGTCCGGCCTCATAGGCCTTTTTTACGGCTTCGGCAAGTGCCGCGCCGCCGCGTTGAATCTCTGACATTATGAAACACAACCTTTCTGAAAGTGTTGACATGTGAAGATGCGCTCTGCCGCCTAATCTCACACGCGGCAGGCTCCCTCCACCCTTACGGCTTTATCATTTTGTCAACGGCAACCTGACCGCGCCCCGGGAAAATATCCAGCAGCTGGTCAAACGTAATCACCTTTGCGTCCGGGCAATTTTCTTCTGTAATCTTGAGCGGCTTCATGTCCGCATATTCTACCGCAACCGTCATACCACAGCCCGCAGCCTTCGCGCCAATGATATCCCGATTCAGGTTATCGCCAACGTAGCAGCAATTCTCGGCCTCAACGCCAAGCTCCTCCATAGCATAAAAGTAAATCGCCGGGTTCGGTTTCCGAATATAGGTAATGGACGACTGCTGCACGGTATCAAACAAATCCCGAATACCATCATGGTCCAGCCATTCATCAACTTCACTTTTGCCAACCAAATCGGATATTATGCCAACCGTATAGCCACGCCTGCGCAGCTCACGCACGGTCTCTACGCCGCCTTCTACGACAACGCGTTCCCCCTTCGTCCGGCGATAGGCATAGGTCAGCTCCTTGGCCGCCGCTTTCACCCGGTCTTTCGGGAAATCATATGCAAGCCAACGCGTCCAAAGCATCTCTTCCGGCGCTTCACACATAAACCGCAGGCACCATTCCCGGTAAACATCATACCGCTTATCAATGACCGTATCGAAAAACTCCGTCGGATCACCCTCTGCGCCCAACAGCTCCGCAATACGGGCCTTTGCCGCAGTCTTATACTCCAAATCATCACGAATCACCCGGAACGTACCGCCCAGGTCTACGAAAATTACGCGAATATCGGTATTCATACAGCAGCCTCCTTAAACAGCATCCGGGGGCAGAACCCCCTCCACAGAAAGATCAACCCGCGAATTTCCAGGAAAAATATCCAGCAGACGAATAAAATCTTCAATAAATGCATCCGGCCGGTTGGAATCATCACACTGATTCTCTGCACGCTTTTCGGGCGAACAGCAAATAATATTCAGCCCAAATTTCGCCGCCTTAGAGCCAGTTACATCCCGATTCACATTGTCCCCAATATAAGCGCACCGCTCGGGCGGCACGCCAACCTCCCGCGCACCCATCAGATAAATTTCCGGGTCAGGCTTCCGAATGCCACACACGGCAGACAACACAACCGAATCAAAATATTCCGCAAGGCCATCGTCACGCAGCCAGTCAGGCACCTCATAAGTCGTAATCAGATTCGAGATGATCCCCAGCTTATAGCCGCGCGCCTTGAGCGTCTTTACTACCTCCGGGCCGCCGTCTACAACAAAACGCCGCCCGCTGCACTGCCGGTACTGAAATCCCAGGTCATACGCCATTTTCCGCAGCTCTTCCTGGTCTTTATAGTCAGGCAGCAGCCATTTGCAGAACAGTTCCTCTTCATTCGCCTCCCGCTTTTCACGAAAAGCCCACTCACGATAAGGCTTATAACGCTCCTCCAGCATCTGATAAAATTCCTCGGGCGGCAAATCGCTGTGTACCATTTCTGCCATTTTGCGCTTTGCCCGGTTCTGCCAGGTCTTGTTTTTATAAAGAATACGCAGCGTATCCCCCAAATCAAAGAAAATTGCATCAAACTCTTTGTTCATATACCATCCCCCCCTTTACGAGTCATGCGTTGATAGGCGGGAAAATGTTCAGCAAATCGCCAATATTTTCTATAATTTCATCCGGAATGTACTTCGGATCGTTATCCGGCGCTTTCTCAGACGACGGCTCATCAATACGAACCATCATACCAAAGCCTGCCGCCCGCGTGCCCTCTACATCACGAACCGGATTATCCCCCACATATGCGCACTCTTCGGGCTTTGCCTCTACCGCCCGGCAAGCCAGATGATAGATTGCCGGATCAGGCTTCCGAATACGCACCTTGGAGGACAACACCGTCGCGGAAAACAGTCCCGCTACCTCATCGTGAATCATCCAATCCGGAATCTCCGTCTCCGTAATCGTATTAGCAATAATCCCCAACTTATAACCACGCTTTTTCAGCTCAATCAGCGTGGACTTGACATCAAACCGGGGTTCGCGCCGCCCGTCATGGTCACGCCACAGGCGGGTCAGCCGTCCGGCATGACGCGCTACCAGCTCGGTGTCATAATCCGGCAGCAGCCACTGTGTCCAAAGTTCCATTTCGCCCGCGTCAAGCAGTTCGGTTTTTGCATATTTACGGTATTTCTTCCAGTTGGCCTCCAGCTTTTCAAAAAAAACTTCCTTTGGCTCCTTCGATTCGACCAGCTGCATCAGCTCATTTTCCGCCGTAGTCGAAAACGCTTCATCCGGTATAACGATGCGGAGCGTGTTCCCTACATCGAAAAAAATTGTGTTAATCATAACCTGAATCCTCCTATATAAAAATATCGCTTCCAAATTGAACGCCCAATCCGGCCCCTATGCAAGCCGGACGGTCACTGCACGATGATTCTCCCCGGAAAGCCCCGGAACCTCACAGGCATCCGTACAATATACCTCCCCCGACGCCTCCCGCAGCCAGCTAACAACTGCCGGGTCAGGCCGTCCGTCCTCGCGGTACGCGCCGCAAGAAATGACCGAAATCTCCGGCGAAAGCCTCTGTGCCAGCTCCTTCCCCAGCGCCTTATCCGAACCATGGTGCGGCACCTTGAAAACCGTGCACGGACGGGCTTCCTCCTGCCAGCAGGCCCCGTAAGCATCCCCCGCCAGCACCACCGACTGACCATGATACGTCAGCCGTAACCGCAGGCTCGCCTCGTTCAGCGCCGCTCCAACCGCCTGGAGCGCCTGTGCATCCGGCCGGCCCTGCAATGCTTCATCCAACGCATCATGCTGCCGCCGGTATACATCCTCTGCCAAACATTCTACCTCCGCCGCCAGTTCCCCGGCCAGCACCAAATCCCGTAGCGGATGCGTTACCTCCCGCAGCCGTACCCCCTGCGCCCGCGCCAGACACAGCGCCGGAAGATAAACCCCCAACGATTTCCCTAAACCGCGCGCCTTCTTCGGATACGACTCCGGAATGTCCGGCACAGCATCCCAAAGCGCTGCATCCGGCAAATAATTCGTCCATACCTCACACACCTGCACCGCCTCAAGCACTGCCTGAAACCCACCAATGTGATCCCGGTGCAGATGGGTCAAAACCACCAAATCAAGCCGTGTGATACCCTCTTCCCGCAGGAAGTCCGCCGCCATGATCCGCGCAGAACCAGGGCGGCATTCACCCACCGTAACATTCCCGCAGTCAATCAGCGCCGCGTAATCGTTTACGCGCAGCAGCGCAGCATCACCACTGCCAACATTGATAAAATCAATCTGAAGCATATACCTTGTTCTCCATCATTCCCTTTTCCCTGCCTGCGAAATATTCCGCAGCGGCCCGACCTGACTGCCCTGCTTTTGGCAGGCAGGTCTGCTGCGCAGCATGAACTACGACCGCACCCATCCCGCCCGCAGGCGAAACAGAGATGCAAAGCATCTCGGGTCTGGGGCAAAGCCCCAGTGGGTGTCCAGAGGGCAAAGCCCTTGGCGCCCGCTGCGGAGGCGCGGGAGTCCAGAGGGCAGAGCCCTCTGGCGCCGTCTGCGGAGGACATCACGCGTCAGCGGTCCTTTTGCCAGTCGGGCAGGGACTGATATCTCCTGAATGGGTCGTTCCGCCGGTGGTGCGCATACAACAACGCCGCCCCTATGATTCCCGTGCTCAGCGGCGGCACAAGAAACCGCAGCGCTAGCATATGCACAATCTCCATCTCCTGCGGCGTGAATGTGACAAACGAAAATGCCCACAATACCACCACATATACAATGATCCACCCATACGTGAACAAAACCATCTTTTTTTCGTGACTCGTAAAATGAAAAATACAGCAAACCAGCGTGCCCAGCACCGCCGGTATGAAACTCTCCGCCAGCGTGCGCATGTGCGTGCCCAAATACGGCCGCAGCCCAAACTCCAGCGGATCAATCAGCAGCCAATATGCCGCCCCATAAATCGCAATAAATACAAAACTTAACGTGAACGAATAAATCAGCAGCGTACTCTTAAACCTGCCGTCCTTCGTGAATCGAAAAGCATCCCAGAAGCTGCTCTCTTTGATCTTGATCAGTTTCTTCTCAAAACTGCTTTGTTCCTTCCCCATTCTGGATCCCATGCCTTTCTGCCATCCCTATAGACTGTTTCCGTTTTTTCCCCGCTCTGCTGTAAGAAAGGGTGGAAGCAAGACGCTTCCACCCTTGCGCAGTGGTCCTACTGTTTGTGCTGCCTCAGCACGCTGCCGCTTTACATGTTCGGATTGTTGTTCAGCCAGAAAATCCAAGCATCCTGTGTCTCAAGGAAAACATTATAAATCGCGTGCAGATCAGGCGCAATCGCATTCGCCTCAGAAATCGGGAAGGGGTTCGCCGGGTTCTCAAAATTGTCAACAACCGACCAGTTGCCTTCCTTGCACATTGCCTCAAAACCATCGCCCATCATGAACCGGATAAACAGCCGCGCACCGGCCGGATTGTCACAATCCGCAATCGGGTACAGATAGTTGCAGTTCTGAATCCCATTGTAAGGCTTCAGATCGGTCAGCCAAGCAATGGACAGCCCATCATCATCACGCCCGGAAATCTTGCCCGCAGAAGCCAAGCCAAAGGTCGGACGGCCCTCAACACCATTGTGAACCGCGCCAACGATTTCATCACCGTCAGAGATGAAAGTCATCTTCATCTGTGAGAAACGCCACATGTACTCGTAGCCCGCGTTGTTCGCCGGTACGCCAAGGCCCGCAACCTCATCCGCATTATAGGTATACTCCAACGGTTCGCCATACAGGTCTTCATATGCCTGCTCCATCTTGTCAGCATTGACAATGAAAGATGCAAACAACGCCAGGTACGCCTGCTCTGTGCCAATCTCCTTGGCTACGATCGAATACTTCTGGTTGCCATTCTCGTCCTTCTCCACAAACTGCCACCAGTTGCTGATCGGTTCCGCATCCGGGAACTCATCCGTATTATAATACCAGTAAGACAGTGAAGAATAGAACGGCATACCATAGGTCATCAGATTCTCATCTACAATATGCTCGCAGATATCCGTCGGGAAGTACAGCTCAACATAATTCCCCGGCACGAATTCCAGGAAAATATCGCCCGTAACATCCTTACACTGGAGTACGTCAGCATTTACATTGTTCGACTCGGCCTCGGTGCGTACCTTGTCAATCGCTTCGGTCTGGTCCAGGTCAAAAGCAATCGCCTCCAGCCCGTCCGCCCCATACTTCTCATTGAACAGATCGCAGATCTTCTCAATACGGGAAGAAATACCATAAACAATAATGTCGCCCGGTTCTGCCTTGGCCGCCTCAAGCAGCTCCTCTTCGGTCATGTCGTTCCACGCGACCTGATCCGGATAGTCCGCCTGAAGGGTGCGCGCATCCTTGAAACTGCCGCGTTCGCTGCCGCCGGCTGCTCCGCCGTCCGTAGGCTGGCTCGTTCCGGCATTTGAATTGTCAGCGCCAGTGTTTCCGCCGTTATCCCCGCCGCCGCACGCCGCAAGCGACAGTACCATTGACATTGCCAGCATAAAGGCCAATGCTTTCTTCATGATGCTTTTCTCCTTTCAAAATGGGGTCCTTCTTCTTTTTATCAATGACGCGGCCCGCGCTGTGCCGCCCGGGCGCGTAACTGAACTTTAGAAATCAGAAAACGTTTACTTTCGCAGCAGCCGTGCCAATTTGATCAGCCGTTCTGTCTTTTTATTATACACGTTCAGAATATCAGGGTCAACCTTGATATATACTTTCTGATTCATTTTATAATCCTGAATGCCCAGCTGCTTGGCAATGAACTCATGCCCGCCAACACGCAGCGTAATCAGCGTTTCAGAACCTGCGGGCTGCGATGCATATACATCCGCCTCAATGGCGCCTGCTTCCTTCTCCGTGCAAATCTCAATCTGCTCGGGACGCATTGCAAACACACACTCAAAACTGCCCTTCGGGATCTCCTCCGTATGGGAAACCAGGTCGCCGCTGAATTTGTAATCACCCAGACCGCAGGAAGCAGACAGCGTCACACCATCATAGTTCGCCTTGCCGTCAAGCAAATTGATACGCGGATTACCAATAAAGTCAGCAGCCGTCAAGTCAATAGGATTCATATAAATCTCCATCGGCGTCGCGACCTGATTGAGCACGCCTTCCTTGAAAAGCGCAATCTTGGTAGACATCGTCAGCGCTTCGACCTGGTCATGGGTAACATAAATAATCGTCGTGCCCATTTCCAGATGCAGGCGCTTGAGTTCGGAACGCATATCAATACGCAGCTTCGCGTCAAGGTTGGACAGCGGTTCGTCAAGCAGCAGCAGCCTGGGCTTGGAAGCAATCGCGCGGGCAATCGCAACACGCTGCTGCTGGCCACCGGAAAGCTCATTCGGGTAACGGTCGGCAAACTGCTCGATCCGGAGCATCTTCAATGAATCCCCGACAGCCTTGTCAATCTCGGCCTTCGCCATCTTCTTAATTTTCAGGCCAAAGGCAATGTTGTCATAAACGGTCATGTGCGGCCACAAAGCGTAGGACTGGAACACCAGGTTCAGGCCGCGCTTGGAGGGCTCCTCATAAAATGCATCGTCACAGTTGATGACCTCACGCCCGTCTATGGTCATATAACCGCTCTGCGGCTTCTCCAGACCGGAAACGACACGCAGCGTCGTCGTCTTGCCGCAGCCGGAGGGGCCGAGCAGGGTCATGAAATCGCCGTCCTCAATGACAAGGTTGATGTCACGCAGGACATGGTTGCTGCCATAGAATTTGTCAATATGCTTTAATTCGATTCTGCTCATAGCTTCTGTATTTCCTTTCTCAAAAGGTTGGCGCTGGTGCGCCGGAACGTTTATACCGGGAATTGTTCAGAAAGATACCCGGCCGGACACCCGCAGGCCTCCGGCGGGCACGCGGGGCATCAGCCCCAGGACTTTCCGATATCCGCGCCGAAGTGGTTTGCAATAATATAGCAGACCAGGATAAACAGCAGCACGCAGATCGAAATGGCATCCGACATCTGCGCATAACCATCCTGCGAATACTGGAACGCCAGATAGGACAGGTTGCGGGTTTCCGGCGTCATCAGCAGGATAATGAGGTCGAGCTCTTTCGCAATACTGATGAACACCAGCATAAAGCCGGAAATAAAGCCCTGTTTTGCCAGCGGGATAATGATGGACGCCATGCGCTTCCAGAAGCTCGCGCCGGCAAGGTCGGCAGCCTCCTCCAGCTCTGTGCTGATCTGAAGCATGTTCGCCGTACCGGAGCGGCTGGCAAACGGGAAGTGCTTAACGATGGAAACCAGCAAAATCAGCGTAAACGTACCATACAGCGACGGAATCAACCCGCCCAGACGCGGACGAGAGAACATTGCCAGGTAAATCGCAGAAAATGCAACGCCAGGCATCAGGTAAGGGATAAATACCAGCTGTTCGGTCAGCTGACCGTACCACTTGCCGCGGCCGCGGGTGGATATGTACCCCAGGAACTGACCGGAAAAAGCGGTGATGACCGATGCAATGATGCTCAGCAGCACGGTGTTCCACAGCGCCTTGAAGAAATTCACATTCTTGAAAATACCGTTGACGTTCAGTGTCAGGTTCTCCGATTCACCGATGTAGTTATACAGCGTCAGGTTGTCGAGGCCGTAGCCGCCGCCGGTGCGGATCTGGAAAGATTCCATCACGAGTACAAACATCGGCAGGACCATTGCAACGACAAGGAACACAACGATAAATATCAGCAGCGGAGCCTTTGCCTTGCCCAGCGGGATCGGCGTGTGGCGGGTGCCCTTGCCGCCCATCGTCTCATAGGATTTGCGGGTGCCGACGGCGTGCTGGTTTGCGAAAATCGTACCGGACGCCAGCAGGATGAGCAAAATACTCATTGCGTAACCCACGCCCTTGGGCGTGCCATCGATAAAGGTACGCATCTTCGTTGCCAGTGTGTAATAACCAATACGTGTACCAAGGTTGGCAGCAACGCCATAGGAGCCGACCGACTTGGACAGTGACATGATAGTCGCCGAGAGGACGGCGGGCAGCACCAGCGGCAACGTAATAGATTTCAGGATCTGGACCTTGTTCGCGCCCTGAATTTCAGCCATTTCCTCCAACTCGGAGTTAATGGAACGGAGCGAGCCTGACACCATAATGTAAGCAAAAGCATAGTAATGCAGCACCATAACCAGGATAATGGCGATGGGGCCGTAGGCCAGCCAGTCAGGAATCGGCACACCCAAACCAGCAAGGAAACCAAGCTGTCCGGAACGGGAGTTGCGGAAAACGGCGAGCCAGGACAGCGCCTTGCACCAGGACGGGATCATATAAGGGATGATAATCAGCATACCGATCTGCTTTTTCATCGGAATATCGGAGCGTACCATCAGCCAAGCCAAAATGGAACCAAGCGGCACCGAAATCAGCGCCACAAAGAAGCCAATCAGCAGGGAGTTCCCGAGGGGCTCCCAGAGGACCGCCTTCGACATCTGGCTGGCACACATATACTTCCAGTAATAGAGCGTAAAATCGCCGACATTGCCGTGAACGCGGCGCAGCTCACTCTGTGCAAGCGTGATCGTATTCTTGAGCATTTCCAGCAGCGGTACAACGATCAGGCCGATCAAACAGATCAGGCAAATAAGCACGATCATGTTAAACGGATTGGTGACGACATTCAGGAACAGGTTTTTCGCCCGTTTTGACGTCATGGGTTTTTTCTTGATTTTTGCGTTTGCCACATGCACACCTCTTTCTCCGGCCGGAAAGCGGTCCCCTCCGGCACAAAATGTATGGTTTCCCTTTTCACTGTCGGGCGCAGGCTGCGCCGGTTTCACTACCACCTCGCTTAGAACCTGTTAATGGGCCGGACGGCGGTACCGGAAGGGCCGGGGCCGCACGGCGGTATCCAGCACGGAAGCGCTGGTCTTCCCGCAGCCGCGCGAACGTTTGCGCAAGGGGAAAGGAACCCCCTGCTATACAGACGGGCGGGAAAATACGCCGGGCAGAAGACTCTGCCCGCAAAAATGCCGAACCAGCCGCTGACGGGACGCAAACTTGCCAAAAAGAGGCAGAAGCAGGGCCTATTGCAGCGGACACTCAAACGTTTTCGTTGTAGATTATGCTGACCTTATCAGAAACAATTCCGATATCCTTTAGCACATTTGTCTATAGCTTTATTATATTGTGGTGGAAGGGGTTTGTCAATCAAAAAATTCACAGACCGTTCAAAAGGACGGTAATCCTTCAAACAGAAACCGGGTTCGTCCAGCGGAACGGGACGAGCTGGCGCACAAAATGTGCAAATGGATTTCGCCGGAAATCATACAGGATTCTGCCCTTTTCCGGGACTCTCCCACAATATCCGGTTTTGAAAGTCCAAAAAACGAGCCTCCGGACTTCTATTGATGAATGGGCCGGAAATTGGGCATTTTTCACAAAAAACCGTGCAAACGTTTTCGCTTCTAAGAAACGCATAAAAACAGTGATTCTCCCACATTTTCCCATTCCCCGGTAAAAAACAGGAGGCCGTCCTCCAACGGACGGCCTCCTGCTTTGGGAACGCACTGTCAACCGATCAGCCCATCATGCCGACGCAGTCAAAAAACGGTTTTTCACGAATCCGCTCCATATTATCCCTGAAAAGGGTGTGGCCCAGCGTCACGACTACAAAGCCGGCCTTTTCCATGGCTTCGTCAAACGGGAGGTTGGGAATACCAGCCACTTCTCCAGCTGGTGCAAAGGGTTCACAGGCAATCACGGAAACACCTTTCCCGGCCAACAGACGGCAAAGCTCAATAGAGGGAGACTCACGCAAATCGTCTACATCGGGTTTATAGGAAAGGCCCAGCACAAGCACGGTATCGGTGACTTTTTTCATAGAGGAAAGCACCTTTCCGGCGACAAATTTCGGTTTATTCTCGTTGCGGAGACGTGCGGCGTGAATGACGCGTGCCTCTTCCGGAAACTGCTCATAAATAAACCATGGATCAACGGCAATACAATGCCCCCCAACACCAACACCTGGGTTAAGGATATTCACGCGGGGATGACAGTTTGCCAAACGGATCAGCTCAAAAACGTTGACGCCCATTTTATCGCAAATGATGGAAAGTTCATTCGCGTAAGCGATATTCACATCGCGGAAGGTATTCTCTGTAAGTTTGCACATTTCAGCGGTGATATCATCGGTAATGTGGCAGGAGCCGTTTTCGAGCACGTGGCTGTAGATTTCTGCGGCCATGCGGGCGGCTTCGGGGGTACGGGCGCCGATAATGCGGTCATTGTTTCTAAGTTCATGCATCATATTACCGGGAATCACTCGTTCGGGGCAATGCGCTACGTGCAGGGTATCAGCGGGCAGCCCAGACGATTCGCCAAGCACTTTTGCAAGCATTTCGGTGGTGCGGGGCGGCACAGTGGATTCGAGGATAACGAGAGAATCAGCGGAAAGGACTTCACCGATCATGCGGCCGGCATCTTCTACGAAATGCAGATCCGCTCTGTGTGCGCCGTTCTCATCCTGAAAGAAGGGGGTGGGCACGGAAATATAGAAAACATCGGAGGGATGAAGTTCTGTAGAAAAGTGGAGATGTCCACCGGCAACGGCTTGATCGAAAGCATCCTGAAGGCCGGGTTCAACGATATGGATTTTCCCGGCGCTGAGGGAGCGGATAACCTTTTCGGAGACATCGAAACCGCAAACCTCGAAACCGGCGCTGGCCAGTGTGATTGCGGTGGGCAGGCCGATGTAGCCAAGGCCCATAACGGTAATTTTTTTCATAAGCTGCAACTTCCTTTTCAACATCTGGCGGGGGGCAGCTGAGGGGCGTGCCTTCCGCAAAATTCGAGAGACAGAACCAGTATACCACAAAAACCAGAAATAAGGAAGCCATTTATCAAAAAACCGCCAGAGGGCTCTGCCCTCTGGACTCCCGCCCCTCGCCGGGGCGGCGTCCTACGCGGACTGCGGCAGGGCGCTGCCCTGCACCCGCCCCTGCGCGGGGAGCGGCGGGCTCCGCCCTGCACCCGCCCCTACGCGGGGAGCGGCGGGCTCCGCCCTGCACCCGCCCCTACGCGGGGAGCGGCGGGCTCCGCCCTGCACCCGCCCCTACGCGGGGAGCGGCAAGGCTCCGCCCTGCACC
>CAJUSB010000087.1 GCA_910589115.1 uncultured Clostridia bacterium | reverse complement strand
ATATTCTTTTTCGGAAGAAAATTCGAGTTGTCAACCATATTATGACACCACCGAAAAGCTGCGCGGAATGGGCATGATGGGCATTTGCTATCCGAAGAAATACGGCGGCGCTGAGCATTCGTATCTTGCTTATATTGCTGTGGTTGAGGAATTGGCAAAGCATTGTGCAACGACAGCAGTTATGTTGTCAGATCACCACTCATTGGGTTCGTGGCCGCTGATTGAATTTGGTACAGAGGAACAGAAGCAGAAATTCCTTGTTCCGCTGTGCAAGGGCCAAAAGTTGGGTGCTTTTGGTGTTACTGAACCTTCTGCGGGCAGTGATCTGGGGAACCAGAAAATGACTGCCGTTGATGCAGGGGATCACTGGGTGCTGAATGGACAGAAGGTATTCATTACCAACGGCTATTATGCAGATACATATTACATCTCTGCTGTGACCGACCCGGATAAGGGAAGCCGTGGGATTTCCGGATTCATTGTAGAAAAGGGGACACCTGGTTTTACCTTTGGCGCGAAGGAAAAGAAGATGGGTATCCGTGGATCCGCTACCTATGAGCTGATCTTTCAGGACTGCAAAATCCCGAAAGAAAATCTGTTATATAGAAAACGATGGTATCTTGCCAACGTTAAGTTAGATATGTTCATCTCTATTTTGTATGTAAATATAGCAAACTTAAAAAGTGTTCCGATTGAAATATTTGCAGAAATCTTAAATGTATTTATGATTGTAAGAAATATCCGGCAAAACTCTGACGTTTTCTATATAGGTGAACGCGGTAAAGGGTTTAAGATTGCACTTGCTACACTGGATGGTGGACGTATTGGCGTTGGAGCTCAGGCGTTGGGTATTGCCCAGTCCGCAATCGATCACTGCAAAGAATATGTAACCACACACTGCTTGCATGAACAGCGGATTTCACAGTATCAATATGTCCAGTTCGAGCTTGCTGATATGCAAGCCCGGGTAGATGCTGCACGGCTGCTGATTTATCGGGCTGCACAGGCCAAACAGGATCATGACCCGTATTCCCATTTGGCTGCAATGGGTAAACTGTACGCGTCTGAAGCAGCAACCAATGTAACCAGGCGTTGTATGCAGCTCGTTGGCGATGATGGCTACACAAACAGATTCCCGTTTGAACGTCTTATGAGAGATTCTAAAATCACTGAAATTTACGAAGGGACAAGTGAGGTTCAGCGAATGGTTATATCCTCATGGATGGTAATCAAATAAAACGATATCGGTATTGGATAGTGGCTGCTGTGCAGAATTTGGGGCAGGAATCGTGCTTATATAATCCAGCCCGCACTGAATACTGTGCAGCACAGGAATATAAAAGTATTTTTTGACTTAAAGAATGATTTACCGTTTGTAAGTGTCAAACCTTTAAAACAGGACAGCCCTAAATTTATAAAAATTCAGAGCCATCCTGCATGAAACCCTTGCCAAATAGGACAATTACATATATACTAAAATACATCTTTGTAATCGGCGAAATATTCTCTTTCGCCCCAATATATCAATCAGGAGGAACGCTCCCTATGGCACAAACCGGACTCATCCATCTATACTGCGGCGACGGGAAGGGCAAGACAACTGCCGCAATGGGATTGGCACTTCGCGCAGCCGGACACGGCCTGCCAGTCGTTATCGCGCAATTTTTGAAGGACGGCACTTCGGGGGAATGCAACATTCTGCGCACACTGCCGACCGTCACGGTGCTTGCCGCAAACCCCTGCGGAAAATTCTCCTTCCAAATGAACGCAGACGAACAGGAGGAAACCCGCCGCTGTATCGAAACATTATTCCAAGAAGCCGTCAAAAGTGCGAAAAGTCCCGGTTTGTTGGTGTTGGATGAAGTTTGTGCAGCAGTCTCATGCGGATTTCTAAACAAAGATATTCTGCTTGGCTTTCTTTCTGAAAAACCAGTCGATTTGGAAGTCGTTATGACTGGACGTGCCCCATGTGATGAAATCCGTGCGGCAGCCGATTATCTCTCGGAAATCAAAAAATGCCGTCATCCTTACGATAACGCCGTCCCTGCGCGGGAGGGTATTGAAAAATAATATTTCCCTTTGCTCATAAAAATATTGATCGCTTTTCATCGGAATGCCCGCCCGACTTTTGGCGGGCATTCCGGCAGTCATAAACAGCTTTCACCGAAACCCCCGTCCCGCCCGCAGGCGAAGCGGGGATGCGTAGCATCCCGGGGTCTGGGGCATAAGCCCCAGCGGGAGTCCAGAGGGCAGCGCCCTTTGGTGCTCGCCGCATAGGCGGCCCTCCGGCGAGGAGCGGGAGTCCAGAGGGCGGAGCCCTTTGGTGCTCGCCGCATAGGCGGCCCCTCCGGCGAGGAGCGGGAGTCCAGAGGGCAGCGCCCTTTGGCGCTCGCTGCGGAGGCGATCCCCCAGGCGCTTAGATGATTTCTCGGCGGAGCAGATCGATTGCCTTCCGCTCAATGCGGGAGATTTGGACCTGCGAAACCCCTATGACTGCCGCCGCCTGCGCCTGCGTCATGTCATGCTCGTATCGCAGCGCAATCACCTGACGCTCCCGCTCAGGAAGATCAGCAAGCGCCTGCTGGAGACTAAGACGCAACGTGATCCGATCCTCTATGCCATCGTCTCCCAACAGCTCCCCTAAAGATGCGCCATCGTCCGAAAGCGTGCGCTGGAGTGAGTCAACCTGCCCCGTCGCCTGCTCACATGCCGCCGCTTCCTCCGCTGATATCCCCGCACGCGCCGCTAACTCGCCTACAGTGACCTCCCGCCCCAGCTCAAACTCCATCTCGTTTTGCAGCCGCCGCAGCCGCGCCGCCTGCTCCTTTACCGCCCGGCTTACCTTCACCGCGCCGTCATCCCGCATAAATCGCCGGATCTCTCCCGCAATTTTGGGTACCGCATAGGTCGAGAATTCCGTCCCGTAGGCATCATCATACCCGCGCACCGCCTTGACAAAGCCCAGCGACGCCAGCTGGTACAGGTCGTCCGGCTCTACCCCGCGCCCAAAATATCGCCGCGCAACCGCCCAGATCAGACCATTGTTTTCTTCCACCAGCTGCTCACAGGCCCGCGCGTCCCCGTCACGCGCCTGCCGCAACAGGGTACGGGTCGCATCTGTCACGCCGGTGTCCCCCTCCTGTCAGAAAGCGTCCGTATCAGCGTGACTACCGTCCCTCGCCCCGGCGCAGAACGTACCCGCAAATGATCAGTAAAACTCTCCATAATCGTAAATCCCATCCCCGACCGGCTGTCATCCCCAGTCGTAAACATGGGCTGGCGCGCCTGGCTGACATCCTCTATCCCACAGCCCCGGTCCCGCACCTTGATCTCAACCGTCCGGCCCGCCAGCAGCCGGACCGATACCGTTATGTATCCAAGACTGTCCCGGTAACCATGCACGATTGCATTGGTCACCGCCTCGGATACCACCGTTTTAATATCATTCAGCTCCTCCATCGTCGGGTCAAGCTGGGCAAGGAATGCCGCAACTACCTGCCGTGCAAATCCTTCATTGACCGAACGGCTCTCCATCTTCATGCACATTTCATTCAGTACGGTCAGCATTTCACTTCCTCCTCAAAGGGGATGATTTTTGGTATCCCCGCCGCCTCAAATACCCGCATCGGCTGAGCCGGGCAGCCATATATGACCATTCGCCGCCCCGTGCGCCGCAGGGTGCGGTGCAAGTTCAGCGCCACCGCCAGGCCGGAGGAATCCATAAATGTCAAATCAGTAAAATCTAGCACATAGCACTCCGCCGGATACAAAACCGCAAGGCTTTCTGCATAATCCATCGCCTTGCGTGCCGCATGATGATCCAGCTCGCCGCTGTAATGCAGGATCATCCGCCCTTCCTGGCTTTCATGTGTGATCTGCAAAATAACACCCCATTTCAGTCAAAAACCGTGAGACAGGTTGTCCCACGGTTTCATTTTACAGAATATCCCGAGTTTATTCTGCCGAATCTGGTCGAAAGCCAAAATTTTCCTGCGGTTCGCCCAAAATCTGCGGATTTTGGGCGAGAGGGCTCCGCCGACACAGCCGAAGGCTGTGCGTCGGCTCGGCCTGCGCTCCATGCACCGCCCATTGGGCGGTACACTGCGCTCCAGCAAAGGAGTAAAATCCGACAATGCGATTGCCGGATTTTACCGCCGCTTACGCGGCGAATTGAAAACGCACTGCGGTGCGGGGGCTACAGGCTCGCCGCTTTGCGGCATCGCTCCGGCGGCAGCGGCGCTGCGCGCCGGTTTTCGCGCTGACTGACGCAGCGCGTGAAAATCAACCGTTCATACAAATCAATTTATAGGGAAAATGCAATCCGATCCTCACTGATACGCACACTCGAAAATCGGACGCCACGCTCGGCCAACGCCTGATTGGCAGCAGCCGAAAGCTGGTCGGACAATACCTCAGACAGCCTATGCGGCAAGCCAAAACCGCCTGCCTCAACCGATTCCACCGACAGGCGCAGCATCCCGGACGAACGGTCACAACCCGCGCTCAGCACTGCCCGCAGTGCCAGCCGATCCGGCATTAACAGCAGCAGCGTGCGCGGCACCTCGCCAATACTGGCTTGAAGCCGTCCCTTTTCCAAGTTGCCGGAGGCTTCAACCGTACCATCCGCGTGCGGGCTTAAACGGATATCCGCCACCGGCGTATTCTCCGGCAGCGCCGCCCGCAGCAGTGTGGTCAGCTCCGCACCGGTCAGTGTGATTTCATTTTCCGCCTCCGGTACAGCGCTGCCAAAAGCCGCATTCTCGACCGCCGCATGTGGCCGGTGAAGCCCCGCCGGTTCATACAACGCCATCCGCCCAAGCAGCATCGCACTTGCTGCCACACAAACGCCCAGTATTACCGTATAACCAAAACTCCGATCCTGTTCCATTCCATATTCCTCCGCTTTCCTTGCCCGGCAGCCATTCCGAAAGCCTCCGGCGCACTGTCTGGCAACTCATCCATACACCGTCGGCCTCCCGGGCAGCCCTAATGACAGTGTATGCCCTGTCCGCCACATTATGCCGCTGTCACCGATTTTTCTCTGCTGCATAGTCTGTGTTAGAAGCCTCCGCGGGCACCCGCCTTCGGGCCATCCGCCATATGGGCTTTCAAAGACCTGTCCCTATTTTTTCTGGAGGTATCACTTATGTCTGAAAGAGTCATGCCCGGACCCGTCGGCACCAACGCCTGTGTTCGGGAAGCGGTGTGCATCCACACCAAAAAAGTGTATGATTCCTGCAAAAGCAAGGAATGCCTGCGCGATCTCAGGGTTTACCTGACCCGCCAGTCACAGCAGTACATCGACGCTCACCCCGATGCGTCCGTCAAGCCCCGCGAGGCTGAACTCCTGTTCGTACAGATCGACGTCGAAAAGGTCGCCTTTAATCGCGGTTTCTATTCGGTAGATGTGCGGTTCTTCTATCGCATTGAGTGTGACGCTTACGGTACGCTCGGACGCGCCGAAATGCTGCGCGGCTTCGCGATTGCTGACAAACGCGTGATCCTGTTTGGCAGCGAGGGCGGTGCGCGGATCTTCTCCTCCCGCTATGTCGCAAATGATCCCGACCTTCAGCTCGCCGAACGCGCCAACCGTCCAGAGGCTGTCGTTGAAGTGCTTGACCCGATGATCCTTGACGCTAAAATCGTCGAGCCGACCTACCACTGCGGCTGCGGATGCTGCTGCTCGATTACGGAAGTCCCCTGCTGCATTACCCGCTGCTTTGGCGAGGATATTGACCTGCTGCCAGGCGAAAACAACATCTCAAACCGGCTGTTCGTAACGCTCGGCCAGTTCTCGATCATCCGTCTCGAACGTGATATCCAGCTGCTGATGCCCGCCTATGACGTTTGCCTGCCCGAAAAGGATTGCAGCAGCGCAGGCAGCGACACGGAGGACCCCTGCGATGCGTTCGACCGCTTTGCATTCCCCTTTGACGAGTTCTTCCCCGAGGGCGGCGACCGCCGTCCGCCAAATGGGAGCTGCGGGCCTGTCTGTCCGCCGCCGCCGCACCCGAACCACTGCTGCTGCGACAATAACACAGGCGGGATGCCCGGCGGCGTTCCCGGCGGACCCGGCGGAATGCCCGGCGGCCCCAGCCATCCGAACAACAACTGCTGCAAGCACTGCTGCTAAACCGTACACCATCAGGTAGGCGGCAGGGGAACCCTGCTCCTATCCGCGCTGTGGTGTGTACCGTCCGATAAATGGTAGTTTCTTCGTTTATGTTTCAGCAGTATTGCAATGATGCACAAAACATCCTATTTTCAGTCTTTTCTGAGTAACTGCTTTGATTAGGCTGCATAATAAATCGGGCTGCCAGCAAAATAAGCTGACAGCCCGATTTTCAAATTTTTTTGCTGACTTTATCCGACTATAGAAAGCATATCCGATGCGTGCACCTACAACAAAGGGCCAGCCTTTTCTAAAGCTGACCTTTTGTCTTTAGCAGAGGATGTCTCTTATGCGAGACGCTTTTACTGTTTTCTGCGAATATGGTTTTTAGACGCGGCTCCACTGTGTGCCCTGACGGGTATCCTTAATAACAACCCCTTTTTCATTGAGTAAATATTCACGGATACGGTCGGCTTCTGCAAAATCTTTATTCTTCTTTGCCGCCGCACGCTGGGCAATCAATTCCTCAATCTCTGTATCAATGTTCTCCTCTGTGCGCTGCTGTACCAGGCCCAAAACGCCCGTCAGTTCCATTAACAATGCGTGCGCCCCACTCAAAAATGCTTTCGTAGCATCCTGATTTGCGCCCATATAGGCATTGACATCCCGCACCAGCTCGAAAACAGAAGACAATGCATCTGCTGTATTCAGGTCGTCGTCCATCGCCTCAATGAAGTGTATACGATGCTGTCCGAGTGCCTCCAGCTTTGCTGATTCCTCCGCTGTCATGGTATCCCCGGCAGCCTTGGAAATGCGGAATTCCAGATTGTTCCGGCTTTCATACAAACGCTCAAGTGAAGTCTTATTCATTTTCAGCGATTCGGCTGAGTAGTTCAGCGGCGTGCGGTAATGCGCCGAAAGCATGAACATCCGAATCGTTTCATATCCGAACTCCTTTGCTGCATCACGCACCATGAAGAAATTGCCCGCCGATTTGGACATTTTCTGATTGTCAATGGTCAAAAAACCATTATGCAGCCAATAATTCGCAAATGTACAGCCGTTCGCGCATTCTGACTGTGCAATCTCGTTTTCATGGTGCGGGAAAGTCAGGTCAAGCCCGCCAGAATGAATGTCAATCGTAGCACCCAGGTACTTATTTGCCATTGCCGAGCACTCAATGTGCCAGCCTGGACGGCCTTTTGTCCCCCAAGGCGTATCCCATGCGGGCTCGCCCGGTTTTGCCGCTTTCCACACCGCGAAATCCATTGGGTCCTCTTTCAGCTCACCTACGCTGATCCGTGCCCCCGCCTGCAAATCCTCAAGCGGCTGATGGCTCAGCTTCCCATACTCCGGGAAAGTGCCTGTTCTAAAATATACATCTCCGTTTTCGGCAATATAGGCGTGGCCTTTATCCAACAGCCGCTGGACAATATCCAGAATTGCATCCATGGTTTCGGTCGCGCGTGGATGATAGGTCGCAGGACGGATGCCCAGCCCCTCTGCATCGGTAAAATATTCCTTAATATACCGGTCTGCAATCACATCATAAGAAACGCCCTCATCATTGGCCTTATTGATGACTTTATCGTCAATATCAGTAAAATTCTGCACGAACTTGACCCGATAGCCGCGATATTCAAAATAGCGGCGGAGCAGGTCGAAAATTATGAACGGACGTGCATTTCCGACATGAAAATAATTATATACCGTTGGGCCGCAGGAATACATCTTTACCTCTCCGGGCGTGATGGGGACGAATTCTTCTTTGGTCCGCGTCATGCTGTTAAATAATTTCATAGCTAAAACTCCTTGACAAAATGATCAGATGAGAAATTCCGGATTTACTGCGGCGCAGCAGGACTGCCGCTGCCAAGCGCGTGCAGGCTATCCCCCGAAAGGTGGTAGGCCGTCCAGTCTGACATGGGCTTTGCGCCGAGCGATTGGTAAAATGCAATACTCGGACGGTTCCAGTCAAGGCAAGCCCATTCGATACAGTCACAGCCCCGCTCCGCTGCAATACGGGCAAGCTCTGCCATCAGCGCCCGCCCGCAGCCCGTGCCGCGGCTGCGCTGTTCAACGTACAAATCCTGCAAATACAGACCCGGCAGTCCCGGAAACGCGGAAAACATCGGAAAGAACAGCGCAAATCCGATTGCTTTCCCACGGGATTCAGCCAACAAAACCTCTGCCATATGGTGCTCAAAAAGCCATTTTTGCAAAAGTTCCGGCGTAACGGTAAATTCTTCCTCCATGTGCTGATAGACGGCAAGCGCATGGGTCAGCCGCATAATCTCCGGAATATCCGCCGCTGTCGCAAAACGTATACCGAATGCCATCCCCGGCACCTCACTTTTTCGGACGGGTCGCACCTTCGGCAACCAGCGCCCAGTTACGTTTCAGATAGTCAAACCCGGAATAAAGCGTTACCAGCGTCACAACCAGACCAATCAGGTTGGTCACTGGCGCTAACGGATGACCGCTGCCCGCAGTAAGGATCGCGGTTGGACCGTCCGCGCCGCCGATTATGCCAACAGACGAGGCCACGGCAGAATGGGACGAATTCTTCATCGTAATCACACTGATTCCAAAATCACTGTTTTCTGCCGCCCAGCCCCAGTAAATAACCAGCAGGAAAATCAGGATAATACCCGCAATCTGCACACACGTCTTTACCTTGCCGGACCAGGAAGCCGCCATTACCTGCCCTTTTGCCGCCGCAACATTGCGCAAGCTTGTAATAATAAACTCACGCGCAAGGATGATGAATACCATCCAGCTGGCCAGCAGACCCTGCCCGACGAAAATCACAAGTGCTGCCGTTACCAACAGTTTATCCGCGAGCGGATCGACAAATTTGCCGAAATCGGTCACCTGATTGTATTTTCTTGCGATATACCCGTCAAGGAAGTCCGTGGCCGACGCAATGCAGAACAATGCCAGCGCAGCAGCCTGCCATTGGAATCCCTCCATTAGCGCAAATACTACGAAAAACGGAATCATCGCAATGCGTGCAAGGGTAATTTTATTTGCCGTTGTCATTCAGAACACCTTCTTTTTTCAATCCGTCCGCACTCCCAGCAGGTCAGCGCCCAGGCTGTCGTCTATCCGTACCTGGACAAAATCGCCCGCTTCCACCGGGGTGTCAGAAGCAAAATAGACGGTGCCGTCCACCTCTGCGGAATCGGCATAGCTCCGCCCAAAATGCAGCTGCTGGGCATCATCCCATCCTTCGCACAGCACTTCAAGGGTTTCATGCAGGCGGGAAAAATTATATTCATCCATTACGCCTGACTGTAGTTCCTCAACAATCAGGCGGCGCGTCTGCTTTGTCTCTTCATCAATTTGTCCGGGAAGTGCGGCCGCCTCGGTGCCTTCCTCGGGCGAAAATTCAAATACACCCGCACGCTCAATATGCACTTCCTGCAAAAAGGCGCACAGCTCGGCAAACTCTTCCTCGGTCTCGCCCGGCAGCCCGACAATCAAACTAGTACGCAGCACCAGGCCCGGAATGCGTTCCCGCAAAGAGGCCAACAGCGCAGCCAGCTCCGCACGGTCACCAGGGCGGTGCATCGCCCGCAGGATGCGCGCAGATACATGCTGAATCGGAATATCCAGGTATTTCACAATTTTCGGCTCGTCCGCTATGACCTGCACCAGCTCATCCGTAATCTGATCCGGGTATAAATAATGCAGCCGAATCCACCGGAAATCCATCGTGCAAAGCTCCCGCAAAAGTGCCGGAAGACGGCGTTCCCCGTACAAATCCAGCCCATATTTTGTGATATCCTGTGCAATCACAATCAGTTCCTTCACCCCGCTGTCCGCAAGCGACTGCGCCTCGGCCCGCAAAGCATCAAAGCCACGGCTGCGATACGGCCCACGGAGCTGCGGGATAATGCAGTAAGCACAGCGGTTCGAGCAGCCCTCCGCGATTTTCAGATACGCAGTATAGGAAGGGGTCAGCCGCTGCCGCGCCCCTTCGAGCGCCGCGGCGGTAATATCGGCAAAATATGCCGCTTTCCGGCCGGCCAGCACTTCACGGACCGCAAGGACAATTTCATCATAACTGCCTGTCCCCAGGATTGCGTCCACTTCCGGCAATTCCTGTTCAATCTCTGCACGGTAGCGCTGCGCAAGGCAGCCGGTGACAATCAGCCCGCGCAGCATCCCCGTTTGCCGGAGCTGTGCGGTCTCCAAGATGGCGGCAATCGCCTCCTCCTTTGCGGCCTCAATAAAACCGCAGGTGTTGATAATAACAACCTCTGCCGTTTCAAGCGCTTCCACAATCGTATACCCGGCCTCCCGCAGGCGTGCCAGCATATGCTCGCTGTCTACCAGATTCTTGGCGCAGCCGAGTGAAATCAATCCAATTTTTGTCTGCATCCTGCTTTAATCCTCTTCGTATTCTCCATCTGCCAACCGTTCTTTATAAACGCTCAGCGCTTTCTTAATCTCATCCCAGCCAAAGCCCCGCCTCTGAAGCGCAGCTACTGCCTTATTGACTTCCCGCCGGTCGGACATATCCCCGCGCAGACGCTTATGAAGCAGCTTCGTCAACTGGTCAGGCTCGGCGGAATGTCCCTCCAATGCTGTATCTGCATCCGAACGGGAAATCCCCCGGTGAATCATCTCCTGCCGGATACGGAACATCCCATATCCCCTGCGGGCATAGGATCGTACCATTGCGGCAGCAAGCTCGGCATCGTTGAGCAGGCCGCGTTCAAGCAGCCACGCTAACGCATATTCAGCCGCATCCTCCGCATGGCCCTTTTCCATCAGCTTTTTGCGCAGGGCCGATACGCTCAGCTGGCGGTAGGATAACTGCTTCGCCGCAGCATCCAACGCGCGGCGGTATTGCTGCTCTAACGCTTCACGGGATTCCGGCTCGTGCGCGTCTTCTTCTTCAAACGCCTCCGGCTGCTCCCATCCTGAACGCATAACAAGCCCTCCTGTCCTTTCTGACATCCGACCGTGTCTGCCGGGATTTTTTACATATCAAGGTCGTCGTCAAAATCATCCGCCTCAATCGATACCGCCTTGGAAGCCGAGGCGCGCTTCTTCGCCTTTGGGGCAGGGGCTGCCATTGCAGCTGCTTCCTCCGGCTGGAAATCATTCTGAAGCTCTTCGGAATCCTCTCCGTCAAACTCTTCCTCAGAAATTTCTTCTTCCTCGCCGTCCTCATTGATCTCCGCACGGACAGTCTTTTTACTCTTCCGTTTCGAGAAATTTTCCTGCTGCTGCTTGGCAACGACCTCCATGATCTTCTTGTTAAGCTCCTCAGTCTCCTCCGGGTGCTCCTTAAAATAGATCTTGGCATTCTCACGGCCCTGGCCTAAGCGGATATCTCCCATCGAATACCATGCGCCTGATTTCTTAATCAGATTATATTCAACCCCCATGTCAACCAGTTCGCCGGTATAGGAAATGCCTTCGCCATACATAATATCAAATTCTGCCTCGCGGAACGGCGGCGCAACCTTGTTTTTGACCACTTTACAACGGGTGTGGTTGCCAACATTTTCATCACCGCTTTTTACATAACCGATACGGCGGACATCAATACGCACAGACGCATAAAACTTCAATGCACGGCCGCCGGTCGTTACTTCGGAGGGGCCGTTGCTGTAGCCATAACCGGTATTGACCTTTTCGCGCAGCTGGTTAATGAAAATTACAATACAATTCGACTTTGCAATCGAACCCGCCAGCTTACGCAGCGCCTGGCTCATCAATCGGGCGTGCAGGCCGACAAAAGAGTCCCCCATTTCCCCTTCAATCTCCTGACGGGGAACGAGCGCCGCGACCGAGTCCACAACAACAATATCCAGCGCACCGGAGCGAACCAGGGCATCCGCAATCTCAAGCCCCTGCTCGCCGCAGTCCGGCTGCGAAACCAGCAGGGAATCGATATCTACCCCCAGCGCCCTGGCATAAACCGGATCAAGCGCGTGCTCGGCGTCTACAAATGCCGCTTCGCCGCCTACTTTCTGCGCCTGCGCAACACAGTGGAGAGCAATCGTCGTTTTACCAGAAGATTCCGGCCCGTAAATTTCAATAATACGTCCTTTCGGCAATCCGCCAATTCCCAGCGCAATATCAAGGCCAAGCGATCCGGTCGGTATATGGTCAATGTTCATCGCTATATTTTCGCCGAGACGCATAATCGTCCCTTTGCCATGCGCCTTTTCGAGATCGCCCAGTACCTTTGCAAGCGCCTTCTGCTTGTCCTCCGCCGGTTTGATGCGCGGCAAAGGCTGTTTCTTTTGTGCCATGTTGTTTATATCCCTCCAGAGTGCTTTTCATACACGACGGGCCGTCTTTTTTCAAGCGGCTATAAAAAATCCTTCTATTTCGCAGCAGCACGGCACGCCGTCAGCGGCCTGCCCGCGGTGCCCGGGCACTCACAACACGCTGAATGCCCGACAAATCTTCATGTACGCATACATCTAACAATCCGGCCCGTTCGCACAGTTCCACAACCGGTTCGGCCTGCTGCCAGCCGCATTCAAAATATAACATCCCGCCCGGCACAAGCGCCTCTAACCAGTAGCGCGTGATAGAACGGTAAAAATCCAGTCCGTCCGGACCGCCGTACAGCGCCATGCGCGGCTCATAATTGACCACGCTTTTATCCAGCATCTTAAATTCTTCCTTGCTGATATACGGGGGATTGCACACAATCATATGAAAAGCCCCCAGCGCAGACGGCGGCTCGACCAGCGCATTACAACGCACCGGACGGAACCGGGCCGAGACCCCCAGCCGCCGGGCATTCTCAACCGCCAGCAGAAGGGCATCTTCCGAAAGGTCTGCTGCATAAACCGAAGCATCCTCCACCTCATGCAGCAGCGCAATGCCAATACAGCCGGAACCACAGCAAAGGTCAAGCACACGAGGCTCCATGACCTCCTGTGCACGGCGGATCGCTAATTCACAAAGCGCTTCCGTATCCGAGCGCGGGATTAAGGCCGCAGGTGTGACCTGGAACGTCAGCCCGTAAAAATCCCACTCGCCCAGCAAGTAGGCAAGCGGTTCTCCGCCCAGATACCGGTCGGCCAACGCATGTGCTTCGCCTATCGTGCCGCCATCCAAATAAATATGCGCCCAGCCCGCCGTCCGCTTTTTGTCCGCATGACAGACAAATGCAGTCAGCTCACGCGCCTCTAACGACGGTGAAGGTGTTCCTTCCTGCCGGAAACGCTTAAATAATTCTAAATAAAGCTCATTGATCGTGGTTGCCATAACCAGATTATCCCCCCTTGCATCGCAATCTGTCTAAAATCAAAAATGAACCCTATTCCTGCCAGTGACCTCACCCGGCCCGCCTGCCCTGCTTTTGGCAGGCGGGCCACGATGCACAATCGACTGTCACCGAACCCAAGCCCCCGTCCCGCCCGCAGGCGAAGGGGGATGCGTAGCATCCCGGGGGCTGGGGTTAAAACCCCAGCGGGAGTCCAGAGGGCGCTGCCCTCTGGAC
>CAJUSB010000086.1 GCA_910589115.1 uncultured Clostridia bacterium | reverse complement strand
ACGAATTATAAAATGATTCTGCTTTTGTCTATTCAATTTCACGGATTCAGGTATATTTTACATCATATCTCCCTCTTTGACAATGATTAATCGTTTTCTATATAACAGGCAGTGGATCTCCTGCCGTTCTACGGTAAAGTCGATCCCATCGTTTGCCCGCACAGGACCAAAGCACTTGACAATCCCCTGCATTCTGATCGCGTCCATAACAATCTCCTTCCTGTGATAAAATATTGTATTTATAATTCGCTTGGGACTTCAATTTCGCCTGCTGTGATCCGCTCCCTGATTTCGTCCAGCTGCTTCAGTACCCCGTCCGGAACGCTGATATGACTGCCTTCCACCGTAAAATCTACGCCGCCATCGCTAAGGCCTAAAAGCTGGTTTTCCCCAGTATAAGTATCGTTCACCACGCTGGCTATCGCATGATACGCGCAATTATCCAGCCGTTTCAACATACTCGCCATAATGTAATCCGGCGCAATGGTATTCTGATTCAGGTTTACGCCGATGCTGATGAAACCTTTTTCCTCTGCCGCCTGGAACAATCCCATACCGGAAGCGCCGGATGCATGAAAAATCACATCCGCCCCTTTCTCATAAAAGGTGTTGGCAATCGTCCTTGCGGTGGTTGGATCGTTGAATCCGCCGACGTAGTCCGTTAATACGGTAATTTCAGGATTCACATAGGCAGCACCCGCCTTATATCCGGCCGCAAACTGGTTGATGAGCGGATTATCTACACCACCGATAAATCCGACCGTATGACTGCCGGAAAGCCTGTTGTCGATCTGCTCCTGCTTGGCCAGAACAGCCAGCGCCCCCACCATGAAGCTCCCTTCCTGCGCTTTACAGGAATAGGACGCAACATTATCCAGCTGAGAGGTTGCATCCAACAGCGCAAAACGCTGATCTGTATAGACGGATGCAACGTTATTCAGCGCGTCAACCTGCTCATCACCAACGCAGATAATCAGGTCATATTCCCCGGAAGACGCCATCTCATCCTGGATAATTTCCTCATCTGCGACTGATTTTGGCTCTACCTGGTCGTAGGTAATGCCAAGCTCCTCTGCTGCACGCTTCACACCGTCCAGCGCCAGATCGTTGAAGGAGTTTCCCCCCAGCCCTGCCTGTGTGAAAACGATGCCGATGTGGGCCGTACTTTCTCCGACGTTTCCGCTGCCTGATGGACTGCACCCCGCAAGCACACCCGCCATACCAACCGCTGCCAAATAGGCCATCAGCCGTTCCCTTCGTTTCCTCATGTCTTTTGCCTCCTTTGGTAATACACTTTCTTTCACTTATCCAATAAGTATGTTTGAATTACGATACAGGTTGTCAGAAATGTCAACAAGCAAAACGTTCGTTTCACTAAATTCGTTAATAATGCACAAATAAAAAATTTTATTTTATGCAGAATTACTTTTTGTTTGCTTCCCCTATGCGGACAGAGCTCCTTTGCCGTTCACGAAAACTTGCCACCGCGCATACTGCTTGTGCAGTTCAAAGCTGCGGCGCATGAAACAGCGTCAAAAGCGCTTTTGTTCCTCCAGACTCCCCCTCTTCCGCTGCGATGGGAAAGGGTATGGCAATCATCGCTTGTGCATATTACCCCGCCCGCCAGAAGGACGGCGGGCGGGGTGGATGACTGCGGCAAATTTTCCGCATATAAAATTATAATTGTTGTCCGATTCCTTTCTCTTTCTTTTTCAACTTGTATCTGAACGGCAACCGGTGGTATGCTCCACGAAAAACGTACCGCCGGTATTCACAACGAAAAAAGCAAGATAGTGAAGTACACAAAAATATTTTTAATCTTTTGTGAATTTTTCATGAATTCCAGCCCGCTGATAATACAAAAAAACGAAGGGCAAAAGCCTCAAAACTGCTATAATTAAATTATCGAAGGGCAAAATAAGCCTGAAAAACATTATTCATCCGATTCTCAAGGATTATTTTGCACAAGAGAAAAATGAAGAAAGTGGAGGCGAGGTAATGAGTGAATACGTATTGGAAATGGACGATATTGTCAAGGAATTCCCTGGCGTCCGTGCACTGAAAGGTGTGCAGCTCCATGTGCGTCCCAGCACGGTTCATGCGCTGATGGGTGAAAACGGCGCAGGGAAATCAACGCTGATGAAGTGCCTGATCGGTATCTATCACCGTACATCAGGGAGCATTAAGCTCAAGGGACAGGAAGTCGATTTCCAAACGCCAAATGAGGCGCTGCACAATGGTATCTCCATGATCCATCAGGAGTTGAGCCCTGTGCCCGAACGTACCGTAGCACAAAACGTCTGGCTGGGACGGGAACCCTACAAAAATGGCCATCTCGACCATAAAAAAATGCAGCAGGATACGGTTGATTTATTCCGGGAAATGGACCTGCATATTGATCCGAATGAGAAAATGGGAAATCTGACAGTTGCACAGATGCAAATGGTCGAAATCTGCAAGGCCGTATCCTATCATCCGGATGTTATGATTCTGGACGAGCCAACCTCTTCATTGACGGAAGGTGAAGTTGCACATCTGTTTGAAATCATCCTGAAATTGAAATCGCAGGGCTGTGCGTTAATCTACATTTCCCATAAGATGGATGAAATTTTCCAGATATGTGATGAAATGACAACGCTGCGTGACGGCGAATACGTCGGGCACGACTTTGCGTCAGAAACAAATGTAGATGCATTGATTACGCGTATGGTCGGACGGGAAGTCTCCAATATGTTCCCAAAGGTTGAATGCCAGATTGGAGAAACCGTATTCCGGGTAGAGGGATTGACTTCCGGGAAGCAAGTGAAAAATGTATCCTTTGAATTGAAAAAGGGTGAAACCCTTGGCTTTGCAGGGCTGGTAGGCGCCGGTCGGACCGAAACAGTAGAAACCATCTTCGGAATGCGTCACCGCGATACCGGGAAAATTTTTAAGGACGGTCAGGAAATCCAGATCAAATCACCAGAGGATGCGATCCGCAACCGGCTGGCGCTGCTGACGGAGGACCGCCGCGGCAATGGTATTGTTGGAATCCGCAGCATTGTGGAAAATACGGTGCTGGCACATTTGAAAGCCTACGGCTTCCCACTGAACCATAAAAAAATGCGGGAGGATACCGAGCATTATGTCGCCGCTATGAATACAAAAACGCCAAGCATTGAACAGCCAATCATGTACCTATCCGGCGGCAACCAGCAAAAGGTATTGATTGGACGCTGGCTGCTGACTGACCCGGATGTTTTGATTGTGGATGAACCGACCCGCGGCATTGACGTCGGTGCAAAAAGCGAAATCCATTCGCTGATTACCCGGCTCGCAGGCGAGGGGAAAGCAATCATCATGATTTCATCCGAGTTGCCGGAAGTCATGGGCATGAGCGACCGGATTATCGCTATGTATGAGGGCGAGGTATCCGGCGAGGTCGTGCGCGATACGCCGGAGTGGAACTCCGAGCACATTATGGCACTCTGCCACGGGCAAAAAGGCTAGGCCTTGGTTTGAAAATCATTTACAGAAAGAGGGTACATATATGAATCCCAAAAACATGAAAAAATAATTGGTCAGAATTCCATTTGGCTGGTGCTGCTTGCCATGTGCACCGTGCTGACGATTTCCACAAAAACATTCCTGACCGCCCAGAATTTCATGAATATCCTTACAACGGAATCCATTATCGGCATTATTGCAGTGGGCGTTATGTGGTGCATCCTGTCAAAGGGCATCGACCTCTCCCCCGGCTCAGTCGTCGCGCTGACCTCTTGTATTTCCGCCTCCCTTGCACAGCAATACGCCTATGGCGCAAGCAGGCTTTTCCCGAACCTCCCTGACCTGCCGGTCATTGTTGCCGTTCTGGCCGCGCTGGCCGCAGGTACGCTCATCGGCCTAATCAACGGCCTGCTGATTGCCTATACCAAAATACCAGCATTTATCGCTACGCTCGGTACCCAACTGATTGCCCGTGCACTGGCCCAGCTTTATACGAACGCTTACCCGATCCCCGAGCTGAAGCCCGAATTCAAAAGTATTGCTCAATATAACCTGTTCGGTGCAATCCCGATGGTTGTTGTAATCTTTATCATTTTTGCAGTCGTTTCGGGCTATATGCTCACCCAAACCCGCTTTGGTTCCAGCATATATGCAATCGGCGGCAATGACCAGGCCGCACGTGTGGCAGGCATCAACGTTGAAAAAAATCTCATTAAGGTCTATACCTGGTGCGCGTTCTGTGCCGCAACCGGCGGCATCCTTCTGGCCGCACGTTCAGGCGCAGGCAATTCCTCCGTCGGCCTGAACTATGAGCTGGACGCGATTGCAGCTGCAACCGTTGGCGGGACCTCCCATACAGGCGGCGTGTGCCGAATCTCCGGCGTTATCGCTGGTATCCTGATATTGGGCGTCCTGAAAAACGGCATGATGCTGCTGAAAATTTCTCCTTACCTCCAGCAGGTGTTTAAGGGTATGATTATTATCGCCGCAGTTGTTTTCGATATGCGGAAAAATGCCAAGAAAAATTAAACGCCTGTTTTCTTCTCTCTTCTCACTTGCACCAAAAAGCCAGGGTTTTTACTCCGGCTTTTTGGCCAACACGCAAGAGTGCCGCAGTCATAGCACCGGGAATCCCCCGCCCAAAGAAAGGAGCCGCCATGTATTCTCTTTCCCACCTGAATGAAGTATTCGAGCCAAGTTACTTCCCGACTCTCGTTTATTCTGCAAAACAAGAGTATGGCCGACAGCGCCATGACCGTCCTATGCACAAGCATGATTCCCTCTGTGAGCTGCTGCTGTGCTATCGTGGGTTCGGCACCTATCAGGTGGAGAGCCATTCCTACGCGCTTCAGCAGGGCAGCGTCATTTTCGGAAATGTCGGCGAGCTGCATGAAGTCGTATCCGATTATGAAACGGAAATTGGAACCTATTGCTTTGGCATTCAAAATGTGTATTTCCGGGGACTGCCGCTGAATTATCTGGTTCCGGCAGAATCTTCCCATGTGCGTGCCAGCGGAAATCTATTCCCACTGTTTGAATCTATGTGCGAACAAATTGACCAGCTTTACGCCGGAAACGTGCAGGAACGGCTGACCGCACAGCTCATGCTTGGTACCTTTGTCCTGCTCGCACACCGCCTGCCGGATGAACCCTGCCTCCGCGTCTCCGCGGCCAACAGCCAGCTTGCCGTCCGCGCAAAAGAGTATATTGATGCGCACTATACGGAAAATATCACCCTGGAAAGCATTTCGGATGAACTGGGATGCAGCATCCCCTACCTTTCCCATGTTTTTAAGGATATAAGCGGGTATTCCCCGATTCAATATGTGATCCGGCGGCGTATCGGCCTTGCTCAAACATGGCTGATCTCCAGCGACTTGTCCGCAACGCAGATCGCAACCATGGTAGGCTATGATAATACCAACTATTTCAACACATTGTTCAAACGTATGGTCGGCGTGTCGCCAATCCGATATCGGAAACAGTATCTGGATTCGCTGCGCGGCAAACGAAATCAGAAATAAGAACCTGTATTCATAGACTGTCAGCCGCGTCTGCACGGTTCTGACAACGCCAGCCCCGCACATCCACGACTGCCATCTTGTGAATACAGGTTCTAAAAAGCAAGATAGTGAAGAATCCAATTTTACACCTTCTATTTTGTACAAAATATACAGAATTTGCACCATGAGAAATGCAACATAATGAAGGGAATTTTTCAAGATAATAGTATAATAAGGGCATGGAACAACGTAAAACGTTGTAAATCATAGTGATACGGTGTTTTATTTCCGCATCACAGAACAAACAAAGGAGTGTAAAAAATGAAGAAGAAATTAACAGCATTTTTCCTTGCAGCACTGATGACGGCAGGTATGTTGACCGGCTGCGGCGGTACGGACAGCGATAACACCGCCCCCGCAAACGACAGTGGCAGCAGCGCGGACACTGGCGGCGCTGCCTCTTCCTCCAGCTACCGCATGGGCTATTCCATGCCGTCACGCGACCAGTTCCAGACGTCCATGCAGATGGCAATCGAAGCAAAAGCAGAAGCAGAAGGCATTGAAATATCCGTACTTGATGCGAACGGCGACGTAGCTACCCAACTCTCCCACGTGCAGACCTGGGCTGCCGATGGATATGATGCGGTCATTATCGGCCTGTGCAATAACGATTCCGCAGCAGACGTTCTTGCTGCCGCAGGTGATATGAAAGTCGTTTTCGTAAACCGTCAGCCCAGCCTGGATGTACTGAAAGACGGCGAAGTCGTTTATGTCGGCACTGATGAGACACTCTATGGCACCGAACAGGGCAACTATCTTGCAAGTATCTTCAAAGCAGAGGGCAAAACCGATATTAACGTTGTCCTGTTCATGGGCGAGCTCGGACTTGACAACGTAACCAAGCGTACAAATTCCGCAAAAGAAGCTCTTTCGGCCAACGGCCTGAATGTCAACTACGTTTACGAAGCTACCGCAAACTGGGACCGCATTACCGCAATGAACCTTTTCTCACAGTTTATGGGCAGCGGCGAAACCGTTGACGCAGTTGTCTGCAACAATGATGAAATGGCACTGGGCGTTATCGAAGCGATGAAGACCACCGGCTCAAACAAAATTATTTGCCCGGTTGTCGGGATCGACGCAACGGATGTGGGCTGTGCAGCTGTACAGAGCGGTGATATGGCCTGTTCCGTGTTCCAAGATCCTGTTGCACAGGGCGAGGGTACCATCACCTGCGCGCTTGGGCTGCTGAATGGAACCGAAATCGAAGGTCTTGTCGATAATTACTTCAATATCACACCACAGCTCGTAACCAAAGAAAATGTTGCAGATTTCATAAAGTAATCAAATCATCTCGTACTTATAAGGTATCCGGTTGAGGGCGGCGGAAATGCTGCCCTCCCATTTTTTCAGGTATTTGACCGCAATAAAGCCCCTGAAAACACAGTATGATGCGTTTTCAGGGGCTTCTATCTTTATGATATTCGATTGTCAGATGAAAGATTCAACGGAAACCTGTTCTCAGAGAATCCCTTTCAGAAGCCCGGCAAGCGGCTTTCCCATAGGGGATGGGTACATCTGCTTTGCCGGAAGGTCAATGACCAGAAACCGTACCTGCGCCCATCCAGCAGCAGGCGGCATATATCTTTCTTCAATATCAAGCTTTCGAAGCGCCGGTTTTATCGCACGGTCTACTCCGTCAGTAACCAATAACATGGAGAATATCGAAAATTCATGCGCACGGTCAAGCTGGATGCGCTCCCGCAGAACATCCTGCGCATATGCCCGCCAATCGGCAAGCTGTTCCTTTTGCAGGCCGGGTACACTGTACAAAAGCCGCAGCTCATGGCAATGCGTATGACTGCCAGTGCCAACAATACCAAACATCTTCCGCTCCTGCGAAAGCGAATATCCGGCGGCAAGGGCACAGCCGCGCCCAGCGATCAGCACACCTCTTTCCCGCTCGCGGAATTCTTTCGGCAGCGCAGCCTCCATCCGGTCCCGAAAGGCCAAAAAGGACTGGGTAAACTGTTCCATGCAGGCTCCTTACATTTCGCGGGGATAAACTCCCTCATCCGTCATCTTTGCAATCGCCGCCACAACCGCTGGCTTGTCCTCCCGGTATGTAACGCCAAACCAACGTGCATCCGTAGTCAATACCTGTGCGGTCGCTTTCCCGCTGCGGGTAAGCGTATCCACTGTATTCGGCAAATATAACTCCGCTTTCGCAGGATCAAGCGGCAGCTTTTCAGAGAAAAATTCCCGCAGCTGCGCTTCCAGCTCATCAAGATATCCAGCCGGGAAGCCCCACAAATTCATTGAAACCGGCGTGCCCTCCGCAATGACTCCGCCGCCTGCATCATCATAACGAATCAGCCCATCCGTATCACGGTAAATTTTCGTGCGCTCTATAATCGAAAGCAAATGCCCGTTGTCATCCGTAGTACATACCCCACGCGCAACAGACCCGTTTTCTGTAAGCGTATTCTCAACTTTATAACCTATCACACAGCACCGGTGCACCGGCTCCGTGCCATTCAGCCGGGAAAGATGAGAATATACCTGCCTGAATGCATCTTCCCCGTAAAAATCATCCGCATTGATTACAGCAAAAGGCGCATTGACAACATCCTTCACACAGTAAACAGCGTGACCCGTGCCCAGCGGCTTCACACGGCCCTCCGGAAAACTAAGACCCTCCGGAAGATGCTCGGGCGTCTGATACGCATAATCAACCTGCATCTGCCTTGCCGCCCGTGCGCCAATCGTACTCTCAAATGCCTCCCTTAATTCAGGCTTAATAATAAATACTACCCGGCGGAAGCCTGCACGGTATGCATCATAAATCGAATAATCCAAAATGACCTGTCCAGTGGGGCCTACCGGGTCAATCTGTTTGAGCCCGCCGTAGCGCGAACCCATGCCCGCAGCCATTACAACAAGAATGGGGGTTTCCATCATATCAGTTTCCTTTCTAAATCACATTTTTCAAAAATCAGCGTTTAGAACCAGTATTCATATCGGCTGCAAATCATATAAATCCTATTCACAGCTAAGTCTATTATACCTGTCTTTTTGTCAGGATGCAAGACCTTAAAACACATAAATTAAAAACCTTTATGGAAATCACCGAAAAAAATCGACCGGCCCGCCAAAAGGAAGGCAGGCCGGTCAGCTGAAAACCAGCAATCAGCAGTGTACCCAAACCCCCGTCCCGCCCGCAGGCGAGGTGGAGATGCGGAAGCATCTCGGGGTCTGGGGCGTGAGCCCCGGCGGGTGTCCAGAGGGCAGCGCCCTTTGGCGCTTGCCGCGGAGGCACGGGAGTCCAGAGGGCAGAGCCCTTTGGCGCTGTCTGCGGAGGACAAAAGCGTCAGGACGCTTTCCTTGTCCGGGCTACTGTCACGGCAGCGAATGCAATCAACAATACAACGCCCACCGCAAGGCCAGTCCAGCCACTGCCCGTGAACCCTGCCGCCAGATAACCACAGAAACTCATGGCCGCTACCGATAAAGCATACGGGATCTGGGTCGAAACATGGTCAATATGATTGCACTGCGCCCCCGCTGACGCCAGTATCGTCGTATCCGAAATCGGTGAAATGTGATCGCCGCAAACTGCACCCGCAAGACAAGCCGCTACCGTCACTACCAGCAGCTCACTTACCTGATTCTGGAAAACAACTACCGCAATCGGTATCAAAATGCCAAATGTCCCCCAGGAGGTGCCCGTCGCAAACGCTAAACCAAGCGCTACCGCAAAGAAAATTGCAGGCATCAGCCGGATAATCGTCGCATTGCCGCGTACAACAGAATCTACAAAACCACCAATGTTCAAATAATCCCCCGAGCAAACGCCGGAAAGCGTCCAGGCAAGGCAAAGTATCATAATCGCAGGCACCATTGCCTTGAACCCTTCCGTAAACGATTCACAAAATTGTCCAAAAGTCAGAATCCCGCGCGGTACATACATGATAAACGTAAAAACTAACGTAAAGAAAGAACCAAGTACCAGCGAGGCCGAAGAATCACAGTCGGCAAACGCCTGCACAATCCCTACTCCGTCCAGGATTCCACCCGTATACATCATCGCCGCAATACATGACCCAATCAGGAACAAAATCGGCACAACCAGATCCTTTACCTGCCCCATGCCGCCTACAATATGATTCTCAACATTGATGCTGTCACTTCTGCCGCCCAGCTCGTCCTGATAATGCTTCATGGCAAATATATCCTTGTCCCAAAGCATCAGCCAGATGATAAAGCCCAACGTCAATAACGCATACAAATTGTACGGTATCGTGCGCAGAAATAAGCTAAATCCATCAATATCTGCACCCTCCGGCATGGAGGAGCCAACCGCCGCCGCCCAGCTCGAAATCGGCGCAATAATGCAAACCGGCGCCGCCGTCGCATCAATAATATATGCCAGCTTCGCTCGTGTTACCCGGTATTTGTCCGTGACCGGCCGCATAACCGTGCCAACCGTCAGGCAGTTAAAATAATCATCCACGAATATCAACGCGCCAAGCGCAGACGTCGCAAGCAACGCGCCGCGCCTGCTCGTTATACGCCGGGCCGCCCACTCCCCATATGCGCGCGATGCACCAGACTTGGTGACCAGCGCAACAAGGATGCCGAGCAGTACCAGAAAAATCAGGATATTCGCATTGTCCCCGATTTTCCCGCCCATAATGCCAAATGTCGTTTCAACTGCTGACAGCGGCGAAAAGCCGGTATACAGCAGCGCGCCCGACAGAATGCCAATCAGCAAAGAGGAATAAACCTCCTTGGTGATGAGCGCCAACGCGATCGCTATGACCGGCGGCAGCAATGTCCAAATGGTTGCTTGCAGTTGCATAAAAATTTACCCCTTTACGTCTTTGGGGGCAAGCGTGCATATGCCTCCCCCCCTGTTCTTTCCGCCCTGCGCCGCAATCTGCTGCGCAGAGAAATTTATTACTTGTTCATTTTACTACGTAAAAGCGCACGATGCAAGCAAAATAATGAAAAAAGACGAAATTTCGCAGCTAAAAAAGGTTCCCGTTTTCCAGCAGCACCCGCAGCCCGATCAGAATCAGGATCGCACCGCCAAGCAGCCCGGCCTTTTCCGCATATTTTTCGCCGAAAACCGAACCAATACGCACCCCAGCAGCCGAAATCACAAACGTGACCGCGCCAATACAGCCGACCGCAAGCGCAATATCCGTACCCAATGCAGCCAATGTCACACCAACTGCAAACGCATCAATCGCCGTCGCCGCCGCAAGCGGCAGCATGGACCGCGGCGAAAAAGATGCACTGACCGATTCGCTGCCGCCCGCCAGCGTTTCACGGATCATATTTCCGCCAATAAGCGCAAGCAAAATAAATGCAATCCACGGCGCGGCTGCGTGCACTGCATCCGCAAACCGCAGCCCCAGCAGATAACCAAGCAGCGGCATAAGCATCTGAAAGCCCCCGAACCACAAGCCGCACCAGACCGACTGCGACAACGCATACCGCCGCACAGAAAGCCCCTTGCCAACCGCCGCAGCAAAAGCATCCATTGAAAGGCCAAGGCCCATCAGCAGGAATTCAAAAGCGTGCATTTCCAGGCTCCTTCCTTTCGTAGCTGCTCTATTGTATGCCAAATCCAGCGCAGATATACCTCAAACCAACCCTTGACATTGCCGCGCAGCATGATATAATAAACTCAACAGATTTACAGGGGGACTCCTCGGAGTTGAGAGGGGCAGCACTGCCCGACCCTTTGAACCTGACGGTTAAGACCGGCGTAGGAAGTAAATCGGAACAACTGCTTTTCCGGTGCTTCCTCCGAAGCATCTTTTTTATTTTCAGGAGGAAACTGCCAATGTCTTTTATCCGCGAAACCGTAAACCGCTCCATGGACCTTTGGGACGCGTGCCTGAACCACCCGTTTCTCATTGAGCTCCATGAAGGACGGCTGCCCGAAGAAAAATTTACAAATTACATCGTCCAGGATTCTATCTACCTGCGCGAATACGCACGCGTACTCGGCCTCGGTCTCCTGCGGTCAGAAACCAGCCGCGATATCCGCATGTTTTACAGCCAGCTGGGGTTTGTAAACGAAAAGGAATCGGCTGCCCGGCTGCACTGGCTGCATTCGCACGGTATTTCAGAAGAGGAAGCCGACCGCACGCCGCCGCTTCCCGCCTGCCGGGATTACACCCGCTTCATGCTGGGCGAAGCCGCATCCGGCGGCATCCCTGAAATTATGATGGCGGTCCTCCCCTGTATGCTGAGCTATTATTACCTGTTTGACAAGCTGCTGCAAAAATATCCAGAGGCCCGCAGCCTGCCATATTGGTATGTTATTGAGGATTATTCACGGGAAAGCTACCGCACGGCCTGTGACCACCTGGGGACATATACCGAATCCATCTGCCACAGCCTTTCTGAACCGCACAAGGCCCGTCTGGCCGATATTTTCCGTACCTCAAGTGCACATGAACTTGCGTTCTGGGATATGGCGTATGCATAAAATTTGTTATATTATCGGGGCCGGAACGCCGTCCTCTGTCCCGCCGCAGCCACGCCCCGGCGACCTTGTGATTGCTGCGGACGGCGGCTATGCTTATGCGCAAAAACACGGCCTTACACCCGATTTTGTCATTGGTGATTTCGATTCATTGGACTGCGTCCCCAACCATCCGGGCCTGATCAGGCTGAACCCTGTGAAGGACGAAACAGACACCCTATCGGCGATTCAATTCGGACAGGCACGGGGATACCGCCATTTTGTTATTTACGGCGGCGCCGGCGGACGGACTGCACATACCGTTGCCAATCTGCAAAATCTGGTGATGCTGGCACAGTCCGGGCAGCGCGGCTGGCTGGTCGGTCAGGGTGAAGTATTCACAGCAATATCCAACGGCAGTATCCGTTTTTCGGCGCAGTCAAAAGGATATCTTTCCGTTTTCTCCATGACGACTGAAAGCACAGGCGTTTCGGAAACCGGGCTGAAATATCTGCTGGACAATTTTACCATGACGAATGCTTATCCAGTCGGCGTCAGCAATGAATTTATCGGGGAAACCGCCGAAATATCGGTGGAAACCGGCACCCTGCTTATTATTTATACAACGGAGGCAGCGGAAATATGAAAACAGCACTTACAATCGCGGGCTCAGACTGTTCGGGCGGTGCGGGGATACAGGCAGATTTGAAAACCTTTTCGGCACACGGTGTATTCGGTATGAGCGTGATTGTTTCAGTCGTTGCGGAAAACACCGCACGCGTACTGCAAATACAGGATATTACCCCTGAAATGATAGCGGCGCAAATTGATGCAGTATTTGAAGATATTCCGCCGCACGCGGTCAAAATCGGTATGCTGTCCACACCGGAATGTATGCGAGTGGTCGCAGAAAAGCTCCAACAATACCGACCTGAAAATGTAGTCATCGACCCTGTCATGTATGCAAAAAATGGCTGTCCCCTGATGGACCCCAGCGCTGTCGGAACCCTGATCCGCGAGGTCCTGCCGCTGGCGGATGTACTGACGCCCAATATCCCGGAAGCCGAACAAATCACCGGCATGAAAATCGCGTCTTTAGAGGATGCACGTCAAGCCGCAGCCGCCATTTGCCGAATGGGCTGCCGTTCCGTGCTCGTCAAAGGCGGCCATGCCCTTGGCGATGCAGAGGATAGCTTATTTGATGGAACACAGTTTTATTCCTTCCGGGAAACGCGCATTGATACAAAAAACACGCACGGCACGGGCTGCACCCTCTCGTCAGCCATTGCAGCCAATCTTGCCCGGGGAATGGATGTACCAGCCGCTGTGGCAAGCGCAAAGGAATATGTGACTACTGCAATCCGGCACGCGCTGCCACTCGGCAAGGGCTGCGGGCCAACCCACCATTTTTACGCTCTTTACCAAAAGAGCGGACTCTCGTGAGTGCTGGAAACTGCCGTTTCGTCCGCCTGCGATGTGAGTGCTGGAATCTGCCGTTTCGTTCGCCTGCGCGGCGAGCGGCCCCTACGCGGGGCAGCGCCAGAGGGACTCGTCCCTCTGGACTCCCATCCATCGCCTGCGACGTGAGTGCTGGAATCTGCCGTTTCGTTCGCCTACGCGGCGAGCGGCC
>CAJUSB010000085.1 GCA_910589115.1 uncultured Clostridia bacterium | reverse complement strand
AGGGGTGCCCGCCGCAGAGGCGCGGGTGCAGGGCAGCGCCCTGCCGCTCCCCGCGCAGGGGTGCCCGCCGCAGAGGCGAAATACAAAACGGTATGCCGGAGCATACCGTTTTGCACGAATAGATATATAAGAAGAGATTTTTGCCTTACTTTGCTGCCATGCGGCGTGCCTTCGCTTCCATGCGCTCACGCGTTACATCAAGCAGAACCGCGCCGATAATAACCAGGCCCAGTACCATGTTCTGTACCGCAGAAGTAATGGACAACAGCGTGAAACCATTACGCAGTGTGGTGATAATCAAAGCGCCCAGCATGGTACCAATCATGGTGCCCTTGCCGCCATTGAAAGATGCACCGCCAATGATGCAGCACGCAATCGCATCCGTGTCATACGGCTGAATCGCGTTTACACCGTTGCAGATGCCGGAACGGCCAATCGAAACAATACCAGCCAGTGCTGCCATGAAACCAGACAGCGTGTAGCAGAATGTCAGCACGTTCGCCGAGTTGATACCGGACAGACGGGTCGCTTCCATGTTGCCGCCCGCGCAGTAAATCGAACGGCCCAGCGCAGTACGGGTGAGCAGAACGTGCATAATTACATAAATAATGATAACGACTACGAAGCTGACCGGAATGCCGCCCAGATCCTTTGCGCCCAGCGCCATAACGCCGTCACAGCCAGAGAAAGAAACCATCTGCGAACCAGTAACAACCAGGGATGCGCCCCAGAGTACGTTCTTCATGCCCAGCGTGGAAACGAAGGGATGAGGCAGGTGCAGGCGGGTGAGCAGAGTGCCGTTGATGAAGCCGATGAGCGTGCCCGCAATCAGCGCCACAACAATCAGTACAAAAGAGTTGGTGGTGATGCCCTTCTGGATCAGCATACCAGCAAGGCAGGCACAGAAGGTCGCGTTCGCGCCGACAGACAGGTCAATACCGGCGGTAATCAGGCAAAACAGCATACCGCTTGCCAGCATCGCAGTGAAAGGTGTCTGCTTCAGGATCGACATGAAGTTCGAGAACTTCAGAAAGTTCGGTGATGCAATCGACAGAATAATGCACAGGATGAGAAGCGCACCGGCTGTACCGGCATAATTCATCAAGGTGCTGGATTTCTTGCTCTTAGTCATCTAATTTACCTCCCCAAGCTGCCTTCATAAGGCTTTCCTGATTGAAATGTTTGCTGTCACGGTCTACGTCAGCCATTACCTCGCCGCCGCGCATTACAATCACGCGGTCGCTCATGCCGAGAATCTCAGGCATTTCAGAGGAAACCATGATGACGCATTTACCGGCCTTGACCAAGCTGTTCATGACGTTGTAAACCTCAACCTTTGCACCAACGTCAATGCCGCGCGTGGGCTCGTCAAAGATGAAAATATCCGATTCGGTGTTGACCCACTTGCCGATAACCACCTTCTGCTGGTTACCGCCGGAAAGCTGGCCGACAATTTCATCAATAGACGGCGTCTTGATGCGCAGGGAGCTGATGTTCTTCTGCCCCTCTTCTTCGATTTTCTTCTGGTTGAGGAACGGCCCGTTGCAGAAGCCCTTCATATTCGCCAGGATCAGGTTGTTGCGGATGCTCTCGGCAAGGACAAGGCCCTGGCCCTTACGGTCCTCCGTGAGGAACGCAATGCCCGCATTGATCGCCTGACGGGGGCTCTTAATATTGACCGGCTTGCCCTTGATCTCAATGGTGCCGCCGTCAATGGGGTCCGCGCCGAAAATCGCGCGCATGGTCTCGGTACGTCCTGCACCGACCAGCCCGGCAAAGCCGAGGATCTGCCCGCCATAGGCATTGAAAGAAACATTATTAAGTACGCCGGCTTCCATCAGCCCGTTGACCTTCAGCATCGGTTCCGCGCTCTTTTTGCCGAACTCCTTGGGGAACTGGTTATCAAGCGAACGTCCAACCATTGCGGTGATCAGCGAGTCGTTATTCCATTCGGAGATATCGCGGGTGTCGATATACTGGCCGTCACGGATAACGGTTACGCGGTCGCACAGCTCAAACAGCTCTTCAAGCTTATGCGAGACGTAGACGATACCGATGCCGCGGCTCTTGAGTTCGCGGCAGGTTTTCATCAGCTGCTCGACTTCTTTTTCACCGAGGGAGGAGGACGGTTCATCCATAATAATCATTTTTGCATCGATGAGAACCGCTTTTGCGATTTCGATCATCTGCTGGACGCCCATGCCGAAGGTGCCGGCCGGCTTGGTCGGGTCGATATCCTGCCCGAGGGAAGCCATGACTTCCTTTGCCTTCTTATGCATAGCGCCGTAGTCAAGCAGCCCGCCGGGCCCCTTGATCCACTTATTGATAAAGATATTGTCGGTGATACTCAGCAGCTTTTCAATGTTGAGCTCCTGATACACGCAGGCGATACCGGCCGCAGCCGATTCATTGGGATTCTTAAAGACTTTTTTATCGCCGTTGACGTAAATTTCGCCCTCGTCGGGCTGATGTACGCCGGTCAGCACCTTAATCAGCGTGGACTTACCCGCGCCGTTTTCGCCGATCAGGCCGAGGATTTCGCCGGGCTTGACGGCAAGGTGCATCTGGTTCAGCGCGAGCACGCCTGGAAAGCGTTTGACCGCGTTTTTCAGTTCAACTACATATTCACTCATTCAATCATTCACCTTTTTCGTCCGAGATTTATGGGGAGGGGATGCCGTGTACGGAAGGGACGGGAGGCGGCGCCAGATCCGGCCTGCTTTCCAATGTGGCCGGAGCCGTCTTCCGTTCCGGCGTCCACTCCGGAAATACGTCTGGTTCTCGGTAGCAGCGCACGGCAACGAGGGAAAAACAATTGTGCATTCTGCACAAAAGCACACCCTGAAAAAGCCGTTTGCTGTAAAGAGTGCCCCTGCACCCAATTTCAAAGGTACAGGGGCAGCCCTTCGCTCTTCACTTGTTGTGCAGGTGGTTCGCGGGAGGGGGGGTGCGGTGCCTACGCCTATGTCCCCTGCGCGGGGGGCGCCAGAGGGCGCTGCCCTCTGGACTCCCGCCGGGGCTTCCGCCCCGGACCCCGAGATGCTTCGCATCTCCGCCTCGCCTGCGGGCGGGACGGGGGAGGCCGTGTATGTACAGCGGTTTTTGTTCACAGGGCGGGCGGCCCTGCCCTTCCGCGGAAAGCCCGGAGGCTTTGGGGGGGATTAGCCCAGGTAGCTCTTCAGGGTATCGAGGCGCTCCTGCGCATTGTCAGCGGTAACAACAGAGCAGCCAGAGTCGATGAACTTCTCAAGCTCTTTGCCGTTGAGCGCGTCTACAACTGCTGCAACTGCCTTGTAGCCCATGTCGTAGGCTTCCTGTGCAACGGACATGGTCTCTTGGCCTGCGAGGATCGCATTGCAGGCAGACTGGATGCCGTCAAAGCCAACAAAGATGGTGTTTGCATATGCAGCGTTGTTCGCTGCAGCGCGTGCAGCAGCCATTGCCATATCGTCGTTGTTGCAGCAGATGATAGCGATGCCTTCCGGATGGTTCTGCATAACAGCTTCCATGCAGGTAACAGCCTTATCAGCAACTGCGTCAGCGTACTGGATCTCGCCCTCGAGGAACTCGCCGCCAGCAGCGTTTACGCCATTCTGGTAACCGGTCAGACGGGCAGTCGCTGTGCCGTCGCCCTGTACGCCGGAAATTGCAATCGCCTTGATTTCAGACCAGCCGGCAGCCTTTGCAGCCTCTACAGCCTTTTCGCCGCCCATGTATGCAGCATCTTCGTTAGAGGTGCCGACAAAGGACAGAACCTTATCGGAGGGGATGTTGGTGTCAACCGCAACGATCGGAGCGGAAGCATTTGCAATCAGGTTGGAAACGATGTCAGCCTGCAGCGGAGCAATGACAAAGCCGTCATATGCGCCGGAGTTGAGGTCGGTCTCGATCATGTTCTGCTGCTCGTCATAAGCAGTCTCGGAGGTCGCGCCCTTTACCTCAACGTTGACATTCGGGTTGTCAGCGCTGTATGCATTTGCACCGGCCTGTACATAACCCCAATACTCGGAAGCAGTGGTCTTGAGGATGACGTCAATGTTGTAGTTGCCGTCGCCTGAACCGCTGTCAGCCGGGGTGTTGGTGCCGCTGTCTGCCGGGGCATTGTTGGTTGCGTCAGCCTGGCTGTTGGAACCCGTGTCGCCGCCGTTACCGCCGCAGGCTGCAAGGCTCATGACCATCATACCTGCGAGCAGCATTGCAAGAATCTTCTTCATAACATATACCTCTCTTTTTCTTCTCCCAGAGCGCTTCTCACTTCGCCCGGAATAAAGTGGATTCTGAGACCGTGCATGAATGCACGGTTTCAGTTTACGTATATATCATAATAAATTTCCTGCGATTCGTCAAGACCTCTCAATGATTCCATGAAAAATGACCATTTTGCACCAACATGTTTTGTACATTTCACCGCTTGAAATTTGTATTTTGTTGTGTTCTTTCGGTGTGCACTGTGCATTTTACGTGCATTTTACGGAAAATATCCAGAAAAAGCCTGTTTTTTCAGTGAAAACCCAAGAAATGCACAAAAACGCACGAGACTTCAAAAAAACGAAAGAACCTTCAAAAAAACACCGTATTTCGCGGAATACGGCTGGAATCGACACGGTTCGATTGATTCCCGTCAAATAAGCGATTCGTGAAAGATGCACAACTTGATGCACGAAATTTGTACACCGCCGCAATTTTTTCAAAAGCACAAGCAGGCGGCGGGCTGCCGCCCGCTGAAAACCTGTAGGTTTTCAGCGGATGAGGCCCATTCAGCAGTGCTCCATGATAGCGGCAACAGCGGTTTTGGTATCAGATGACGGGAAAAGCTCGTAGCCGACACGTCCGGTGTAGCCGCAGGCCTCCAGGTGACGGAGGACCTTTTTGTAGTTGATCTCGCCTGTGCCCGGCTCATGACGGCCCGGCGCATCGGCAACATGGATATGTCCGAACTGGTCGCCGTACTGTGAGATGGTGTCGCAGATGCAGCCTTCATTGATCTGCATGTGGTAAACATCGTACAGCAGCTTGAGACGGGGGGAACCGATCAGGCGGCAGATTTCTGCACCCATCTGGGTGGTCGCAAGGAAGTTGCCAACATGGTCGGTCGTGATGTTGAGCGCTTCCAGATTGAGGTTGATTTCCTCCTGCTCGGCGAGCTTTGCGCATTCGAGCAGCATGTCATACATTGAGCACAGCTTGACGGTGTGGGAAAGGTCATCATAATGATTGACAACGATACCGCCGTCCCCCAGCGCGTTTGAGTGGATGGTCACGCTGGAAGCGCCAACCTTTTTCGCTGCCGCAATGGACTGCTTGAGATAGTCCAGATACTTCTCTTTATGGGTGGGATCGACGAGCGAAAAATCCGCGTCGCCGTTGAAACCGGAGATGGCGATGCCAGCCTTTTCGGCAGCGGCGCGGGTCGCGTCAAGGTCGCGAATCCGCCAATCCCAGAACTCTACGGCCTCAAAGCCGTCGTCCTTTGCCGCCTGGAAGCGGTCGAGCCAGTCAAGCTCGGTATACAGGGTGTCGATGCAAGCGCATTTTCTCAGTGCCATAATTATTCTACCTCCGAAATTTTTACAGGACGGCCTTCATGCAGGGATTTGGTTGCGGCTGCGGCCATCAATACCGGATACAATCCATCCTCACCGGTTACCGGCGTTTCCTTATCGTTTGCGACAGCGTCGGCAAAGGCCTGCATCTCGCTGACGAATGCGCCGGTGTAGCGATCCCACATCACCTTATATGCGGTGCCGTAGGTGGTGCCGTCCGCCGTGGACAGGACAGCCGTATTCGGGATGTCGTTCTCGTTCTGGGCGCAACCCTCCGAGCCGAAAACCTCAACCCTCTGATCATAACCATACACGGCTTTCCGGCTGTTGTCAATGACGCCGATGGCGCCGTTTGCAAATTTCAGCGTGACAAGCGCGGTGTCAACGTCGCCGGCTTCGCCGATGCCCGGGTCAACCAGTACGGAACCGACGGCGTGCACTTCGGTAACTTCGGAGCCTGCAAGAAAACGTGCCATATCAAAATCGTGGATCATCATGTCATAGAAGATACCGCCGGAAACCTTGACATAGGATACCGGGGGAGGCTCCGGGTCGCGGGAGGAAATCTTGATAATATTCACCTTGCCGACCTTGCCGCTGCGCACCATGTCATAAACTGCACGGTGATTGTGGTCGAACCGGCGGCAGAAACCAATCTGGAGCTTAACGCCAGCCTTTTTCGCAGTGTCGATGGCTTCATGTACTTTTTTCAGATCATAATCAATGGGCTTTTCGCAGAAAATATGCTTTTTTGCGTTTGCGGCTTCAATGATGTATTTAGAGTGGGTGTCGGTGGACGAGCAGATGAGGACCGCCTCGATCTCGGGGTCGTTCAAAATGTCATTTGCGTCCTTGGTGGTGTTCGGAATGCCGCACTGCTTTGCAAATGCTTCGGTTTCTGCATTCATGAACGGGTCTGCGATGGTCTTGATCTCCAGCTCGGGTACGAACATAGAGATATTCTTGGCGTGTACTTTGCCGATGCGGCCTGCGCCGATAATACCAACCTTCATAATTCCTGTGAACTCCTTTTTAATAAATATATTCAGCTTGTATACTCTTGAGAAGTCTTCTTTGCGGAAAGACTTCCCTCTGGGGGCGGGCCTGCTGCCGCAGATACGTCCGCAGAGGGAAACCCTTCCATGTGCCGCCGGGGTGGCGGCCAAAAAAGTATCTGCCCCTGAAAGCGGAAAAAAGGGATTTTGCGAGAAGTGAGAAGCGTTTATTGGAGAGAAGAAGATGAAAAGAGAAAAAACACTTCCAGGGGCAGCCGGGAGGGAGGATGGCCCTCCCGGAAACCAGACGGCAAAGCCGTCCAATTATTTCATGTAGCTGCTCATGCGGTCGATACGGGCCTGAGCGTTTTCCTTGGTGATGATCTCCGTGCCGGTGTCAACGAACTCTTCCACTTTTTCACCCTGGAGATACTGTACCATGGTTTCGACAGCCTTGTAGCCGATATCGAAATTGTTCTGCGCTGCGGTCATGGTCAGCTCGCCGCTGACGACTGCTTCGCAGGCGGAAATCTGGCCGTCAAAGCCAAGGAAAACGGTGTTTGCGTAGTTGGGGTTTGCAGCTGCGGTACGTGCCGCTGCAATCGCCATATCATCGTTATTGGTGCAAATGATCGCAACGCCGTCCGGGTACTTGGACATGATCGCTTCCATGCAGACAACAGCCTGGTCAGCAACAGCGTTTGCATACTGTACTTCAGCATCCAGGAATTCGCCGCCGGATTCGTTAACGCCTTCGCGGAAGCCTTCCATACGAGCGGTGTTGGTTGCGTCACCCTGTACACCGGCAATTTCGATGCACTTGATATCGGTCCAGCCGGCAGCCTTTGCCGCTTCTACGGCTGCGATTGCGCCCTGCTTGGCCGCTTCTCTGTTACCGGTGCCGACGAAAGAGACGACCTTGTCGGATTCGATACGGGTATCGAATGCAATGACCGGCTTGTCGGTGTTGGCGATCTGGGTTGCGATTGCCTCGGACTGGAGCGGCGCAATCAGATAACCGTCAAAGCTCTCGACTGTCAGGTCGGTAGAGACCATGTTGAGCTGCTCATCATAGGAGGATTCGGACGGGGGGCCCTTGATGGAGAGTTTGACCAGGTCGGGATGCTCTTTTTCGTAAGCCTCGGCGCCTGCCTGTACCAGCTGCCAGAATTCGGCTGAGTTGGTTTTCAGTACCATGCTGATTTCAAAGGGTTCGTCTGCGGTGGAGTTACCGGCATCTGCTGCCGGGGTGCCGGTATCAGCAGCCGGAGTACCATTGTCTGTAGCGGGGGTGCTGCCGCCGTTGTCCCCGCTGCCGCACGCGGCCAGGGAGAGTACCATTGCGCCTGCGAGCAGGGCTGTGAGCCAGTTCTTTTTCTTCATCAAAATCTCTTCCTTTCTCATATTGAGATGATTGTCCGCGTCCGGCGTTGCGGTAAGGGATGAACTGCCCGGCCGGACGCATGATTCGGGGCGGTTCAGACACAGAGCAGTATATTGTGTGCTTTTGCAATCGCTCTGTGCTTTTGTAATTTCAATATACCAGATGCTGCCCTGAAAGTCAAGGAAAAAGCGCCGCGCCAACTTGTCCTCTGTAAAAGAAAAAACGAAAGAAATCAGACAAAATCAATTAAAAACATCAAAAAACATCATGGAATAACAAGAGAAAAGTCACGAAAATAGAGGAATGCACATACTTCACCATTTTTGAACTGTATTTCTGGAAGGGATGCACAGGCTTTTGTAAATGAAAAAGAGAAAAACGATACAATAAAAGCATATAAAAGTAATAAAATCAGAAAAACACGCCGAAATAAAAATGTACAAAAGAAAACCACTTTGTGTGCAAAAGCACACAAGGGAATAACAAAAAGAAACTTGCTATCGTACAGCACCGCAAAAACCCGACCGGCCCGCAATCGTTCTGGCGGGCCGGTCAGCACAGAAAAAGGAGCGGGGGCGCACCAAAATCCCCCGTCCCGCCCGCAGGCGAGGCGGAGATGCGCAGCATCTCGGGGTCCGGGGAGAAGCCCCGGCGGGAGTCCAGAGGGCAGCGCCCTCTGGCGCACCCCGCGTAGGGGCGCACCCCGCGCAGGGGTGCCCGCCGCACAGGCGGCCCCTCCGGCGAGGAGCGCAGGCAGAAAAATTTTTATGCAGTGCTTTTTTACGTGGGATGTGTTATAATGGAAGCAGAATAAAGAAAGTGGATTTTGGAGAGAGACTGTATGGGTAAAAGGCCGACGATTCAGATGGTGGCGGAACGCGCCGGGGTCTCCCGCGGAACCGTGGACCGCGTGCTGAATAACCGTTCCTACGTGAAAGAGGAAATTCGGGCGCGCGTCCTGGAGGCAATCGCAGAGGTTGGCTATATGTCGCCCCGTGAGGCGCACGAGCAAACCCTGCGCGAGGACGTGTTTGCCCCCCTCCGCCTTGGCGTGCTGCTGCCAAACTGGACCGACTATTTCCGACCCGAAGTCCTGCGCGGCATCGCATCCGCCCAGGAAGAGCTGGCGAAATATAATGTAGAGATTTTAATGGACGAGTGCCGCACGGATATTCCCGGGGAAGCAAATGAACGCCTTGACGGGCTGATCCGGCAGGGCGCACGCGGCATTGCGCTATGTGCAATTAACGATATTACGATAGAGGCAAAGACAAGTGCGCTGGTCGCGCAGGGTATTCCGGTCATTACCTTTAATTCTGACTTGCCGAACAGCCAGCGCATCTGCTTTGTAGGGCAGAACTACAACAAAAGCGGACGCATTGCAGCCGAACTTGTCAGCAAATGCATCCGCCCGCCCGAGCGCGTGCTGGCCATGTGCGGCAATCTGGAATTTGACGGGCACCGCCGCCGCCTGACCGGCTTTTGCGAGCGGATGCATGAGGTGGGATTTCCAAGCGACCGCATTGAGATTATTGAGACATACAATGATTATCACGTGACCTACCGCAAAGTAACGGAAATGCTTCAGCACATGCCGCAGCTTGGCGCAATTTACATGGCAAATCCGAGTGTGGAGGGCTGCGCACAGGCCGTAGAGGACGCAAAGCGGAAAGGGCGGGTGCGGGTCATTGTGCACGACTTGTCAGAGAACACGCGTGCGCTTCTGACCAGCGGCGGCGTAGATTTTGCGATTTCGCAAAATTTTTTCCGGCAGGGTTACCTGCCCCTAAAATTCCTGCGGGAGCTTCTCCAACTGGGAAAGCAGCCGGAGCCTGACCAGACGAACACGAGCATTTCGGTCATCTGCTCCCAAAACATGGAATAGCGCCAGAGGGCGCTGCCCTCTGGACACCCGCCGGGGCTTTCGCCCCGGACCCCGAGATGCTGCGCATCTCTGTTTCGCCTGCGGGCGGGACGGGGGATTTGGTGCGCTGTCCGCCGGTGGTGCGGTGCTGACCAGCCCGCCAAAAGGATTGCGGGCTGGTCGGGTTTGTGCGGCGACCGATTTGGAATGTGTGAGGGGTTGGACTGTATGGGGCCAGCATTCAGAGCCGTGTGGACACGGCTGGTAGGTTCAAATAGAAAAGGAGGCAGCGGAATTGAAACAGGCATTATCACCGGCGGGCCGTGCGGCGTTGCAGCGGCAGCTTTGCTCGCCGTATAATTTTATTGATCCGGATGAGGAAATCATTGAACGGATGATGCAGGCAAAGGCCGTTTATTTTTGGGAGGCAACAGCGATGGAACTTTCCTACGCCCGTGAGCTGATACGTCACGGGATTGAGATACTTTCCCCGGAGCCCGGCTGGGAGATCGAGAGTGCTGCCATGCTCGTTACGGCAGATCAGTCAGCCGCAGCAGACCTTTCGCTTGGGTTGGTGGAAGAGCTGTCCGATGCTGTAATGGAGAGTTTTTCCTGTCCGTCTTTTACGTTCGGTGCGGCGTTTTCTGATTTGGATATTGGTGCGCTTCGCCTTGTGCTTGCAGCAGCCGGAGACCCGGTGCGCGTGCCGCAGACACTTACACGGCTTTCGCTTGGTTCGCTTTCCATTTTGGCTGGCGGGACCCGGCTGGAACGCGAAACCCTGATGGGGGATTTTATGGATTATGGGGAATATATTGCGGATATCATATTGTCAGTGTCCGATACCGATTTGAAAGCACTGCGTGATAAATGGGATGAAATCCCGCTGATTTCCATTTCGGAAGCGCATCTCGTGGACGGTAAGGAACAGACCGCACGACAGTTTTCCGATATGCTGCTGTATCGTTTCCATAAAGACCTGCCGACGGTGCTAGGTATGCAGTACATCCCTAAATGCTTTGATAAGTGGTTCCCGATGGAGCGTATGCGCCAGGAAGTGTTGGAAAGCCCCCTTTGAGCATTGACATAGCAGCACTAATGAGCGGGTATATCCAGCCTCCGTCCCGCCCGCAGGCGATGAAAGGGAGTCCAGAGGGACAAGTCCCTCTGGCGCTGTCTGCGGAAGACCGCCCGCCGCGCAGGCGGACAAAACGGCAATTTGCAGCACTCACGGGTAAAATAAACCGCCGCACAGCCATTCGCTGTGCGGCGATGTTTTCTTCGCTGGAAATCGGTGGATTTTCAACAAAGCCCTTATGGATTAGCCCTGGGAGATTGCGCCAACCGGGCAGCCAGCAGCGCAGGCGCCGCAGTCTACACAAGCGTCCGCATTGATCTGATACTGGGAATCGCCCTGTGAGATCGCACCGACCGGGCACTCAGACTCGCAGGAGCCGCAGCTGATGCAGGCAGAGCTGATAACATGTGCCATGAGACTTACCTCCTGTTGTATTTTTCATTGTTATTGTACCAGTTGGTTTTCAAAAATACAAGCCCTTTTTGAAAAGATTAGTATATGCTAACTATATTCTCTGCCTTGCCGGATGTGCCGCAGGGCATTTTTTTAGAAGCTGCGAAAAATCGAGAAATTTCGCGTGCGGATGAGGATACAATAGCTAGAGAGGGCTAACGCCTGAAAACCGGAAAAGATAGGTCAGGAAAGGTCAGAAAAAATGCTTGCAATTTCCACACGGGATGGTATAATAAAATCAAAGGTCAGGAAAAGTCAGAAAGGGGCTGAGGCCAGTGAAGATGAGCGACTTGATCGCCGAGTGCATCGCAGAAATGCTGTCAGACGGCGGCGGGGTTGCGGAGCTTTCGCGCAAGATGCTTGCGGATCGTTTTTCCTGCGTGCCGAGCCAGATCAATTATGTGATTGAGACGCGCTTTTCCCCGGAGAACGGCTACCTGGTAGAGAGCCAGCGGGGAGGCGGCGGGTTTATCCGAATCGTCCGCGTGATGGATGACAAACAGCGGATGCTTTTGGAGGCTGGGCGGGCCGTCGGCGGACGGCTGGGGCAGAAGGATGCGGCGCGGCTGACGCGGGCGCTGGTATCTGCCGGGCTGCTCACGCTGCGTGAGGGACAGCTGCTGACGGCGGCGTGTTCAGATGGTGCGCTGGGTGAAGTCCCCACAGAGCTGCGCGACTGCATACGGGCATCCATTTACCGCTGTGCGGTGATGGGGATTACCACTTAGGGAGGCGGTTTGTGCAGCAAACACACGGCAGGGCGGAAGCATTCCGGGCCTGAGAAATAGAGGAACGTTGAGAGGAGCGAATGAATATGTTATGCCAACATTGCGGCGTAAATGAAGCCACAACCTATTATAAACAAAATATTAACGGACAGGTCAGTGAGATGCACTTATGTGCGGCCTGTGCGCAGAAGTTGACGGGCGGCTTTGGCGGGATGGGATTTTCGCCAACGTTCCAGTCATTCTGGGGGGATTCGACCGTATTGCAGCCGGGGCTTGGCGGCGGGCGGCGGTGCCGTACCTGTGGGATGACGGAGAGTGAGCTGCGGCGCACGGCGCGGGCGGGCTGTGCGGATTGTTACAAGAATTTCGCAGATATTCTGACGCCTTATATTCATAAACTGCATGGGTCTACGGCGCATGTAGGCACGACACCGGCGGAGGAACAGAGTGACCCGGTGGCAGTGCTGCGGACAAAGTTAAATGATGCGATTGCATCTGAGGCATATGAGGAAGCCGCGCGGCTGCGCGACGAGATACGCAGATTGGAGGGGGAGCAGAGATGAGCACATTTATACAGAAGGGCGGCTTCACCGACCTGGTAGCGACGACACGGGTACGGCTGGCGCGGAATGTCCGTGGATACACATACCGTGGGCTGGGGCTTGGAGAATATAGGGAGATTGCGGACAAGGTATGGTCTGCGCTCCAGACGGCGCCAGCGATTGCGTCAGATTTTGCGATGACAGAGGTGCGGGCGGGCAGCCAGGAAGCGGCTGCGCTGGTAGAGAAGCATTTGATTTCCCCTGATTTAGCGCGGAAGGGCGGCTTTTTGATTGCATCGTCGGATGGTGGCGCAGCGATCATGATCGGGGAAGAGGATCACATCCGTTTGCAGGTACTGGGCAGCGGGCTTTGCCCGAAGGAGTGCATGGAGACGGCGCGCCGTCTTGCAGGGCTGCTGGAGGGGCAGCTGCAAATGGACTATGACGAAAAGCTGGGTTATCTGACAGCGTGTCCATCAAATCTTGGAACGGGACTGCGTGCATCGGTGATGTTACACTTACCGGTGCTGGCGGCGAACAGCGGGCTTTCGCAGATGATGAGCTGGGCTGGACGGCAGGGCTTCACGGTGCGTGGGGCGTATGGGGAAGGCTCAAAGGCGACGGGGGCATTTTTCCAGTTGTCGAATCAGATCACGCTGGGGCTTTCGGAGGATGCGATAATTGACCGGCTGATCGACGCTGCTACCGGCGTAATTGAGGCAGAAAAGAAAGCGCGTGAGCAGCTGCGCACGCGGGATGAAATTGGTTTGAGCGACCAGGTATGCCGGGCGGCGGGAATATTGCGGACGGCGCGGCGCATTGACACGGCGGAGGCATTGGAGTGCCTGTCGTATGTACTGATTGGCCTGCAAATGGGATATTTGCGGGGAGTACCATCGCAGGACATAATGGCGGCGGAGCAGGCGGTCCGTCCGGTGCTGCTGGGGGGCACAGCGGGGGAGCGGGACGTAAAGCGTGCGACATTCCTCCGGGCGGTCACCGAGAATCTGGAAGTATTGGACTAACGCCCCTGCGCGCCGAGGGCTCTGCCCTCCGGACACCCGCGCCTGTGCGGCGGGCACCCCTGCGCGGGGAGCGGCAGGGTTCCACCCTGCACCCGCCCCTACGCGGGGAGCGGCAGGGTTCC
>CAJUSB010000084.1 GCA_910589115.1 uncultured Clostridia bacterium | reverse complement strand
AGGTTGGTTTACCTGCGCCGGATACTGAATACCTTTTCGCCGATTGCTCTAGTATAAAAGGTGCTGCAGTAACCTTGATTATGATGCTAATCCTGTTCTATAAATGCAAGAGAAGTGCACTCTATCACGTTTTTAAGAAATCCCCTGGAATCTATCTGGACAAAAACAGTTAAAATCGTTATAATGATGTAGTCCCCCTTAAAAAGATGGCAGGGATCCATGTTGAAAATGCAAATTGAAAGAAGGTATCACATGCAGGACGGAAGAATAAAAGGATTAGTTTTTATTGTCGCGCTTTTGGTTTGCCTGTTTGTTGCGGGCAGCTTCGGCATAACATCCACCAAAATGGAGTCAGCCGGCAAACGCACGTCAGAGGCTGCTGGAACGGCTGAAAACACGGAAGACAATAACGGAAGTGAAAACGATGCTGCCAGGTTGGGCAGTCTGAGTTCCTTCTCTGCGGAAACAATGGACGGCGGAACCTTCACGCAGGAGGATATTGCCGGGAAAGATGTTACAATCATCAATTTTTGGTCGATATCCTGCGGCCCCTGTGTATCAGAAATGCCGGATATTGCCAGCCTTGAGAAAGCGCTGCCGGAGAATGTACAGCTGATTACGTTCTGCCTTGACGGCCCGGCGGAAGCGGATTCCGCTGCTGATATCCTGAGCGATGCCGGATATGAAGGGCTCACGCTGCTTTCTGCCGATGGTGATTTGCAGAATATTTGCAATCAGATTCAGTTTATTCCCACCACGGTTTTCGCTGGCCCGGATGGGACCCTTCGCGGTGATATGATAATCGGCGGACAGCCGGATTTACATGCGGTCTATCTGGAAGCAGTCAATCAGATATTGGAAGCCGATGGAAAGGAGCCAATCAGCATTGAATAAGAAAAATATTTTATTCATGCGGTACGGGCTTCTGACGATGGCCGCTGCGCTCACTGTCATCGGGCTTATGCGTCAGGAGCAGCTGCTGGTGCTGCAAAAGGCGGTGAAAATATGTCTGGAATGCATCGGGATCGGGTAGCATCCGGGCAGCGGAAACCGCCGCGTATTTCATTCCAGCGCATTGTGCAGCTTGTGTCTGCGGCATTCTTTAACGGTTATGCAGCAGGGTTTCAAAAAGGAAAGATTTTTACCGGCGGGGGAAAGATGTTCTGTGTGCCGGTACTGAATTGTTATTCCTGTCCCGGCGCGCTGGGAGCCTGTCCGATTGGTGCACTGCAAACACTTTTGAATAAACACCGTTTTCCGTTTTATGTGCTGGGGCTGCTAATGCTGTTCGGCGTTGTGCTGGGACGTGCGGTCTGCGGGCTGCTATGCCCGTTTGGACTGGTACAGGATTTGCTGCATAAAATTCCATCTCCGAAATGGAAAGTTCCTGCCGTGCTTGACCGTCCCCTGCGCTTGCTGAAATATGTTGTTTTGATTGTCTTGGTGATTCTGCTGCCAGCCTTTGTGGCAGAGGGTTCCGGCGTGCTTCCACCGTATTTTTGCAAGTACCTTTGCCCAGCCGGTACGCTGGGCGGCGGAATCCCGCTGATGTTGACCAATCCGCAACTGCGCAGTCTGGCGGGGGCGCTGTTTAGTTGGAAAGCGTTGGTTTTGGCAGTAATTTTGTTTATTTCCCTGCTGGTGCATCGCCCGTTTTGCCGCTATCTTTGTCCATTAGGAGCGTTTTATGCACTATTTAACCGGTTCAGTTTTTTTCAGCTAAGGTTGAATGAATCCAAATGTGTCGGCTGTAAACAGTGTGAAGCCGTTTGCCCGATGGCAGTCGAGGTCACAAAAGACCCCGGAAGTCCGGAATGCATCCGCTGCGGCAAGTGTAAAGACATTTGCCCAACGGGAGCGCTTAGCTGTGGCTTTTCATGCGGTGTTTCTGCGGAAGCACAAAAACAAACATCTGAAAAATAACGCAGGCGCGGATATTGGGGTATGTTTAGAATATGTATACTGCGCATAGCCAGGAGGAACGGTTTATGCAATTACCAGCAGGAACGATACAATATACATTTGCAGACTGCCTTAAATGGTCTGGAAATGAGCAGTTTGAGATTATTAACGGTCAAGCGTTTTTGATGGCGCCGCTGTCCAGATTTCACCAGAGTATTTGTTTTGAGCTTGGCAGGCAGCTTGGAAATTTTCTGGATGGCAAACCGTGCAGGGTTTATCCGGCCCCGTTTGCCGTCCGCCTGTTTGAAAAGGAAGGGGACCGGCCGGAGGATATTGATACAATGGTTGAGCCTGATCTTTCCATCGTGTGCGACAGCGGCAAGCTGGACCGGTACGGCTGCAAAGGGGCACCTGATATGGTGATAGAGGTATTGTCCCCTTCCAGCCTACGGCACGATAGGCTGATTAAGCTGAACCTTTATCAGCAGGCCGGTGTGCGGGAATATTGGATTGCTGACCCGGAAAACAGAGCGGTACAGGTATTTTTGCAGGATGGGAATGGCTTCCTGCGGATACATGAAGAATATGGCCGTGAAGACATTGCACGCGTGAATATTCTTGACGGATGCTTTATTGAGCTGGGCAAGGTGTTTGCTGAATAAGTGAAAAAATAACGGTGCGTCTGTCGGCGCACCGTTATTTTTTTATATAGTGTATATTATCGTTATTCAATCTTCCGCTGTAACGACATTGGTCAGCATGATTCGCGTATCAGATCCATCATCATCTTCTGCTTTCAGTGTAATATAAGCAAAGTAGTCGCGTCCAACCGTACCCTGAAAGTAAATAGCCTCTGTATGAGTTGCATCGTCTGATGCATATAAATAATCCATTCCACTATCTGTGTATTTATAAGTTTTTACAGGAATCCAGTTGTCACCAGATTTCCGCATAATTTCGATTTCAAGTGCCCCTAAACGGTTCATGGTTCGAGGGCAACCTACTTCAAACCCAAACTCAAGCTCGCCATCTCGTCCGGCTGAAGCCCATACCATACGAACAGCAAAATAACTGCTGGCTCGTTCAAGATCACGTGCCTGTTGCGTATATAGTGATTGAAGTTCTTGATCAGATACTTCAAATGCTGCTGAAGCAGGTGATATAGCCGTAAAACATAAAATTGCCATCAAAAAAACGGATATTATCTTTTTCATAAAACTCACCCTATCGAATCAATAACTTTACAAAGGTCTGCCGCTCCAATATCTCCATAAACTGTGATTTCTATATTCTTCTCAAAGCAGGCGGCTGATATATTTTTTTCATTACTTAAAATATAAAATTGTCTGCTTTCAGTAAAATACGGCTTTGCTGTGGGATCGATTGTTTCCGTCTGTCTGTTGTATGTTTCACTTTTATAACGTATAATATCTATCACAAGCCATTCCTTTTTATCATTTAACATTTTTAACTGGAATAACTCAAAATCAAGATAATCTTTTCTGGAACCTTCTGCTACTGCAAATCCATCTGGTATCCACAGTGTCGCTAATGAAACAGGAATGTTTTCTTCATCCAGCAGTTTTTGTAACTTTACAGCGTCTATCATATCAGCTGTTTCAGTGTTAGAGGCAAAGGAAAACTGCCCTGTAATCAACTGCTGAACAATATAAATCAAATTAAAATCTAAAGCCTGCGCTGTCGGAATCCCGATTGCCAGCACTGCGGCAACACCCACCAGCCAACGTCTCCACCGGTGTTTTACAGGTTTCCGGGCAGATTTCACTGCGCGTGCATGGTTTTCCTCATCCTGCACAGTATCGCGCCAGAATGCCTCCAATGCAGCCTCGGTTTCCTGTTCTGCCAGTCCGGCGGGCTTATTTTCACGTTCTAGGAGAATATCGGTAATTGTGATTAACGCTTCTTCATCCGATGCCATATCACCTGTTATCAATCGGTTTGTGCGTAACACCTCCTCTAACTCGTCTGTACTTAACAGGTTCAGGCTCCGGTATAATAAGGAACGGGTACTGCTGTTTTCATCCATCCTCAGCACCCTCCTTATTTACGATTCCACCGGCGCAGCCAAAAGCCGCACCACAAATATAAATTTTTTTCAGCCCCCAAAAAAGGCGGTATTTAATTCCCATTTTCTTCCTCACATGCTTTTGCAAAGCGCTCTTTGGCCCGTTTGACCCGCATTTTACAGGCGGATAAACCGATCTTCATTTCTGCGGCCAGCTCCTGATATGACGTATTTCGCACATAACGGCTATAAAGCAGATGCAGCTCTTCATCCGGTATGATTCCACGGAAACTCAGCAGAGGGTCCAGCGTATCGCAATAACCGATCTCTTTAATATCATCCTCATTAAGACACATAAGGCGCTGCCTATTTTTGAAAATATTCAATATTTTGTAATCCAGCGTAACAAAAAGCCAGCCGACGGGATTGGGGCTGTTCAGGAATTCTTTCCGCTTGACCCATGCAGTCAGAAAAGTGTCTTCTACAACTTCCTCTGCAAAATCAGCATTGCCGAGTTTCACTGATGCGAGCTTACATAACCTGTGCCACTGTTCCCTGTAATGTTTGTCAAATTTCAAATATGCGTCATCATTCTGCCTCATAAGTGACCGTCCCTGTTGTCAATATCTAAGAGCGCATTGCAGCCCGTTTTAAGTGAAAATATCCAAATCAACTAAAACTCTGCCGCAATCCCTTCCCGTATAGGAGGGATTGCTTTATTGCGTTTGTGCACAATTATCAAAATGCAGCAACGTTTTTGTAAAAATCGACAAAATTCGTTTTAATGTGTGACTTTCAGGCCAGCTGCGGAGATATATAAATGTATGGATTATTAAGTGTGCAAAAAGGGATCAGGGGTTTCGATGAGAAAAAGTTCCTTTTTCTGTACAAAAAACACAAAAATAGGGAGGTTCCTGAAAGACATGGAAACAAGAGAACTGACACAGGGCGGGGAGGCCGTCAGCACAAAAGCAGCTAAGCCTGGAAAGAAGGACAAAAAAGGGAAATTGCTGATCCTTCTTTTGCTGCTTCTCCTGCTGCTGGCTGGGGCAGTAATCTACTATCTGCTGCAAAACAAAAGCGGCATGGAACTGGATGACAATGCCACAATCGGCATCATGCCAGGAATCGATATCGCCCAGCGGCAAGCCGAGCTTCAAGCGCAGCTGGATGAAGGGATGATTGCATTTTCTATCAATACCAATCCTGTTTTTGCATCAGGTAGTGCGGAAGGAAACCTAATGATAGAGAATCCAGGCAACAATGCTAAATTGATAGTGGTTGAGCTATATGCCGATGAAACCGGCGAGCTGATTTATAAGTCAAAGGCTCTCCCGGCAGGTTCATACATTGAAAAGACAAGCCTGGACAAGGTGCTCGAACCGGGTGAATACGCAGTGACCGCTTATTTCAACGCTTACCGCGAGAGTGACCAAAGCTATATCGGACAGGCCGGCGCCGCGATAAAGTTAACCGTTCTCAGTTAAATTGCTTCATTTTACAGGTGCAGGCAGCATAAAAAGGAGGATCATCCAAAATGAAAAGAAAAATGATTTCCCGTATACTGCCAGTGATTCTGATTGCAGCTATGCTTTTCAGCAGCAATGCATATGCGGCCAATACTGCGGCCGCACGCGCAGCATCCTATCAGAGTAAGGATGTTGCCATCGGTTCCTCAAACGATGTGCTGATGGTTGGCGAAATCCAGCCGACCATCATGTCTGTCACAATGCCAACTTATGTTCCGTTTAACATGGCGCGTTCTATCCAAGGGGATAACAAGGTTATTTCCCCGCGTATCACGATAAAAAATAACTCCAGCGTTCCGGTTGCATTGGACGTTGTCTATACAGCCGTAGATTTGAGCAAGCTCGAAGGCACTACCTGGAGCGATGGGCCAAATGTCGGCGAAAAGCAGATTGCGGTCGGATTCCAGGCAGAGTCTATGGCGAACCAGATGCCGACCTCGCTTGACGGTACCAAGTGGCTCCGTGCAAACAGCTCGGATACGATCAATATTACATCCATCAGCGCTTTAGACAGCTCTATTATGTATGTCGTAGGTACGCTGGGCGTTGCCGTTCCGGAAAATGCCTTTACAGTAACACCTACCTTTGTCGTCCGTCAGGCGCAGTAACCGAATCTCTTAACGGAACAAAGCTACAAACAATAACACATATTTGACCTGTACCTGTAAATTGATACGGCCAGGGGGGAGACAGCCCGCCTGGCCGGTTTTTATGGAATCAATGCGGAGCAAGTGTTTGCGCTTTATCCCAAATCCCATGGAACGGATAAACGCCATGGAATCCCTGACTTGCCGCGAATAGAAAATACAGAAAACATCCGCCAAGCAGCAAGCCCGTGCGGAGTCTGGCTGTACGCTGATCCGCTGCCCGAATTGCTTCAGGCAATGCAATGAGTGCAAAAAAAGCAACATAGATAGAAAGCCGCTCCAAGATAAAATGCTTCGTAATAAATACCTGCATCAGCAATGCGTAAAACATACTATTTGCAAGTACCGGGGACTCTGACTTCACCTGCATAGCCCTGCGAATCAGCGGCAATGCAATGAGAAAACACCCTATCGGCATCAACAGATAACGGAAGCTGTTCCCCTGCCAGTATTTCTCTGTCAGATAATGCTGGTATTTCGGTACAATGGAAACAACCACCTTAATGAAAGGGTCCATCAGGAAATAACCGCTCACCGCTGCCAAAGCAGACAATCCATAGTGCAGCTTAGAAGGCCGCAGGCTGAGCAAAATACAGAGCGGCAGCATAATAAGCGCCGTCCGGTGGAAGCATGATGCCAAAAGAGTCAGCCCAAAACAAGGCAGCAGCCGACGGGATTTCAAAAACGGATAAATCCATAAAATAATCGCGCCTGCCAGCGCCTGACGCAGAAAATTCATACCTAATGCAAAGTATTGAAGTGTCAAAAATAAATAGGCGCTCATCCATGGAATCGCAGAATACCGTGCAAGCCACACGAAAACCAGTGCGGTAAACAGGAAATGAAATACAAAAAGAAAAACACGATAATCTCCGCCAAGCCCGGAAACGATAACATTTAACAGCCGGTAACCCGGTTCGATCTGGCCAAACGTCGCTAATCCGGCTATATCAGATGTTGCCGTAAAGCAGAAATATTTCTCGTAAAACCGATAATCAAAGCCGGTGACATAACGAAGTGAAGCAAGCAGCCAGTACAGCACACCCATCCCCAAAAGGAATACCCGCTGATGCGCAGGTTTCCGCTCGGGCAGCAGCGCGCCGGTCAGACTTGTACCCCCCAATAGAAGGTATGGCAGCATCTTTGCCTCCCCCCATTCTGTACCAATATCTAAATTTTTGAAAAAAAGATTTATCAAACCTGTCTCATATGCCCCAATATCTGGAATGTACTCAAACAGATTTGTTGTATCAAGCATATCACCCGTTCGCCGTCCTGTCAAGAAGATATCCGAAATATCCTGACAAAAAAACCAAAAAAATGTCGGCTGTATGGCTGGTTTCCAGCACATCGGCCATATAGAGGGAAAAATCACATATTCTTACATTTTTGTAAGATGGGTCAAATGCTCCCGTAAATGTGATATAATAAATTCTAATGGCGAGAGAGCCTCCCCAGGACGTATTCTGCCACCCGGCCCGCTGTCCTTTTGGCGGGCCGGGCAGAGTGCAGTGAAGGGTGTGACTGCACCAGCCCCGCCGCAGCGGAGGGAGGCTGCGGAAGCAGCCGGGGGTCTGGGGCGGAAGCCCCAGCGGGTGCAGGGCGGGGCCTGCCGGGAGTCCAGAGGGCAGAGCCCTTTGGCGCCGTCCGCGGAGGACATCGCCTTTTGGCAGCGGCGGAGGAGCACATCGCCGCAAAAAGGAGTGATCGAAAATGAACCATATTCTATTGCTGGAGGATGACGGCGGACTGATCGACGGACTCACATATGCACTGCCGAAAAATGGGTTTTCTGTGGATGTTGCCCGTTCGCTTGCAGAGGCCGACGCCCTGCTCAAATCACAGTCCTATGACTTGCTGCTGCTGGATGTTTCTCTGCCCGATGGCAGCGGATTCTCCCTCTGCGAACGCGTCCGATCCGCTCGAAATCCCGTCCCAATCGTTTTTTTAACCGCTTCCGATGAGGAAACAAGCGTCATCCGCGGCCTGGATTCCGGCGCGGATGACTACATCACGAAGCCTTTCCGCCTCGGTGAACTCTGCTCCCGCATCCGCGCACGCCTCCGGCGGAGCCCCGCCGATGGACTGCTGCGCTCCGGCCCACTCACAATCGACCGCGCCGCCGGACGCGCCCTGCTCCACGGCGTTCCACTGGCACTCACCGCCGCCGAATATCGCCTGCTTTGCTGCTTAGCCGAACACAGCGGGCAGACCCTGACCCGCGCTGCAATTCTTGACGCCCTCTGGGATGGTCAGGGCTGCTTTGTTGATGATAACACCCTTTCCGTCTACATCCGCCGCCTGCGCGAAAAAGTGGAGCTTGACCCATCCCACCCCATACACCTGCTGACCGTGCGCGGCCTCGGCTATCAATGGAAAGGAGACGCAACGTGAGCTTTTTGCAGGACCACAGTACACGGCGCTTCTTTGCAGCATTGGCAGCTGCCTGCGGCGGATTCCTGCTGCTGGCCGTCCTTCTTACATTCTTCCATGCAGATGCAGTCCGTTCCGCACTGCTCGAACGCGAAACCACACTGGCAGCTGCATTGCTCGACCGCGGCGCTTCCCCCACCGATATCGCAGAAATCTTCCAGCAGGAACAAGCCTCCGATGCTGCACAAGCGCTGCTTGCACGAATGGGCCGGACAGACCGAACGCCCACCTGGCTGCTGTCCACAGTGCGCACCAGCACCGGACATTTCCTGCTGGCGGCAGTCTGCGGCGTATTGCTGCCAGGAACGCTGCTTCTGGCGCTGACGGCCCGGTATCTTGCCGCACGCGACCGCCTTTGCCAGGAAGCCGCCGCCTTTATGCTGCATTACGCGGACGGGGATTTCAGCCAGCACCTGCCACGTGCACAGGCCGGGGCATTGTTCCGGCTGTTTGCCGCCGCAGAGCAGCTGGCCGCCGCCCTAAAAGCCGGAATAGACGCCGAACGCCACACAAAAGAATTCCTGAAAGATACGGTTTCTGATATCTCCCATCAACTGAAAACACCGCTGGCAGCAGTCAAAATGTATGCTGAAATCATCGCAGATGAGCCCGGAAATCTGGAAACCGTATGTACCTTTGCCGAAAAATCCCTCACCTCCATTTCCCGTATGGAAGGCCTGATCGGTGCACTGCTCAAAATGATGCGGCTGGATGCAGGCAGCATCACCTTTTCCCAAGAGACCGTGCGTGCTGCCGATCTTGCAGCACGCGCCTCCGCCGAACTGCAAACCCGCGCCGCCCACGAAGGAAAGCACCTGACATTCTCCGGCGACCCGGCGCTGACCCTGCAATGCGATCCGGCATGGACAGCAGAAGCAATCGGCAATCTAATCAAAAATGCACTCGACCATACCCGGCGCGGCGATACGGTTTCTGTCTGCTGGGAACCGTCGCCCGCCATGCTGCGAATCACGGTTTCCGACACGGGCGCGGGCATTGCGCCCGATGACCTGCACCATATTTTCAAGCGCTTTTATCGCAGCCCTGCTGCAAAGGATTCGCAAGGGGTCGGGTTAGGGCTGCCGCTGGCCCGTGCGGTCATAGAAGGACAAGGCGGGCTGCTCACCGTGCAAAGCGAGCCCGGACAGGGCACGGTTTTCGCCGCATCATTCCTTACAAAAGTGTAAGCAGAAATTCACCTGACTGTAAGCCCCGTGTGCTATACTGAATCCTGTCAGCAAACCGGGGACATACCCGGACAAACACAAAACATTGTTTTCAGGAGCGATAATATGGAGATTTTGAATGTACAGGGACTGTGCAAAACGTATGGTTCCGGGGCGGCGCAGGTGCGTGCGCTGCAAAATGCCACTTTTTCACTGCAAAGAGGCGAATTTGCTGCCATTGTCGGGGATTCCGGCTCGGGCAAAAGTACGCTGCTGAGCTGCATCGGAGGGCTGGATACCCCGACCTCGGGCAAGGTTTTCCTGGATGGGGAGGATCTGTTTGCCCTGCCGGAAGAACGGCGCACCATTTTCCGGCGGCAGAATATCGGCTTTATTTTTCAGGCTTTCCACCTGATCCCAGAGCTCAACGTGGAGCAAAATATGGTTTTTCCACTGCTGCTTGACGGGCAGCGCCCGGAACAAAGCCGGGTGGATGAACTGCTGGAAGTGCTCGGTCTGGCGGACCGCCGCCTGCATCTGCCGTGCGAACTCTCCGGCGGACAGCAGCAGCGGGCAGCGATTGGGCGGGCGCTTATCACACATCCGGCAGTTGTACTTGCGGATGAGCCGACCGGCAACCTTGACTCCAAAAGCAGCCGGGATGTTATGGAACTGCTTCTGCGGGCTTCGCGGCGCTATCAGCAGACGGTATTGATGATTACCCATAATCTGAACCTGACAGCTTCGGCAGACCGGGTGTTCCGTGTACAGGACGGCGTTTTGACCGATTTGGGAGGTGCGCCGGTATGAAGCATTATTTAGACCTTGTAGGGATTTCTTCCAAGGTGCGCCGCCGCCAAAGCCGTATGACACGGCTTTGCATAGTGCTGGCTGTATTTTTGGTGACGGCGATTTTCGGCATGGCCGATATGGAGATTGCCAATCAGCGCAGACAGGCTGTGCAGCAGTACGGCAGCTGGCACGCTGCAATCAAGGGCGGCATTTCAGAAGAGGACGGCACGTTGCTTTCCGCCTGGCCGGAGGTCGTGCGGTCAGGCTGGTACGGCGCCAAAAACAGCCGCCTCGGGGATGATTTTACGGTTGACGGCAGGCGGGTCGCAGTGTGTGGCTGTGACCAATCATGGTTTGAGATGTTCCCCGGGATTTCGTATCAGGCGGGCGGCTTCCCTGCGGAAAGCGGTACGGTTTCCATGACAGAGAACGCAAAAACACTGTTTGGTATACAGCTGGAGGATACCATTACCTTGTCATTTCCGGATGGTGCAGACGCCTCGTTCCGTGTAACCGGTTTTTTTAGCGATACCTCAATGATGCTTGAGCAGGATGGTGCAGGGCTGCTATTCAATAGCAGTGATTACAAACGGTACTTTTCCCGGTTTGAAAATGCCGAAATGTGGTATTATATCGAGCTTACGCCTTTTTGCAACATGCAGCGCGTTTTCAGGGATATCCGGCAGCAATTCGGGCTGAGCGAAGATCAACTGGGACAGAATCCCAAGCTGATGGGGCTTTCCGGCCAAAGCAATGACCCGTATATGCATATGCTTTATTCGACAGCAGCCGTGCTCGCGCTGCTGGTGACGATTTCGGGGGTACTCATGATGACGGGCAGCCTGAACAGCAGCGTTGCCCAGCGCACAGAATTTTTCGGGCTGCTGAGGTGCCTTGGGGCAACGCCCCGGCAGGTACGCCGGTTCGTCCGCAGGGAAGCCCTGGGATGGTGCCGGAGTGCGGTCCCGCTCGGGCTGCTCGCCGGGACGGCTGTAGTCTGGGTTCTGTGCGGGATACTCCGGGTATTGGTGCCAAATTATTTTTCAACGATGCCCCGGTTTGGCGTTAGCCTGGCTGCACTGGTCAGCGGCAGTGTAGTGGGCGTGCTGACCGTGCTGCTGGCCGCGCGTACTCCGGCGAAACGGGCAGCGGAAGTCTCTCCGCTGGCAGCGGCTTCAGGAAATGCGGGCACGGTGCAGGCGGCAAAACGGGCGGCAGACACCCGCTTATTCCGGGTTGAAACTGCGCTTGGCATACATCATGCGGTTGGAAGCCGACGCAATTTTACGCTGATGGCGGGATCATTTGCATTTAGTATCGTATTGTTCCTGTCATTCAGTGCGATGATTGATTTTATGCACCATGCAGTGAATCCGCTGCATCCTTCCCGGCCGGATTTTTCGATCATCAGCCCGGATGAAAGCTGTTCGGTGCCGGTTTCTATGGCTGGGGAAATTGCACGTAACCCGGCTGTAGCGCGGGTGTACGGACACAGCTTTGCGCCGTTGCTGGAGGGTTCCTATAATGGCCAGCCGGTACGCGTCAACCTGTTTTCGTATGAAAAGAACCAATTCCGCTGGGCGCGGCAGTCGCGGCTTTCGGGGGACTTTGACGAGGCCGAGGAAGGCCGTGGCTTACTGTATGCCTACGGGGCGGACAGCGTGCTGGAAACTGGCGGTTTCCTCACGTTGGGCGGATATGCGCTGCCGGTTTCGGGATGTGTTACCTACAGCCCCTATGAACGCGAACCGGGCATCGAAACGGTATTCTGTTCGGAAGAACTTTTTCACCAGCTCACAGGGGAAAGCGGGTATACCGCAATCGATGTGCAATTTTCGCGGGGTGAAACGGATGCGGCAGTTGCGGAAATCCGTGCCCTTGCGGGTGAGGGCTACCGCTTCTCCGACCGGCGGCTCAGCAACCGTGAGGGACGCGGGGCCTATTATTCGGTAGTGCTGTTTGTATATGGCTTTTTGGCAGTCATTGCCTTGATTGCGGTATTCCATATTGTGAATAGTATTGCGCTTAGTGTTTCGGCGCGGATGCGGCAATATGGTGCAATGCGTGCGATTGGAATGAGTGGGAAACAGCTGACCCGGATGGTCCTGGCGGAAGCGCTGACGTATGCGTGTGGTGGGTTTACACTGGGCATTGTGCTAGGGGTGCCGCTGCACTGGCTGATTTTTTCAAAAGTGGTCACATTCCAGTGGGGGGATCCATGGATGCTGCCGTGGCAACCGCTGCTTGTGATTGTGCTGGTGATGCTGGGCGCGGTTCTATTAGCCGCAGCTGCACCGGCACGCCGGATTCGCAGCTTGTCTATAACGGATACGATTTCGGCAGAATAACATAAAGAAAGCGCCTGCATTAGGGAAAAAATCCCGATGCAGGCGCTTTTCTACAGAGAACAGAAAAGCAATCCATCCTATGCGAGCAAAGAAAGTGCCGCTGCATGAATGCCGTCATTTTGAAGGGAACGCAGCAGCCCGGAGGCGCGGATATGAAGCGCACCGGTATCGGCTTGATTCAGCAGCACGCGGACACGTTCTTTTGGGAGGGCTACTGTTTGCAGGGTATCCTGCACGATGGAAAGCAAATCCTGTTCATCACAGGGGCGGGCAGGCTCGGCAGTAAACTCACGTTTCAGGTTGAATCCTGCACAAACTTCCTGAATGGGCCAATCGAGTGCGCCAAGGCCGACGACAATGACTGCGCAGTCGGTTTCGGGGGGAAGCACCAGCGTACCGGGGGCATAAAGCATCAGGCAGCGGCCGTCTGACGCGCCGATTTCCTGGAAGGTGCGGGCTTCGCCGAGGCGGGCACTTTCGGCTTCCAGGATGGTGCGCAGCGTACTTTTCCCGCCTGCGCCGAGCAATGAAATGTGGTGGAATTCACGCAGCTGCAAGATATCCAGAATCATAGGGATTACACCTCTTTTTCCGGCGCTGCTGCGGACGGCCCGGAGACTGCCTGCTCTTTCAGGAGGTCGCGAATTTCGGCGAGGAGCGTTTCTGCGGAGGGTGCGGAGGGTACATCTGGTGCGGGCGTTTCTTTTTTATGATGCAGGCGATTCATTGCTTTAACCATAGCAAAGACACAGGCGGCGATAATAAAGAAATTGAGCACGGCTTGAATAAATTCGCCGTAAACGATAGCGGTCCCAGCCAGGGAGAGGCTCATTTCGGCGAACTGGATGCCATTTGTCGCGATGCTGATGACAGATGTCAGCATATTAACGAGTGCATTTACGATACCGGAGAATGCGCTGCCGATAATGACGCCGATTGCCATATCCATGACGTTACCGCGAAATGCAAATTCCTTAAATTCTTTCCACATGATACACAGTCCTTTCTTTGGAAAAAAATATGATTTGAAATTAGCTTACCACACCACCCACGCGCTTGTCAATCCAATCGGATCGCCTCCGCAGCGGGCGGGGGGGGGGGGGGGGGGGGGGGGGGGGGGGGGGG
>CAJUSB010000083.1 GCA_910589115.1 uncultured Clostridia bacterium | reverse complement strand
AGGGCTCTGCCCTCTGGACTCCCGCTGGGGCTTACGCCCCAGACCCCGAGATGCTACGCATCTCTTTATCGCCTGCGGGCGGGACGGGGATTTTGAAGTTTCCACCTTTCTTTCATACTATGCTGACCAGCCCGCCAAAAGTAGAGCGGGCCGGTCAGCCTATTTCTCTTCCTCCCTTCACAAATATTTTATTTTCATAAAATTTTAATTATAGCCTTACGAACTCCTCCTCTCAAACCAGAAATTTTCCTTTTTTATCATTCACAAGGTTGTTATGTTATCTCATCATTTTCAGCTTGTCCTTGACGTTTTTTTTGATATTATATTGTTGGGATTTATTGCACTCCTTCCATTTCTGTCATTTCTATTCTCCACGTGCGTGTGGTATTGATATGGTTAATCTCAATCCATTTTCATTCTCCTCCCTCTGCACATCGGCACGTACTCCACATGACTGCATTGTCCCTACCGCACGGTCTATGGTATTCAGAAAAAGACGTACATCCTTTACCATCATTCGCAATCTTCCCTTCTGCGGTGCAGCTAGTTCCTGTTCCGTCAACAGCTTATCTATGTACTGCTCTGTTCTGCTTACATTAAATTCATGCTCTATAATATATCGTGTCGCTGCCAACCGCGCCTCTTCATTTGTTATGCGAAGCAATGCTCTCGCATGTCGTTCCGTCAACTCTGCTTCCCGAATCAAGTCCATGTTTTTCGGTGATAGCTTTAATAAACGTAATTTATTTGCAACTGCACTTTGCGTCTTCCCTACTCTCCGTGCGGCTTCTTCCTGGGTCAGCCCGTACAATTCTATTAACTGCCGGTATCCATATGCCTCCTCAAAAAAATCTAAATCACGTCTCTGTAAATTCTCTACCAGTGCTATCGCAGAGGAATCCTGTTCATCCGCCGTCATTACAATACATGGTACCTCCGTCAGCCCTGCCGCCCGGGCCGCACGCAGCCTCCGCTCCCCTGCTATCAGCTCAAAGCCTCCGCTCTTCCGCCGCACGGTTAACGGATTCAGCACACCATATAATCGTATGGATTCCGCCAACTGGTTGATCGCCTCCGGATCAAAATATTTACGCGGTTGATATGGATTCCGCGTAATTTGATTGATACGTATCCGGCGTAATGGCCGGTCTGTAGTGGTGAAGCTGATCGGTGGTGTCATAAGCGATCTCCCTTTCTAAAATGTTCTCTTAGTTATAGATTACCATTTTATTCCAGATTGTAAAGGGGAAATTACCGCAATAAACCTCTTTTCCCGTTGATCCTCGACATAAACGCTGTGGCTTTGTCAATTTTCTACGATTTCCCGGCAAAAAATAACAGTCTGTAATCGTGCTACAGACTGTTATATTTCCCAGATTTATTCGCTGTTTTCAAAGCGGCCGCGTCGAAATCTTGGCAAACCGGCGCGGGTAATCCTTTGGCGTTTGGTGCACCTTATGAACAATCACCAGACACCGTCTTAATTCCGTCTGCGGTACGGTATAAGTGCGTACCTCTTCAAGCTCGCCGCCAAGCGATGTAATCGCCTGTTTTGCCTCTTCCACCTCAGTCTCACAGCCATCAGCTTTCATCGCAATAAAACGCCCTCCCAGCTTTACAAACGGCAATGATAATTCCGTCAATATGTTCAGCCGAGCAACCGCTCGCGAAACTGCAAGATCAAATTCCTCCCGATGCCCATATTCCTCCGCGCGTGCATGTACTGCTCTCGCATTTGGTATTGCCAATGCCTCTATCATCTCCGAAAGCCATAAAATACGTTTTTTCAATGAATCCAGCAGTAAAAACTCCACATCCGTTAGCAACGCCAATGGAATTCCCGGAAAACCTGCCCCACAACCAATGTCAATGGCCTGCTGCTGTCCCGCTGCATATTCAGAAAGCACTGCACAATCTAAAAAATGCCGCGTCACCACCTCCAGCGGATCTGTTACTGCCGTCAGATTCATGACTTTATTTTTCTCCAACAACTGGGCTGAAAATTCTAATAACTTATCCACAGCCTGTGGAGAATCAATTTGCAATTCGGACAGGCCGGCTGTCAATATCTCACGCTCTGTCATACACTTCCCTCCATCCCTGCCACATAAATCATCAATGCCGTAATATCCGCCGGTGATACGCCCGAAATCCGGCTGGCCTGCCCAAAAGAACGCGGACGTATCCGGTCAAGTTTCTGCCGCGCTTCCAGCCGCAGAGAAGAAACAGCAGAATAATCAATCCCTTCCGGCAGCAGCTTGCCCTCTAACCGGCGGAACTGCTCAACATCTTCTAACTGCCGCCGGATATATCCATCATATTTGACCCGGATTTCAACCTGCTCCCGCACCAGCGGCGGCAGTGCCGGACGCTCCGAATCAAAGGGCGCAAGCCCATCATAGCTTAGCTCCGGCCGTCTCAATAAATCAGCCAGACGAGCACTATTTTTTAACGGCGCTGAATTTTTAGATTCCAAATATTCTTGAAGCTCCGGTGACGGTGCTACACCTGTATGCTCCAACCGCTCAATTTCTCTGGCAACAATTTCATACTTTTCTTTCGTTTTTCTCAAGCGTTCCTCAGAATTTAAGCCAATCCTTGTACCAATTTCAACGAGTCGTTCATCCGCATTATCCTGCCGCAGCAGCAAACGGTATTCTGACCGAGAGGTCATCATCCGATACGGCTCATTTGTGCCTCGTGTCACCAGATCATCAATCAGCGTACCAATATAACCATCCGCACGGTCAAGAATCAATGGTTCACGCCCCAAAACCTTTAATGCAGCATTGATTCCAGCCACCAGACCTTGTGCAGCCGCCTCTTCATAGCCGGAGGAACCGCAAAACTGCCCTGCCCCATACAGCCCGGAAAAAGCCTTTGTTTCTAAAGTCGGTTTCAATTCCAATGGGTCAATGCAATCGTATTCAATCGCATAAGCAGGACGCATCATTTCCGCGTGCTCCAACCCGTACACTGAATGCAGCATCTGAATCTGTACGTCCTCGGGCATGGAAGAAGAAAATCCCTGCACATACATTTCCTCTGTATCCAGCCCCATTGGTTCTATAAATAACTGATGGCGCGGCTTATCCGCAAAACGCACAACCTTATCCTCAATCGATGGACAATAGCGCGGCCCTACCCCTTCTATTTCTCCACTGTAAAGCGGGGAACGATCCAGATTTTCCCGAATCACACGCAAAGTTTCCGGGCTGGTGTAGGTCAAATGACATACAACCTGATTTTGCGGCGGCGTATCCGTTTCAAACGAAAAGGGAATCAATTCCTGCTCGCCTTCCTGTAGCTCCATAACCGAAAAATCAACCGATCTCCGGTTGATTCGCGCCGGAGTTCCGGTTTTGAATCGCTGCATCCGTATTCCCAGCCTCTTGAGTGCACCTGTCAAACGAGTCGCAGCAAACATCCCATCCGGACCGCCTTCACGAATACAGTCTCCAACAATGGTCCGCCCTCCAAGAAAGGTGCCGGAACAAATCACAGCAGCCTTCACCGAATAAACGGCCCCGGTATCTGTAACAACGGCGGATACTGCTCCATCTTCTATTAAAATATCTACAATTTCATTCTGTTTCAAACTCAAACCTGATTGTTTTTCAAGAATATGCTTCATATACGAACGGTATTTCATCCGGTCCGCCTGTGCACGCAAAGAATGCACCGCCGGTCCCTTTCCCCGATTGAGCATACGATACTGAATACACGATGCATCCGCAGCATGTGCCATTTCTCCGCCCAATGCATCAATTTCGCGTACTAAATGACCTTTCGCAGTCCCTCCAATCGCCGGATTACACGGCATATTCCCTACCGCATCCAGATTGATTGTAAAGCAAAGTGTGCGCAGCCCCAAACGTGCCGCAGCTAATGCAGCCTCTATCCCAGCGTGACCCGCACCTATGACAGCAATATCATAACTTCCTGCCGGATAATTCAAGGGTATTCCTCCCTATTTTAATCGATTTTCCTAACAAAACTTTGTTTAGTATGCAAAAGAACTGTAACTTGACAGTATACACAGCTTCTGTTGATAACTCTGTGTAAAGTGTGCATAAAATTGTGAATAGAATATGAATTCTCCATTACTAATTGTAATATATATATAATAAATTTCAATTTGTTGAAAAAGAAAGAGTGACTTATCCACAGGCTGTGGATAAGTTTGTGGATTTATCCACATACCATAGATATGGCAAAACCGGAGACAAGCTCCGGTTTCTCCACAAGTACTGGTGGTCGAATGCCTGACAATGCAGAAGGTTTTCCACATCCTGTCATCTTGCCCTATCAATCACAAATAACAATCACCAGCAAAATATAACCTGTATAAACGAAGCATCTGTCCAGACACTGTATGCCGACCAGCCCGCCGTCCTTTTGGCGGGTTGGTCAGCACCGCATAAGAAATAATAACGCACCAAAATCCTTCGTCCCGCCCGCAGGCGAGACAGAGATGCAAAGCATCTCGGGGTCTGGGGCATAGCCCCAGCGGGAGTCCAGAGGGCGGAGCCCTTTGGTGCCCGCCGCAGAGGCGCGGGAGTCCAGAGGGCAGCGCCCTCTGGTGCCCGCCGCAGAGGCGAACCACCTTTCATTATTTGCCTACGCAGAAGGTGCTGAAAATTTTGTCGACAATGTCGTCCGTGACGTTTTGTCCCGTGATTTCGCCCAGCGCAGCGATCGCACCTTCCGCGTCCATCACGACCGCGTCATACGTCATGCCCGACTGCGCCCCAAATAACGCTTCCTCACACCGAGACGCCGCCCGCGCCAACGCCGCCGCCTGTCGCGCATTCGTTATCATTTCTCCATCAAATACTGCGTTGTCCAGGCCCAGTAAGTGCGGTATCAGCTTCGTCAAACACTCTACGCCCTCGCCTGTCTTCGCTGATATCGGTACCACATTCTGAAACTGCCGGCGTATCCGCTCCATGTCTACCTCGCTCGGTAAATCACACTTGTTTACCACCGCAATCGATGTGCGCCCCGTCGCCCGAGCCATTACCATCAAATCATCATCACTCAAAGGCGCCGAAGAATCAAATACCGCCAGGATAATGCTCGCCGAGGATGCCGTCCGTAATGCACGGTTGATCCCTTCCTTCTCCGCCGGGTCTACCGTGTTCCGTATCCCCGCCGTGTCCGATACACGCAGCAGCACCGGCCCCAACCGCACCGTCTCCTCCAACACATCACGCGTCGTTCCCGGTATCTCCGTCACAATCGCTCGGTCACGCCCAAGCAGTGTGTTCAGCAAAGTCGATTTTCCTGTGTTCGGCTTGCCCAGTATCACACAAGGAACTCCCTCATGCATAATACGCCCACGCTCGTAGCTCTCCGCTAAATGATACAGCGTACCAGCTGCACGGTGTATTATTTCTTGCGCATTCTCAAACAAAAATGGGTCAATATCTTCATCCGGATAATCAATCACCGCATGAAAATGCGCTACCATTTCCAGCAGCTCATCCCGTATCTGCCGTATCCTTGTGCCTACCGCGCCCATCAGCTGCGCCGCCGCATTTTGCGCCGCCTCTGCCGTGCGCGCCGCCGTCAGGTCACTAACCGCCTCCGCTGCCGCTAAATCCAGCTTGCCATTGACAAAGGCCCGCCGCGTAAATTCTCCCGGCCCGGCCTGCCGGATGCCCATCCGGTACAGCGCATTCATAATCTCCAACAGCACCGCAGGTGATCCGTGGCACTGAAGCTCGGCCATCTTTTCCCCCGTACTGGTGCGCGGCGGCTGCATATGCACAGCAAAACAGCAGTCAAGCGCCGCCCCGCCATCTATACAGACTGTTCCATAAGTGAGAAAATTTGCCGGTTTTTCCGAAAGTTTGCCGCCCGCTGCCGGACGAAAAACCGCATCCACCGCCTCTGCCGCGCGCGGGCCCGAAAGACGTATGATGCCAATCGGGCCTCCAGCAGTGGCGATTGCGGCTATGGTGCCATGGTCCATAAACGCGTTATCAGCGGTTCCCGCGCGGACGATAGCCCCGGCGCGCGCCCTCCGGTGCAATCACGACGCGGCGCCCGGGCTCGGAACCGGTCGAATAGGTGGTAACGCCCGCATAATCCTGAAGCGTAGAATGGATAATGCGGCGCTCATAGGGATTCATCGGCTCAAGTACCATTGGCTTGCGGTACTGTACAGCCTTTCCAGCCATCTTGCGTGCCAGCCGCTCCAGGCTTTCCGCACGCTTGACACGATAATTCTCGGTATCAATCGAAAGGCGGACATGCTCTTCCGTAACACGGCTCATCACCAGAGAGGTCAGATACTGTATCGCATCCAACGTGTCCCCCCGGCGGCCAATCACAGGGCCCATATCCTCGCCCACGATCTCCAAACGGAGCTGGTCAGCGATCAACTGATCGCAAACCTTTACCTCCGCTTTAATTCCCATCTGCTCCAGCAGGCCGGAGATAAAGCGGACGGCCTCCACCGTAACCTTTTCCATTGCCTCCGGGCTGACCGGGATAACCGGTTTCTCTTCCCGCGGCTGTGACACGCGCGGCGGACGCGGCTCGCGCCGTGGACGATCCCGGTCAAAGCTGCGGCGCGGACGCGGGCCAGACGGACGCTCTGCGTGCGCAGGTTTCTCCGGCTGCTCACCCTTTGGCGGGGCCGCTTTTACCAGGTGCGGAGTCGTCAGGCGCGGGTCTGCCGGATCTACATTTGAAAGGTCCGGGCGGGCCTCTATACGTGCAGCAGGCTGCACAGCCTCTGGCTTGCGCTCCGCGCGGGTCTCCTGCCGTTCTGCACGGGATGCAGGCGCAGCTGCGGGCGCATCAGGCACTTCATAAGTGACGCGCACACGGGCAGGTGCAGCGCCAAAGCCTAAAAAGCCCTTTTTGCCGTTCTCAAGCACTTCAACGGAAACGTCGTCGCGTTCGAGGCCCAGCTGCATCAGTGCTTTCTCGATGGCCGCATCACGGCTGACGCCGGTTGTTTCTATACTTTTCTGCATACGTCAAGCCTCCTTATTTTTTTTCTTCTTCTTTTTATCCTCCTCCGGCAGGCTGGGGGCAGGATTTTTACCCTCCCGATATGCAATCAGCTTGCTGAGCAGGAATTCCTGTACCACCATCAGGACATTATTGGTAATCCAGTAAATACCAACGGATGCGGGCAGGATAAAACCGAAATAAACCGACATCAGCGGCATCACGTAAAGCATGGTCTTCATCGAGCCCTGAATCTGCGTACCCTGCATTTTTTGTGTCAGGAACGAAGAAAGGAAAGCCGTCAGGCCGGAAAGAATCGGGATGATCCACAGTGCGGAAGGCTGGGAAAAGGTAGGCTGCTCGGCGAGATTCAGGCCGAAAAAGTTAAAGTCGATATAAACCAGATAATTCGCAATATTGCTGGACAGATTTGCAATCTGCGGCATCAGGTTACCGGCAGCATCGAAAAATTCGCCAAGGCGTTCCGCAATTACAATTTGGACGGTATAGGCATTCTCGGCGGCGAGGTCGATCCCGACTGCGTTTGCGAGCAGGCCGATATCGGGGCCGCTTTCAAGAAAGCCCATCATATACGTCAGAGGCTTCTGCACGGCATAGTACAGGCCGAACATAATCGGCAGAGGAAGGAACGAGGGGAGGCATCCGCTCATTGGGCTGACGCCTTCGCGCTCGTAGAGCTTGGTGATTTCCTCATTGAGCTTGACGCGGTTATTTGCATACTGTTTTTGCAGCTTATTGAGCTTTTCCTGCAATTTACTCATTTTAGCCATACTTTTTTTACTTTTATAGCTAAAGGGGAGCAAGAGCAGCTTTGCGATTGCTGCAAAGATGATGATCGCGACGCCGTAGTTATCGACCATGTTGTAAATCCACATGAGCAACAGGCCAAAGGGGCGCACGATCAGAGTGTCAAAAATACCCATAGTTTGGTACTCCTTGAACCAGGATAGGCAGCAGGCGGGCAAACTAAGGAAAGAGAATGCGGCAAATAAAAATGCCGCAAATAAAAAAAGGGAAACAAAGGATCAGGTGCGAAACAAAGCGCCTGCCTGCTAAAAAAGGGAAAAAACGAACTAAGGAACAGGGTCATAAGGCCCCTTCCAGGGATAGAATGGCTGACAGCGGCAAATCCGTTTGAATGCCAGCCAGCTGCCGCGCAAAGCGCCGTATCTACCGATCGCCTCAATCGCATATTGGGAGCATGTCGGTATGTACCGGCAGCATGCGGGAAAGAGAGGCGAAATTTTCCGCTGATAGAAGCGGATGGCAGACAGGAGGAAACGTTTCATTGACGTGAACCTCCTTCTCGGAGCAACCCGGCGCCGCGGGCGGCATACCGCATGGAAGCGGCGACCTCTGGCATTTTAGCGGAGACGCAGGCGAAGCGGGCCACGATCACAACGTCAAAGCCGGGACGAAGCTCCTCTTGAAGCGAACGCCACGCGGCGCGGAGCAGGCGTTTCACGCGGTTGCGGGTAACGGCGCAGCCCAGCTTTGGGGTAACGGTCAGGCCAATCCGGCTGACTGGCAGGCCGTTACGCCGCACATAGAGGACGACATGACGGGAGCCTGCGGATTTCCCGCGCCGGTAAAGCCTGCGAAACTCATAATTCTGCTTAAGCGTATTTTTCACAATCAGCCACCGTTTCCAAAAAATAAAGAAAGCAACGATCCTCAAAAGAGGAAAGCGACAAAACCGGAACGCAACTCCATCCAAACGGGTGCCCAAACAAAAGATGGGGAAAAGTGTTCCGAAAGACATCCGTGGCAAAACTTTTTTCATCCACGGGCAAGGCGCAGCAAAAAAGCGTCCGGCTGCGCCCAAAAATGAAGATCGGACGCCAAAGGGCTCTGCCCTCTGGACTCCCGCGCCTCCGCGGCGAGCGGCAGGGTTCCACCCTGCACCCGGTCCTACGCGGACTGCGCCAGAGGGCTCTGCCCTCTGGACTCCCGCTGGGGCTCACGCCCCAGACCCCGAGATGCTTCGCATCTCTGCCTCGCCTGCGGGCGGGACGAGGGATTTTGGTTCTATGCTGTCAGTTACTGCTGTGCAGATATGCCCGCCATAAGGACAGCGGGCATATCGGGATACTTCTGCGAAATTTTAAGGGCTGGTTTCTTTTTTTGGGATTATTACAAACCGCTCACTGCAAAGACCGCCGGAAAATCAATGGCAGAACGACGCCATCAATTTTCCGGCGGACGTTACCGCTCTTTCCCGCTCACAGCCCTACATATTCAGGCTCAGCTACATCAGCACACGCTATTCATTATGAAGATGAGAAACAGATATATCCACCAACTGCATATTGGCATTAAGTTTTTCTTATATCTGTTTTTCCTTCATTCGTTCCAAAATCCTTCATTTTCACTGCTATGCGCTTAGTGCGTCAGACGGTTTCTGCCCTTCGCACGGCGGCGAGCCAATACCTTGCGGCCATTGCTCGTTGACATTCTCTTGCGGAAGCCGTGCTCCTTGGAGCGCTGACGCTTCTTCGGCTGGTAAGTTCTCAGCATTGTTTCTGCACCTCCCTCATCTGAATTCGTTTTGTCCGGATGGGCACCGGCACTGGCCCGTGCTTTTCCACAGACACGCGCCGCTGCCTGTCCGGCATTACAATACAGCTTATATTATGATGGATTTTCGGTAAATTGTCAAGATAAAAGTGCAGAATATTTGGAAAAAAATATACCAGTTTTCACCCGTCAGGCCGTATTTTTGCTCTCATACTGCATTACAGCCTGAATACGGTAGAAATGACAATTTGTAAAACTGATTTTGAAAGAACACACTTCCTGTACTTTTTGAACATATTTAGGGGCATTGCTTTGCTCTTTTGAACATTGCGAAGCAAGTCATATTATGATATAATGTAAGAAATCATGACAGTAGCGGACACTTTCCGTGCAGTATTAAGTCGTACAGAAGGAATTTTTTTAGTACAGAGCAGGCTTTTACAATCAAATGCTTGAAGCAGAAAGGGATTGAATGAAAATGCAGACACCATGCGGGCGCTTTGCGCCCTCCCCCAGTGGACGAATGCACCTTGGGAATGTCCTGTGTGCACTATTATCCTGGCTTTCTGTGCGTTCACGCGGCGGAAAATATCTTTTGCGTATCGAAGACCTGGACGCGGAACGCTGCCCGCGCAGCTACGCCGATTTAATAGAAGACGACCTCCGCTGGCTTGGTATCGACTGGGACGAGGGCGGTTCTGCTGGCGGCAGCCAATGGTATCAAAGCTGCCGCACCAACATTTATGAAAAATACTACCATTTTCTACAGGAAAAAGCGGAGATTTATCCTTGTTTCTGCTCTCGTGCTGCGCTGCACGCGGCTTCAGCCCCTCATTTATCGGATGGCCGCGTGTTGTATGCGGGAACCTGTTATGAACTGTCAGAAGAAGAGATTTCTGAACGCCGCCGCAAACGTGCACCGGCAGCACGGATACATGTGCCGGATGAAACAATTTCTTTTCGGGATGGTGTACAGGGGGGGTATTCTGAACACCTTCCCACCGAATGCGGGGATTTTATTCTGCGGCGCTCGGACGGTGTTTTTGCTTATCAGCTGGCGGCTACGGTAGATGATGGTTTAATGGGGGTAACTGAAGTCGTTCGCGGACGGGATTTACTCGAATCCACTGCCAGACAAATTTGGCTGCACCGTCTGTTTGGCTTCACGGAGCCGGTATATTATCATATTCCGCTGCTGATGGATTCAGATGGGCGCAGGCTGTCTAAACGGGATGAAGATTTAGATTTAGGACGGCTGCGAAATTGTTTTCCGCCGGAACAGGTCATCGGGGCGCTGGCCTTTGCGTCAGGTCTGACCGACCGCCCGGAACCAATTTCCGCCCGGGAACTAATACCGCTTTTTGACTGGAAAAAGGTGCCGAAAAAGGATTTATATTTGCCTAAAATATTTACCTGAACGATAACAATACTTTCTTTGCGCTGTAGTGCGTAAAAATAAATAAGTGGATTTGAGAGGGTCATTCTGGAAAGGAGTGTAAAAATGGAACAGTACATTATGTCACTGGATGCGGGCACAACAAGTAACCGTTGTATCATTTTTGATGCTGCGGGAAAAATCCAAGCCTCAGCACAGCAGGAATTTCGGCAGTATTATCCAAAGCCGGGCTGGGTGGAGCATAATGCAGAAGAGATATGGGAGACACAGCTGGCAGTCATGCAGCGGGCGCTCACCATTTCTGGGATCAATGCATCTGAAATTGCAGCAATCGGCATTACAAACCAGCGGGAAACGACGATTGTTTGGGATAAGTCAACCGGCAAACCGATTTGCCCGGCCATTGTATGGCAGTGCCGCCGCACGGCAGAATACTGCGACGAACTGCGGGAACGCGGCTTTACGGAAATCATACGGAAAAAAACCGGGCTTGTACTGGATGCTTATTTTTCGGCGACAAAGGTAAAATGGATACTGGACAATGTACCAGGGGCACGGAACAAAGCGGAAAGTGGACTTCTGCTGTTTGGTACGGTTGACACCTGGCTGATCTGGAAGCTGACGGGTGGAAAAGTACATGTTACGGACTATTCAAATGCTTCACGAACCATGCTTTATGATATCCGCCGGCTGTGCTGGGATGAAGAACTGCTGACGTTGTTCGGAATCCCTGCCTGTATGCTGCCGGAAGTACGTCCATCCAGTGAAATTTTGGGTGAAACCGACCCGAGCCTGCTTGGAAAGGCAATCAAGATTGCGGGAGTTGCGGGCGACCAGCAGGCGGCACTTTTTGGGCAGACCTGTTTCCACCCGGGCGAAGCAAAGAATACATATGGCACAGGCTGTTTCCTGCTTTTGAACACGGGTGCACAGCCTGTAGATTCCGCACGGGGATTGATTACGACCATAGCCTGGGGCATTGGCAATGAGATCACCTATGCATTGGAGGGGTCCATATTTGCGGGAGGCGCAGCAGTACAGTGGCTGCGGGATGAGCTGGGTCTTATTTCCTCCGCAGGTGAAACGGAAGCTCTGGCGCGGGCCGTACCGGATGCGAACGGATGTTATCTTGTTCCGGCTTTTACGGGGCTTGGAGCACCGTATTGGGATGCATATGCACGCGGCATGATCTGCGGACTGACGCGCGGCGTAAACAAGAATCATATTGTACGGGCAACTTTGGAATCCATTGCCTACCAGGTATGTGACGTAGCGGAGGCGATGAGTGCAGATGCACGTCTGCCGTTGTCGGGGCTGCGGGTCGATGGCGGCGCGAGTGCAAATGATTTCCTGATGCAGGTACAGGCTGATTTTCTGGGCGTACCGGTCGTCCGGCCGGACAGCGTAGAATCGACGGCACTGGGAGCCGCATATTTAGCAGGCCTCGCAGTCGGCCTCTGGCCGGATCGTGAAACACTCCGTTCCACTTCGGCAAGAACCTTCCGCCCCTCCATCGAGCCAGGGGAACGCCGCACCCGCCTGGAAGGCTGGCACCTTGCCGTGCGCCGCGCCCAACTCACATAACGGAGGGTGCACTGCCGCCGCAAAGGTTTCGCCTGCGCGGCGCACGCCAGAGGGCGCTGCCCTCTGGACTCCCGCTGGGGTCAATGACCCCAGACCCCGAGATGCTTTGCATCTCTGCCTCGCCTGCGGGCGGGACGGGGGATTTTGGGTTCGCTGTAATTGGTTTTGCAATGCTGACCGGCCTGCCAAAAGAAGGGCAGGCCGGTCGGTTTATTGCGGATGGCAACATATATAAAGAATCCTAATGGTTCTTAAACGTTATTTTTTCATATATAACAGTGGATACGGATTTCCCTGCTCGTCAGATTCCGTCCGTTTTACGACCTCAAAACCCAAATGCTCATAGAAACCCCGCGCAGCAGGATTTTGTTCATTTACTGTCAGTTCATTGATTTGATAGATATCCATTCCATATTGCAGCAGCTTCCTGCCGAGCCCTCTGCCTCGTTTATCGGACCGGATAAACAACATTTCAAGTTTACGTCCCTGTATCCCCATGAATGCAATTGGAATGTGATTTTCCTCTGCTGCAATCAATTTTTCAATATCGCGCAGGGCTTGGGGAACGTATTTTTTGATAGACTGTATCTCACTGTCTGATAAAAATAAATGCGTTTCCCTTACCGAATCTTCCCAAACTTCTAATAACTGATTTATCAGCACTGGAGTCCGTTTTTCTACTTTGGATATTTGCATGTATTTTTCCCTCTATATACACATTCCCGAACGGTTGATATTGGTCAGATGAAGATTATTTTTTTAAGCGTCCCTGCCGATTTCAAAAATAAGGCACAGATAAACTGTGCCGAATGGCAATTCAAAGGACAACCTGTTTACAGTCTCTCCAATCCTCAATAAAAGCATTGCAAATCGCTCGCAGCTTTTTTGCATTTGTTTCGCCAGAAGCTGGATCATATACACCAACCGTTAGAAAACCGGCCTTTTTTGCTGTTTCTGCCGGATAATCAGCATCTTCATAGACAACAGTTTCTGATGGGCTGCTGCCCAGCTTTTCAGCGGCCAGCAAATAAATATCTGGAGATGTTTTCGTTTTTCCAATCTCCTCACAGCTGACCAAAAACTCAAAAAATTCAGAAAGTCCCAGCCGTTCCATACACTGTTCAGCCAGCGGTCGGGCCGTCGCTGTTGCAACACACATTGAAATGCCCATATTTTGGCATAATTTAAGATAGTCCTTGACCCCCTCCCGTTCGGGAATTGTCTCACGGTATTGACGTGCCATCCATTCCATCAATTCAAAGGCAATCTCCTGTGCTGTACCATTCACACCAAGTGACTTTGCATATTTGCCGCATTCCAGCATCGTCATCGGCGCAGTCTTTTCCCGTAAATCAGACGGCGGCTCAATTCCCTTGGAGCGCAAATATTCTGCACCGAGCTGATTCCATGCAGTCATAGAATCAACCAGCGTCCCATCCATATCAAAAATTGCGTACTTTATTGGAAAAACCTCCTTTTTCTATTTCCTGAATCCGTGAAACTCAAAAGAAAACCATTTTCGATTTCATCCTTCCTTTGT
>CAJUSB010000082.1 GCA_910589115.1 uncultured Clostridia bacterium | reverse complement strand
CAGGACCGCCCGCCGAGTAGGCGCGGGGTTCCAAGGGGCAGAGCCCCTTGGCGCTGTCCGAGTAGGACCGCCCGCCGCGCAGGCGCGGGGTTCCAAGGGGCAGAGCCCCTTGGCGCTGTCCGCGCAGGACCGCCCGCCGAGTAGGCGCGGGGTTCCAAGGGGCAGAGCCCCTTGGCGCTCACGGGGATTCTTCGCGGATTTGGCGGCGGAAGTCCTTGGGCTTGCAGCCGGCAACCTTCTTAAAAATTCGGGAAAAATAAACTGGGTCGGGAATGCCGATCCGCTCGGCGATTTCGTAAGTTTTCAGCGTGGTGACCCGCAGCAGGGATTTCGCCTGTTCAATGCGGATACTCTGAATGTACGAGCTGAGCGTTTCGCCCGTCTCACGCTTAAATAAGCGGCTGAGATAGCTCGGGCTGAGATAGACCAGCCCTGCCAGCTGCTCAAGAGAAAGATCATCGGCGTAATGCTGCACAACATAATTCTGTACCGTGCGGATGACGCTGCTCACATCGTCCGCAGGCCCGTCCGGCTGCTCAAGCATCCGCGCAATCAACTCCTGCAATGTGCGCTCCAGTTGTGCGTCTGAATGACAGTCCAGCAGCTTTTTCAGCTCCGGCAGCTCGCTTTGCGCTGGAAGGCGGATCTCATCATACGACAAGAACAGCTGATGGATACAGAATTGATGCACATACAGACAGACGCTGCGCATCGTATCCACCGGCAGGCGGCTTTTGCGCATAAAGGCAAATAAACGCGACAGGATTTCCTGCGACGCAGAAAAACTATGGTTTTCGATTGCGCTTTTCAGCAGCCCCAGGTCGTCAGATACCCGCCCCAGCACCTGCGCCGGGATTTCCGGCAGACGGTCAGCCCGCTCGACAGGACGCTCCGCAGAATAACAGGCAAACTGTGCCGCACGGTCAGCCTGCGCCGCAGCATCAGCCATCAGCAGCGGGTCGGTAAAGTGTCCGCTGACACCGACAGAGAGTGAAAACCGGGGCATACTGCCGATAATATCCACCGTTTCGGTACAGCGGGCGAACAGCTGGGCAGTGTCCGGTGTGCAGACAACCGCATAACACATCTGATCGCCATGGGGAACAAAATAAAGCGGTTCGCCCTCCAAACTGTCACGCAGGATTGCCTGCGCCTGCCGCAGGCACGAAAGCAAGTCGGTTCCGCCGTCCCGTTCACTAAGCGGAGCAACGTTCAGGCGCAGTACATGATAACTATCCAGCCGCAGGCCCAGCTGCGCCATGCGGTTCAATACGTACAGATGTGAAAGCTCAACACGGTGCAGAAGATTATGCAGCAGCATCCCGCGCTCCAGTTCCAGCCGTTCCTCGGATTCGTTCGCGAGCCGCCGCGCAAGCTCTTCCCGGCTGCGGTCTTCAGCAATCAGCGCTTTCGTTTTGTGAATCGCCTGGGTCAGGCTTTCCACCGAGGTCGGTTTGAGCACAAAATCAGCTACACAATATTCAATCGCCCGCTGCGCGTATTCAAAATCAGGAAAGCCCGTCAGAATAATGACCTTAATCCAAGGCGTTTCGGTGTGAATCCGGCGTGCCAGTTCCAAACCGTCCATGCCCGGCATACGGATGTCACTAATAACAACATCCGGCCGCACCAGCGGGAGCTGTTCGAGCGCGTCCACGCCGTCCACCGCCTGCGCCGCAACGATGCAGCCAAGGTCTTCCCAACGGATACAGTGCACCAGCCCCTTGCGGATGGTAGCTTCGTTGTCAACAATCATAATTTTAAGCATCGGAAACCCTCCTTGGTTCTCCGGTCTCCGGAGGCAGAGTGATTGTGATTTCGGTCCCCTTATCCGGGGCGGAAACGATTTTCAGGCCGCACCGGTCCCCATACAGCAGCTGAATCCGCCGCGCAATATTGGCCAGCGCAATATGGTTATGGCGGCAGTCCTCCCCGGTATCCAGATCAACCTGGGATGTGTCAAAGCCTACGCCATTGTCTGAAACACGGATATACAGCGCATCCTCGTCCTCCCAGATACCGACATAAACACTGCCCCCGCCCCGCTTCGGCTCCAGGCCGTGAACAATGCTGTTTTCCACCAGCGGCTGGATGGTCAGTTTTGGCAGGTAATAGTCCAGGATAGACGGGTCTTCCAGATCAATGGAATAGGATAAGCTGTCTGCAAACCGTTCTTTTTGCAGCTCCAAATAATAACGGACATAGCGCAGCTCTTCACGGAGCGGGATCGCCTGTTCGTGACGGTGCGTGAGGTTGGCGCGGAGCAGCTGGGCAAGGTTGGAAACCATATGGCAGATTTCATTTTGCCCCGCTTCCAGGCAGCGGATGTTAATCAGTTCAAGCACATTGAAAATAAAATGCGGCCGGATCTGCGATTCCAGCAGCTTGAATTCTGCATCGCGCAGCAGCACGCCCTGCTCATAAACCTCACCGAACAAGTCCTCTAAATGGTCAGCCATTTCGTTCAGCGCCTGTCCCATCCGTTCGGTTTCCCAGTAAGGGGTCGGACCGACCCGTGCAGTCATATCTCCCGCGGAAATACGGTTGACCTTTTCCAGCATTTGCCGGAGCGGCTTGACAAGCAGATAGACCGCCGCTGCCCCCGCCGTCAGCGTCAGCAGCAGGACGACAAGGGTAAAAAAGAGATAAATATTGATCGCCTCGCGGGACGTTTGGAAAATCGCGCTGCGCGGGATAAACACGTCAACAAGCACGCGGCTCGGAGACAACTGGCGCGAAAGATGGTAATACCCGACCCTATCCGCCTCAACAAAGCCATTGTTTCCGGTCAGGGCGGCCTTGGCGAAAGCCGCGTCCTGTCCGCTCAGCACACGGCCATCGGTCGCGCGGAGCATGACCACCGATTCCGGGTAAATCGAAGTCAGATAAGAGGCATCGATCAGGCTGGAAATCGTCAATTCAATGATAATTTTGCCCATCGGCGCAAGGGTATCGAGATCAAAGTAATCAACAATCAGATAGCAGTAATCCGGGTAAGCCGGGTCAACATACAGCTCACGGGCCGAGTTGACCTCACGGAAAGCATCGTAAACATGGGTGACGCGGGTCGATGTACCGAGATAGATGCCGCTGCGCAGGACAGAGAGATAGCGCTGGTGATCCTTAACGAGATAAATGCCGGTCACCGTGCGCTGGTCAAGCTGGCTGCCAAGGAAAAAGGCACGGTTGAGGCTTTCCTCGACCGAAAGCCGTTCGGTCTGGGTCGGTTCGTCGTCGCTGTGCATGATGCTGCGGGTGCGGCTGTCGCTCATTAAATAATAAATGCTGCCGCGCAGGGTATCCAGCGTGGCGGAAGCCCGTTCGGCCAGATTGTCAATATAAAAAGAAGCAGTCCCCCGCGCGTTGGATTCCAGGCGGCGGGCAACAGAGGTGCCGAAATACAGGATAGAGCAGACCACTGGGACCAGCACCAATACACAGCAGAGCAGCGCCGCAAGCATGATAAAAGAAGGTTTTTTCATCCGTTTTGTCCTCCCCGTCCGTTTTGTACTCATTTTACCACATCCGCCCAGGCAGTGGAAGAGCGCGGCACCGGTTTTCCGCTTCGGGAGCGGCGAAAGTCAAAATTATCCCAGAAGAGGACAAAAAAAGTCGGTTTTGCAGCCGCGCGTCCATACGGGATGCTGCGATGCGGCGAATCCGGCAAAAGAATCCTGCTTCGTGTGGTAAAAGTGCGTTCCGGGATGGCGGCAAAGCGGGTATAATAGGAACCATCCAATAACAGACCCGCTCCGGCGGGCGGGTACATCACGGACAAAAGGAGAATGACCATGAAAAAACGATTGTTGGCTGCTTTAATGGCAGGCGCCCTCTGTGTAACGGCTTTGACCGGCTGCGGCGGGGGTTCAGGCAACGCATCGGGCGGCGGCTCGAATGCAGGCGGTTCAACCGCAGACGGCGTAATCACCATCAATTATCCAACCTTCCAATGTGGCGTAAACACGGCAGCGCCCGTCACCGCCCAGCTCGTGAAGGAGTTCAACGAAACCTATGCGGGCAAGTACCAGATCGTGCTGGAAGAGATTCCGGGCGACGCGAACTATGTCGATAAGATCAAGGTGCAGCTGGGTACTGGGGATCTGCCGCCTGTGGTGTACGGCGCAGGCTACAACCTGCTTGACCTTGCGCTTGCAAAGGACCTGGTGGTCGATCTGACCCCCTACGTCGAGGCCGACCCGGAATGGAAAGCGCTGTATTCCGACACCTCCTTGACAACCAACAGCCGGGATGGCAAAATCTACGCCTCATCGGTAGAGGGTTCGGTCGTCGGCTACTTCTATAACCAGGAGCTGTTTGACAAGGCTGGGATCAAGGCCCCAGCCAAGACCTGGGATGAATTCTTCGCACAGTGCGACCAGCTGAAAGCGGCTGGCATTACCCCGCTGGCGCTGGATACCGCTGATTCGGCATGGGTGACCCAGCTCTGGCTGGGCGCAATGGTCGCGACGGCAAGCGATAACGGCCTTTCATTCATGCAGACCATGAATCCGACCGACTACAATCTCCCCGAAATGGCGGATGCTGCTGCGAAAGTACAGAAGATGCTCAAGGAATATACCACGCTTGACGCGATTGGCGGCAAGTACGAACACGCTGCGAACAACTTCCTTTCCGGGCAGGCAGCAATGATCGCGAACGGCCCGTGGATGATCGGCGACTTCTCCGACACCACGAAAACCACCGAGGATTTTGCAGGCAAGGTACGCTCGGCGATTTATCCGGATTCTTTTGTTTATGACGCGCCGATCCAGGGTTATTTCGTTACCAAGCAGGACGACCCGGCGCTGGAAGAGGCAGCGGTAGAGATGGTGAAATTCTTCACCAACACGCACGCGCAGCAGCTCGGCCTGGAAATGCAGGGAATGGTCCCGGCTTCCTCAACCGTAGAGGTCAGCGCTGAAGCAGAGGGGAAATATCCGCTGCTGGTAGAATTCCTCAATCAGGCAACTGGTGCGCAGCTGCGCTCGGATACCCTCCAGGCAACCATGTTCTCGAACCTGTTGGATGTCATTTCACAGCAGCTGCCCCTGCTCGCAGCAGAAAGCATCACCCCGGAAGGCTTCTGCACGGCGCTGAGCGACGCAGCAGCGAAAAACTAATTGGGCATTGGAGGCTGCCGTTTCGTCTGCCTGCGCGGCAGGCGGCCCCTGCGCGGGGCAGCGCCAGAGGGACTTGTCCCTCTGGACTCCCTTTCTTCGCCTGCGGGCGGGACGAGGGCAGGATACGGCTGCTTACTCGTGCTGCTTCGCCCCGCCAAAAAGACGGCGGGGCGAAGAGGCGTCTGCGGTAAAGATTTCTGTATACCGGTATATGATACCCACCATTCGGGGGGATTCCTGAAAATCAGCGGATTCTGCCCCGTATGCCGCCATACTGCGGCGCATCCCAAAACGAAAGGAGCGCATTCCCTGTGAAAATCAACAAGGGCTGGATTCCCGTGTTCCTGCTGCCGTCCGTTGTGCTGTTCCTGCTGATCTATGCCGTTCCGCTGGGGATGGTTTTCGTAACCTCGCTGTTCGATTACCGTCTGACCGGTTCCGGCATGACCTTCATCGGTTTCGGCAACTACATCCGGCTGTTACAGGACCCGGACTTTGCGCAGGCCCTGCGCAACACCATCGTGTGGATTCTCATTCACTGCATCGTACACGTGGCACTCGGTACGCTGGTCGCACTGGTGCTCTATAAAAAGCCGCGCGGCTGGAAGTTCGTCCGGACGGCCTACATGATCCCGAATATCATCTCAAATGCAGCAATCGGCATGATCTTCCTGAATATCTTTAACCCGCAGTTCGGCGTCATTAACTCGGTGCTGAAAGCCGTCGGGCTGGGACACCTGGCTCAAAACTGGCTGATGAACGAAAGCACCGCTTTTCCATCAGTTACCATGATCTGGCTGCTGTTTGCGGGCTATACAACAACGCTGGTGCTCGGCCAGGCGCTTTCCATTGACGAATCGGTGCTGGAAGCGGCCCGGGTCGATGGCGCGACCCCCTTCCAGACGGACCTGTTTATCGTGCTCCCGCTGCTGCGGAAAATCATTGGTACAACGATGGTCATGGCAGCAACCTACATGCTGCAAATGTTCGACCTGATTTACATCACGACCAACGGCGGTCCCGGCAAAGCGACTACCAATCTGCCCCTGCTGCTCTACGGCGTGTACAAGGGCGAAAACAACTATGGCTATTCCAACACCATCGGCGTTTTTATCGTCATCATCGGCATTGCCGTTATGACGGTCATCAACAAGGCGCTGCGGGTGAATGAAGACGAATATTAAGGAGGGAAGACCTATGCGGAAAACGACAGCGGAACGCGTTTTGTGCGTTCTGAAATATATTTTCCTGGCGCTGTGCGTGGCGGTTGCCCTGTTCCCGATCCTGTGGGTTATCCTGTCCTCGTTCAAGACCAATGCTGAGATCCTGTCCAACGGTGTTGCTCTGCCGCAGAATCCGAGCTTCGCGGGCTATCGCGATGCGCTGACCATTTCGCCTATCCTGAGCTATTTCGGGCACAGCATCATGATTACCGTCATCTCTACGGCGCTGAATGTGCTGTTCCTCGCTATGGCGGCGTATGTGTTCGCACGCTGCCGCTTCCGGGGGCGGGATGTGCTGTATTTCATCCTCTCCCTTGCAATGGTTATCCCTATGACCGCGCTGCTGCATCCCGTGTATAACGTCATTCAGACATTGGGACTGTATGATACCAAAGCAGGCCTGATTTTGGTCTATACGGCACTCAATATGCCGATGAGCCTGCTCATCCTGCGCGGGACCTTCGCTTCCATTCCCCGTGCGCTGGAGGAGGCCGCTTATGTTGACGGCGCGAGCTTTGTGCGCACCTTCTTCCAGATTATGCTGCCCTGCGCCAAGGGCGGCCTGACTTCGGCGGCGGTGCTGGCTTTCCTACAGTCGTGGAATGAATTCACTTTTGCACTGGTGCTGACCAGCGGCGAGGAGGCACGCACGCTGCCGCTGTCGCTGTCCTATTTTACAGCACAGTTCAGCTTCAATTATACGGCGATGTTCGCTGCCGTGACCATTGCGGTTGTCCCGTCGATTGTGATTTTCGCAGTCTTTCAGGAGCAGGTCGTGTCCAGTCTGACCGCCGGTTCGGTTAAGGAATAGAAGGAGGACCGCACGATGGTATGGCTTCGCCCCGGCTGGCTGCGGGAAGGGCCGGGCATCGATAAGGATGCACCCCCGAAAACCGGCCTTGCCCTGTTTTTTGAGATTTTTGAGCGCGAATTTTGGCAGATTTTGAAGCTGAATCTGCTCTTTGTGGTCTGTGCTGCGCCGCTGGTCACATTCGGCCCGGCACGCGCCGCGCTCTCCCGCTGCACGGTAAACATGGTGCGGGATATCCCGAATGATGTGTTTTCTGACTTCCGGCGGGCGCTGAAACAGGATTTCCGGCGAAACGCAGCCGTTGGGTTAGCGGAGCTGTTCGGCATCGGGCTGCTGCTCGCTGCGGCCTCCCTGCCCGCCGTGCAGGAAAGCGCCGCACTCAGCGCCGGACTGTTTGCAGCTGCACTGCTGGCCGCGCTGCCGCTTGGCTATCTGTGGCCGCTGCTTGCGGCGGTTGACCTGCCCGTCCGCGCGGCGGTGCGTAACGCGCTGGGGCTTGCGTTTGCCTGCCCCCAGCACAGCCTTCCAGCGCTCGGCGTGTGCGTCCTGCTCGGCGTGCTTTGCTTCGGATTGTTCCCGCTGAGCCTGCCGCTCATGCTGTTCGTGCCCTTTGGCGTGGGCAGCTTCACAACGAGCTTTGCCGCCTGGTCGGATATCCGGCGGCTGGTGCTTCAAAACGATTCAAATGGAGGAATATAAGAATGATTCGAGTAGGCGTAATCGGCCTGGGTGAGGTTTCCCAGTGTATGCATCTGCCGATTTTGGAGGATTTATGCGAGCTGTATCAGGTGACGGCGGTCTCTGATGTGTCCACTTCGCTGGTTTCTTACATCCAAAGCAAGTATCATGTGGAATGCGGCTATCTCAGCGCAGAGGAGCTGATTGAGAAAGCCAATATAGATGCGGTACTGATCCTTTCGCCCGACCAGTTCCACTGTGAATATGCAGCGGCAGCGCTGCGTGCGGGCAAGCATGTATTTATCGAAAAACCTGCGGCAATCTGCATGGAAGAGCTGGAAAAGCTGGCAGAACTGCAAAAAAGCCATCCTGGGCAGATTGTCATGGTGGGCTATATGCGCCGCTATGCGGGGCCGTTCCTGAAAGCAAAGGAAATCCTGACGCAGGAGCCGAAAAAGACCGAATATCTCCGGTTCCGGGACATCATCCTGGAAGCGCCATTTTTCCTTGGGCAGACCCGTCCGATTTTTTACCCGAAGGATGTGCCCGCCGATGTGATTGCAGAGGGCGGGAAACTCCGCCATGCACAGCTCGATCAGGCCATCGGCGCGGACGCGACCGACGAAATGCGCACGACTTATCAGATGCTGACCGGGCTTGGGTGCCATTCCTTTGCGGCGGTGCGTGAGCTGTTCGGTGCACCGACAAAAATCCATTCGGTGACTACCGCCAGCGGCGGCGAGCATGTGGTAATTGTGATGGAATTCGCAGAGGGCTTCCTCGGGACCTACGAGCTGGTGAACAACCAGAATATTGTACAGTTTGACGCAGCTATTGAAATTTTCCAGAAAGATCGCAAGGTGCTTGTAAAGTATGAAACGCCTTATCTGCGTTATCAGCCCGCCTATGTGGAAGTAACCGAATCCAGCGCGGACGATACCCGCACGACCCGGCACGGCCCGGATTTCCATGACGCGTTCCAGACCGAGCTGCGCCTGTTCGCCGACTGCATCCAGACCGGGAAGCAGCCGAAAACCGACCTTTCCGATGCGGCAGCCGACCTGCGGCTGTTCGGGGAGATCATGCGGGTCCTGAAGGCCGGAAAGGAGTAATACCATGCAGATTCAGATTGCAACCGCGCCCTGTTCCTGGGGCGTGTGGTACGCCGATGGCACACCGTCCGGCACGCCGTATCCGGTCTTTCTCGATCAGGCTGCCGAAGCGGGTTATCAGGCGCTGGAGCTGGGGCCGGATGGTTATCTGCCGACCGACCTCGGAAAGCTGCGGGAGGAGCTGGCCGCACGGAAACTTTTTGTCTGTGCGGGAACGGCCTGTTATGCATTCGATCAGGGCGCGGCGTTCGCTGATTTCCGGCCGCGCGTCGAAGCGCTTTGCAGACGGCTGACCGCACTGGATGCGAAATATCTCGTCACAATGGATGAATCCGATGTAGGGCTGTACAGCGAGAAAAAGAAGGATTTCACCCCGGCAGAATGGAATGTGTTTTTTGAAAAGATCCGCGAAATGGGCGAATACACAAAAAATGAATTCGGGATCGAGGTTGTCTATCACCCGCACGTGAAATCCATGGTGGAATACGAGCCGGAAATCATCCGGCTGATGGACTACACCGGCCTGCGGCTTTGTTTCGACACCGGGCATCACGCCTTTTCCAATGGGAACGGTGTGCAGGGTGACCCGTCGGCGGTTCATTTCCTGCGGAAATACGCTGCACAGATTGTATATCTGCATTTTAAGCAGGTTGACGGTGCGGTTTACCGCCGGGTGATTGAGGAACATATTGACGCGGACACCGCGTTTGATATCAATGTCATGTGTGACCTGCCGGACGGCATCATCGACTTTCAGGAAATCCGGCGGGCGCTGGATGAAATGGACTTTAACGGTATTGCAGTGGTCGAGTCCGATATGCCGCGTGCAACGACCGAACAGGCGTTTGCATCGGCAAGACGGAACCTGGATTATTTGCGTGAAGTGCATATCATCGAATGAGGAGGAAGCCTGTTATGAAAATCATTGTTTGCAAGGATTATGAGGAAATGAGCCGAAAGGCAGTCGAGCTGGTCGCAGAAAGCCTGCGTGAGACCCCGGCAGGGCTTGTGAGCTTCGCGGGCGGCGAAACGCCGCTCGGCGCGGTGCACGCATTCGCCGATCAGGTCAATGCGGGTGAGATCGACATTTCCCGGGCACATTATGTGTCGCTTGACGAATGGGTCGGCCTGTCGGATACCGATGAAGGTTCCTGCGGCCTGTTTAACCGCGTCGAGCTGCTCGGACGGCTGGAAAAGCCATTCGCAGGCGCCCATGTAATCAACGGCGCCGCTGCGAATATAGAAGACGAGCGCCGCGCGCTTGATGCATACATCGCCCAGCATGGACCGCTCACCGCTTCGGTGCTCGGTATTGGCATGAACGGGCACCTGGGCTTTAACGAGGATGGCGTTGATTTTGAGTCGGATGCGCATATTATCCCCCTCTCTGACGTGACCAAGCGGGTCATGACCAAGTATTTCGGCGAAAAGTTTCATCCGGAGTATGGCATTTCCCAGGGGCTCCGACAGATCATGGCCGCGAAACGTGTCATTCTGATTGCCAATGGAGCGCATAAAGCTGAAATCCTCCGTCAGGCCGTGCGCGGTGAAGTGACGAACCGCGTGCCCGCATCGATTTTGCAGCAGCATCCGGATTGTTATGTTGTAGCCGATGCAGCGGCTGGAGCCGGGCTGTGAGCTGGCGTGAAGCACTGCGGGGCCGGGAACGGGAAATCGCCTGCAAACAGCTGACCGTTGGTTTCGATGGCTTCGCCGATACCATTGTCCGTCCCCTGATGCAGCCGGACGCGCCCGGTGTGCCTGCGGCGCCGTTCGCTACCATACGCGATTTTGGTACGTTTTTGACTGGCAAGGCCGAAAAAAGCTGTTCGATTGAGCTGGCTGTCGAGGCGCGCCAGCTCGGCGGCAACCTGCCATTCCTCTCGCGGGCGGCTGGAGGCCTTGGGTTGGATGTGACCTGTATCGGGATGCTGGGCGAGCGTGGGAACGTCGATCCCCTGTTCGCGCAGATGCCGTGCAGGCTGTATTCTTTCGCGCTGCCCGGGCAGTCAACGTGCATGGAATTTAACGACGGTAAGCTGTTGTTTTCATCTGACTGTACCGTTCCGGGGGATGCCTGGGAGGCTGTCCTCGCTGCTACGAAGGACGCTGCCCCCGCGCTGTTCCGGGATGCGGATTTGATTGCACTCGTGAATTGGAGTGAGCTGTCGTTCGCCCATGGCCTGTGGGAGCAGGTCTGCAACGTGCTGTCAGGCTCCGCGCCGGAGCGGCAGAAATTCGCGTTTTTCGACCTCTGCGACGTTTCGCGGCGCACCGACAGTGAGCTGGATTCGGTACTGCGGCTGATCGGACGCTTTGCAGTATACCGCACGGCAGTGCTCAGCCTGAATGAAAATGAAGCACTGTCCATAGCGGAACGCCTGACCGGTGGGCAGACTGTACCCACGGAAATCGCTGCCGCCATCCGCGAACGGTACGGCATAGATGAAATAATCGTGCACACCATCCACGAAAGCGTGCTCGCATCCGCAAGGGGAACTGTACGGCGCGATTCGGATTTCGTTGCACATCCCCGTATTTCGACCGGCGCGGGAGATCATTTCAACGGCGCGTCCTGTCTGGCCGCTGTGATGGGCCTAACAGATAATGACCGCCTTGCGTTCGCAAATGCGTTCGCCCATTTCTATATTTCACAGGGGCGCAGCCCCACGCTGCCGGAGCTGATGGACGCGGCTTCGGACGGGTAAAGGAAAAAGATACGCATGAGTGGAGATCGGAGCCGGTCACCTTTCATGCGTATTTGCTTTTATTCATATCTGTTTTAGAGGCTGTGTTGTTTTGCGAGCTAAGATGATTTGTGGATAGTAAATACGCAAATCCAAGGGGATACATAAATAAAAGCCACCAACGTCTCTAAAATGTATACTTTCTGCTGGACTGGCGGTATATTCGCAGGCACTGATGTTCTCCAAGGTATTGCATAAGAAGTATTTTTTGCGTGTTTGCTCCGTCTCCGTTCAGGCGGCTGTTCAAACGTAAATAAATCCGCCTGGCTATTGACCGTATTTCAAAGTGATGGTATAATATGAATATATTTACTGATACGGATGGTCTTGGAAATCTGTCCACATCCTCCCCTTGGCTTCCCTCTGCCTGTGTGGGGCCGATTCTTTTGCTGTCCGTGAAAAATATGGAATAGACCTGTCTGAATCCTTCAAAAATGCAGATTGGCAAAGTTTTATGGTGCTTAAATGCGCCAAAATGCATCGGAACAGGCTCGTCAGGCGGGTCCGGCATCCGGCCGTTTATGCCGGGTTCAAAAGGAGAAGGCGGATAAAATGAAAAATCAAAAAGTGTCTGTGAAGCTGTCTATCGGCTTCGGTGCAATCCTACTGATGCTCATTATCAACATCATTTTCGGTGCAGTCAATCTGCGCTCTGTTGCCCAAAACCTGACGGATTTCTATAATAGACCTTTTGCAAATGTCCAGGAAATCCTTCAGGCCGACCGCGAAAGCGAAGCAGCCGCAAAGTATATGCTCCGCGCCTGTCTGGAAAGAGATACTGCTACCACCAATGAGATGCTCAGTCTGGCACGTGAGCGGCTGAATCTCATGGATGAATATGCGGCTTTTCTGGAGACGAACTATGGCGGTGACAAAAGCGATATTGCCACACTGCAGGCCCAAATGACAGAATTGGATACTGTGCTGGAGACGTACAAATCTTACTGTCTGTCCAACGACACAGAGGGGGCATACCGCATTTACAAGGCGGAGGTCGTTGACCTGCTGACTGACATTACCAATTCAGTCAATACCATTATGAATCAGGCTGTTAACTACGCCTCCACCACCCATGACGATGGTATGCGTTCCAGCACCATTACCATTGTCATTATGGTCGTCATCGGTATCCTGGCGGTGCTGGTAGGCATCACGCTTTCCACCTACATCACAAAATCTATCACATCCGCTATTTTCCAGCTGGAGACGGCAGCACAGAAAATGAGCGAAGGTGATTTTGACGTTGAGATCAGCTACCAGTCTGGGGATGAGCTGGGGAGGCTGTCTGACTCTATGCAATCTACGATCAATAACCTGAAAATTGTAATTCGCGATACCGGCCGTATGCTTCACGAAATGGCCAGCGGAAACCTTACCGTACACACGCAGGCAGAGGAAAACTACAAGGGTGAGCTGGAACCCATTCTCACGGCAATCAACAAAATGCGCAACGACCTGAATAACACAATGAGCAATATCGTGATTGCCGCCGATCAGGTCGGTTCAGGCAGCGATCAGGTATCCAGCGGCGCACAGGCGCTGGCCCAGGGCGCAACCGAACAGGCATCCTCTGTACAGGAGCTTGCAGCGACCATCAATGATGTCAGCCGCCAGGTGGATGCAACCGCACAACATGCAAAAACTGCAAAAGACGAAAATACATTGTCACATGAACAGATTCAGATTTGTTCCCAGCATATGAAGCAGCTCATGCGTGCGATGTCTAATATCGAAGCCAAATCCCAGGAAATCAGCAAGGTCATTAAATCCATTGAAGATATCGCATTCCAGACGAATATCCTGGCCCTGAATGCTGCTGTAGAGGCCGCCCGCGCTGGTGCAGCCGGTAAAGGTTTCGCTGTAGTCGCGGATGAAGTGCGTAACCTCGCCGGGAAATCGGCCGAAGCATCCAAGAGTACCGCAGTGCTGATCGAAGACACGATTGCCGCAGTCAGCGAAGGCGCCAGCCTGTCTCAGGCTACCGGCCAGTCGCTTCAGGCCGTTGTGGAAAGCGCGAAAAAGGTTCTGGATGTCGTAACGCTGATCTCCGGCGCAACCGAGGAACAGTCGAATTCCGTATCTCAAATCACGGTAGCAATCGACCAGATTTCCAGTGTCGTGCAGACAAACTCCGCGACCTCTGAAGAGTCTGCCGCTGCCAGCGAAGAGCTCTCCGCACAGGCGCAGACCATGAAGGAATTGGTCTCCATATTTACCTTGGAATCCTCGGATAATGCCCTTTCAAGGCAGGGCGGTGATCTGTTGGAGGGGTTCTGAAACAAAATGCCGTCCATGGCGGAGCTTTCATATACTTGTGAGCGCTGGAGGTAGCCGTTTGATCCGCCTGCGCGGCGGGCGGTCTTACGCAGACGGCGCCAGAGGGACGCGTCCCTCTGGACTCCCTTCCATCGTCTGCGGACGGGGGCGGGTATGCCCGTTCATCTGTGCTGCTTCGGCCTGCCAAAAGAACGGCGGGCCGAAGGGGCGGCCACGGCAGGTCTTTCCGCATATGAGTATAACACGGCAGAAAATGGGCAGCCTCTATCATGATTTGAAAATCATGATAGAGGCTGCCCCGCTTTTTTGATTTCATTCGTACAGCAGCGTACTCGCCGGGCGCGCCATATCGAGTAGGAGGCAGGTGATTAGTTCGCCTGCCGACCTCTCACACCACCGTGCG
>CAJUSB010000081.1 GCA_910589115.1 uncultured Clostridia bacterium | reverse complement strand
CATTGACAAAAGACTACAGCTCCGATATCCTCCATTCAGCAATCCAATCTTTTTTTAGCCACAAGTGTTGCAAAAAAGCTTGACCACTACATTCGCCGCCGGTTGATGAAGATGGAACTGAAATTGCATTCTAGAGCAAGAAGCGGAACCTCAACAGCAAGCAGTATAAAAAGAATGCCCATAACAGGAAAAAAACAGCAATTGATACGTGATATCCAGCTGTTTTGGGATGGCCTGCCAAAAAAAAAGATCAGCCTGATGTGCCGGAAGTATGGCATTGCAATGCTTACATTGAAAAAATATATTTCCATGACAGATGAGGAGATCAACGGGATGGATGCGCCCAAGAGCTATAAAACCAGGAAACGTGCCGGGAACGATTTCGTAAATATCATATATAAAATGATAGCGGATAGATACGATGACGAAATCATATACCAATATCTCCGGAAATCCGGGGTGTCGAATTCGCGTAGTAATTTGTGTGATTACATTCAAGCCATTATATAGAAAACGATGGTATCTTGCCAACGTTAAGTTAGATATGTTCATCTCTATTTTGTATGTAAATATAGCAAACTTAAAAAGTGTTCCGATTGAAATATTTGCAGAAATCTTAAATGTATTTATGATTGTAAGAAATATCCGGCAAAACTCTGACGTTTTCTATATAGTAAGGAAAACTTTCCGGATCGAAAAAGAATGTATGGCATGAGGCTCATGGATCAAAGATATCCTGATGATGTAATTGTCATCAGGCGGAATGAATTATTAAAACACATCCTGACAAACGATCCAAAGAAAGAAAAGGACAAGGTCATTTCTGAAAATCTGGATATCATTCAGAAGAAGTTCCCAACGATCACATGGGTTGCAGATGCATTCCATGAGTTTCACGAGATACTGATGGGTGACGAACCTGGGAAAATAGATAGATATATCGAGAAATATGATGATTCGGAACTATCATCTTTCTGTAATAGTTTAAAGAAGGATATCGCTTCGGTCAGGAATGCGATTTCCATGGACGTGAATTCTGGGTTTGTCGAAGGGAACAACAACAAATTTAAGCTCATCAAGCGCATGGTATATGGTAGGTCTAAGATTGTCAACCTGACCCAAAAGTGTAAGCTCACTTTTCTGCTCAATACCGAAGATTTTATCCTTATGGATCTGATATAAGTTAAGCCGCCAGAACGCTTATCTGACGGCTTAATTATTATACCCTTATACCCAAAGTTCAGAAAGAAGCTTAGAGCTTTGACAGACATATCTTTTTACTGCTTCTTATGGCGGCTTATATCTGTCCGTCGAGTTAGGGCGTCAAATGGGCGTCAAAACAGATTTTTTTACCGCAGCCACAGGAACGGGCAAAGCCGCAAAAACATAGTGTTTATGCGGCTTTGCGGCGTTTCTGGTATTCATTTTTTACGACGTGGTGAGCAGATTATTCTACTATTTTTTATAACCTCATTTTGGCGATTACTGGTACTTTCATTAGTATATCTTTCTTCAGAAGGAGATTTGAACCATCAACGATAATATGATATCACCCAAAAGGAACCGCCTCCGCAGCCTGTAAAAGGATACGGAGACGGCTCTTTTATAGAGGGAAATGGATCGCTTGCTTAAAGCGTCTGGAAAACTTCTTCGATTGCCGCAATCGCTGCATCTTCGTCTTCACCGTCGCAGGTGATCGTCAGAACGTCACCACACTTGATTTTCAGGCCCATAATTGCGAAAATGCGCTTAATATCAGCCTCCTGGCCGTCCTTCGCCATTTTCGTGGAGCATGTAAAGCCCTTAGCCGCCTTGTTCAGAATTCCAGCAGGACGTGCGTGCAGGCCCTCCTTGTCATGGATCGTTACTGTGATTGTCTTCATGAGAATACCTCCAAAATTTGTTTTTTATATTTGCCGGAGATCCGTACGCCTCCGGCTCGCGGGGGCCTGCCGGTACGTCCGATATTCGACATACCGGCAGTGCGGAAATCCAGTTTTTACGAGAGTTGGCTCATCAGGAAATCAATATCTGAGCTGGTCTTCATCTTTTCAAGCGCTTCTTCATCCTCCAGCATATTGCAGATGTTGCCCAGCAGCTCCAGATGTTCGTCACCTACGCCTGCAATGCCAAAGACCAAATACGCCTTTTCTTCACCAAAGTCTACGCCGTCCGGGTATTGCAACATGACAACACCTGATTTTTTAACCGTTTCTTTCTTCTGGCTCGTGCCGTGCGGAATGGCTACGCCCATCCCCATATAGGTGGTTGTGAGATTTTCACGCTCGACCATTGCATCCGCATAGTCAGCTCCGACATAACCAAGCTTGGCAAGCAGTGCGCCTGCGGCACGGATCGCCTCTTCCTTGCTGACCGATTTCAGGCCGGTCTGGATGCCTTCGCGGAGCAGTACGCCATTCATGGCGCTGGCAGCCGGCTTCGCGGAGGCAGTCGCAGCGGCCGGGGCAGCAGCCGAGGAATTGCCATTTGCAAGGGATTCATAGAGATGGTCAAGGTTGGGATCTGCAAGGAAATTGTCAATTGTCACCAGCGTCACCTGGGGTGCGCAGGTACGGGCACGTTCAGCCAGTACACGTTGGCAGACAACAACGTCAGCATCCGCAGGGATATTGTCAACACTGGAATTGGTAACCGTCAGGTCAGGGCGTGCAGCCTTGATACGGTTACGGAATTTGGTTGCGCCCATTGCACTGGACCCCATACCTGCGTCACAGGAGAAAACGACTTTTTTGACAGCCGCACCGCTGACAGCAGGGGCTGCGCCCGAAACGGCCATGCCTTTGGCTTCCGCCTTCATGGACTGCATTTGACTGGTTGCTTCATCCAGATTTTTTGCGCCGCTCATTTTTACAATCGGGGAAGCAATAAGGAAGGAAACGCCTGCCGCAATAATAATGCCAAGCAGTGAGGTAATCATAGAATCGCGGGGGGTCATCATCATAAAAGCAATGATGGAACCAGGCGCTGCGGGGCCGTTCAGACCGGCGCCCATGATGCTGAAAAACAGGATTGCAGCAGCATTACCAACGATTGGAGCCAAAATAACGGCAGGGTTCATCAGAATATAGGGGAAATAGATTTCATGGATACCGCCGAACAGATGAATAACGACTGCGCCGGGAGCCGACTGCCGGGTGGTAACATCCTTGCTGAAAAACCAATAAGCAAGAAGGACGCCGAGGCCGGGGCCCGGGTTGGTTTCCAACATATACATGATGGATTTGCCGAGCATCTGAACCTGTTCTGCGCCGATTGGCGTAAACACGCCGTGATTGATTGCATTATTAAGGAACAGAACCTTTGCAGGCTCCAGGAAGACCGAGACAAGCGGCAGCAGGCTGTGAGCGATCAGGAAGTCTACACCTGCGGAGAGGATCGCCAGAATACCGGACATTACAGGGCCGATTGCATAATAGCCGAAAATGGCAAGCAGCATTCCGAAAATGCCAATGGAGAAGTTGTTGATCAGCATTTCAAAGCCGACCGGCATACGGCCGTCCAGTGCTTCATCCAGTTTTTTGATGAACCAACCGGCAAGCGGACCCATCACCATTGCGCCCATCAGCATCGGCTGACCATCTACGCCGCCGACACCGGCAATGCAGCCCATTACTGCAATCGCACCCATGACCCGGCCGCGATCGCCGCCGACCATCTTGCCGCCCTGTGCTGCAATCAGAACCGGGAGCAGGTAAGACAGCATGTAGGGCTGAATGGACGCAAGCTGTGCATTCGGGAACCAGCCTTTTTCGATGAACAGCGCAGTGATAAGGCCCCACGCAATGAATGCGCCAATATTGGGCATTACCATGCCGCTCAGGAATTTGCCGAAGCGGGATAATGTGTTTTTCATAAATTCTGCACTCCTTACTACCCACATGGCACGCGTTTCCGAACGCGGCGGGACGCTGCCGGAAAGATACGGCGCATGTCGTGATCCATACGGTTCAGTTTTCCCGCATTCCGGGAAAATGACAGTGGAAATATTGACCATGCGCAGCACATTTGCGGTATGTGCCGCCGGATGCACCGGCACGGACGGCAGTGCGTTGGGGGAACCTCTGTCCGTCCGGCCCGGATTGCGGGGCCATGTTTTCGTTTCGTTGTCTATATTTTACATCCTCAAACAGCTTGCTGCAAGCCATACCTTTTCGGCGGCTGGCATCAGAGGATAGTGACAAACAACTTTTTTTAGCGGGATGTGCAAAACCTGCGAAGCGGTTTCGGCATTTTGCCCAAAAGAATGGCAGTTAGAGTGGCCTGATGCGGCAAATGTCACCGGCATCTGGTGACATTCCTGCGGGAAGTTTAGGATTGGTTCTTGCCTTGTGATATGCAAAAGCGCCCCTTAGCAATGGGAGGGACGCCCGCTTTACTGCATTCCCAGTGCGCCGCAGAGCATACACGCGAGCAGGCTGGCAAGTGCGCCGAACGCTGCTTTTTTCGCTTGGGCCTGCATTTGTTCCAGCGCCTCCGGGGATGCTTCGCCGCGCGCAATCTGTCCGCCCAGCATACCGCAGCGCACCTGGCAGAATACTGTCAGCACTGCGAAGAGGACGAATAAGATCAGCGTGCCGATTTGCAGCTGTTTCCACATTTTACTGCAGAATATTCAGTACAATCGCCAGTGCAATGAAAACTGCGGCAACTACGATAGTCAGCTTATTGAGCATTGCATCCATGCCCTTGGCCTTGCCGGAACCGAAAAAGGTTTCTGCGCCGCCGGAGATGGTGCCGCTCATGCCCTGACGGGAACCGCTCTGCATGAGGATGGTGAAAGTCAGGAAAATGCTTGCGAGAATCATGACTACGGCAAGCACGGTCTGGATTGTCGTCATAGTTTAGGTTTCCTCCCTGGTTTTTTCTGCGTCTGATCTTTTGCCTTGCGGAAAAGAAGAATAATCATGTTTTTTTTATCATAACACATTTTTGCACGAAAGGCAAGTGCTTTCGCGGAAATTGTCACAATATTCCCGGCAGGTTTTGCTGTAGGGGGATTGTAAAAGCGCATTGATATCGCCAGGGGCGAAGCCGCTGTAGCGCCTGCGGATATCCGGGCTGAGGCCTGTGGTATTGAGGGCCTGGTGGGTCAGCGTTTTAGAGAGTTTGGCAATCAGGGGATATAATATGTTCATTTGGTATGGGTTTACTGCATACTGATTCAAAGACAAATATTGAGGGGGAGCGTCTGCGTCCAGCACACCAAATTGGTCGAGCAGAAGAAGTTCACTAAGCAAATTAGGCTCATCAAAAAAGCCAATTACGTCCAGCTGCTCTTTTTTGGTAAAGAAATTCAGCACACGCTTCAAGAGCAGATCGTAAAAACAGTTAATTTGCTTCTGGAATGGTTTAGGGATATTATCCAGTTTTTTATTTTCAAAAAAGAGGTTAGATGGTGAAGCGGCAATGACTGACATCGTTTTGCCGATCTCCATTACATCATCTTTTCCTATGAAATCGAATGAATGCGTAAAGAGCTGCCACAATTTTTCGTTTCTTGACAGGAGGTAATTCACAATACGTGTCAGTGTGCCCTTGAAAGTCAGCGGGCGGCTGGTGATGATTCTTTTGTAATGGAGTTCAGTTGATTGGTTAAATGGAACCATCCGTTCACCGCCGAAGCTGTTTTCTTCCTCAATATAGTCAACATTATGACCAATCAGCGCCATCAGTTCCAGGTTGCCGCTGCGCGAACCGATATGCCGCAGGGAATGGGCTGTTGCATTCAGGCAGTCATAAAACCGGGATTGGCCCATTCGGGTATTGCCGCCCCAGCCGGTGGGATCAGCGTCTGCATTTTTCCAAAATTCTGTAAAATCAAATATCCGTTCGGCCTATGGGCTGATGATAATTTTTGATATCTGCTTACCCTTCCTGTCACCGGCAAGGATAATCAGATTGGAGGGATCTCGTAATAACAGCATTTCTATCAGTGTCAGCGTGGCGGTGGTTCCTGTATCATGTTCCAGATGTGCACCGCCATTTGCACCACTGTGGCGAAGCCAAAGAACGATTATATTGTGTTTGTGAAGATTTGGAAGCAGTTCCCCAAGTTTAGGGTTTATTTTTGTAATCCAGCTGTTAAGCGCATTTGACACTGCTGTATCCTGCCTATGTACAGCAGTGGGGAGTTCCCAGGCTGTTCGGAGGTTTGTTTTCCACTCGCTGTTGTAATTTTGGCCGACCGTCTGCGTTGCATAGCTTGGGGTTTTTATAGGATGAGAGGTGTGGTATCTTTTGTTGGATGGTTTGAAAACGACCCGGGGATTGTTGGGGTCGCCCAAGCGCCAGAAACCGCCGGAAACTTGTCCCTGTATATTTAATGTCTGTTCAAATGTTTGCAGCATTTGACACTTGTTCCATGGTCCAGAATATCCGGTAACAAGAACACGTGTACTTGGACGGTGCAGCAGCATTGCGGCCAGTGTAAACTGATCGCCTGTCGCATAGTCTGGGATTCCGATCCAGACAGGTTCAAATGCATTTATAATCTCTGAATAATCCGGCCTGTTTATCAAAAATGTAAAGACTAATTTTTGATCAGAGTTCGGCCTGGAAATGAGCGAAGAAAAACTTGTGCTGTCGATATCCCGCTCATTAAAGGGCAGGCGGTTTCGTTCAATACCTGTTGCAAAACGTCTCGTAAACTCTTTTCTTAATGGGGAACCCGTATCATTGAAGCAGCTAACGGGTGAAGGCCCGCCCGTGTGACGCCGTGCCGGAGGAGCGGACGCTCTTGAGCGCAGCGGGGGAGGGGGTGCATCTTCTTTCAAAATATAGTAGATATCACGGTGAAAGCCAAAGTTATAGACTGCATTGGTGTTTTGCGGATAAGCAGAATTGGAATATCTCTGTACAACCGGGGAGGATATGCTTTGCTGCTGCGCCGGGCGATGGAGCAGGGACAAGCTGTCAGCTTGTTGTTCAAGTCGTGGGTCGGTATTGACCGGCAGGCCGTTAATTGTAGAATCCGGCTTTATCCGGCCTGTTTTCTGCTGGATGACATGGCCGAGCTCATGGGGGAGGAGGTGCGCCTGACCGGGGCCAAGGTATACCTGGCTTCCCTGCGTATAGGCCAGCGCTTCTATCTGCCTTGGCCGTCCTGAATTGTAGTGCACGCGGACATCATCAAAAGAAAGGCCTGTTTCCGCTTCTGTCTGTTTTTTCAGCCGAATCGGGATTCCACTGCTGAAAACCGGACGCTGTCGGGGAGGGCTGCTGTTCGAGGACTAGGAGCTGCGGGTAACACAGCGGCTGCCCCGTGTGCTCTCTGCTGGACGGCAAACCGATATCCTCTTGATTCTTGAAAGCAGCGCCGCCGCGCCGATGGATGCAGGGCTGACATATGCGCCGCATGTCAGCGGCTTTGCAGGAACGTCCGATGGAACCCCGGTCCATATGCAGCAGCAGTTCCAGATTGCGCCCGGAGAGACGGTCGTACATGTGCCCCTGTTCCCGATTTCTGCCGGGCAGGCAGCGGTGTTTGCTCTGGATAATAACGGTTTCCGGTTGGAAAAACGAGGCGTTTCCTGTGCCCTGCGGGAGAATGTCCGGCTTGAGGTGCCAGTTGTGCGGGGAGAACCTGCGCAGACACTTGCAGAACAGATAACAGGACTTTCGCCGCAGGAGCTTTGGGTGCCTGCGGCGGATGGGATTCCGCTTGCCGGTGTGAGGTTCATTAAAAGCGGCGAACAATGCCTGCTGGAAGAGATTTTTCCGATTGGCGGGGATGCGCGGATTCCGCTGCCCTATTTACAGGAGCATTTGCGCGGCTGCCTTGCGTGTTTTCCAGAAACCGAAACCCACACCCAACCTTTGCCGCCTGCGCCCCCCTCACCGCCTGCACCGGTTCCTCCGGCCCCGGAACCGCGCAGGCCTGCATGTTCGGCAACAGGTGTGGCACAGTTAAACCTGGGGCTTCACGCGCGGAAAGGGGATGTACTGCGCACCGGAGAGATTGCGCACGGCCTGAGCCCCGGGACCGTTTTCCTTGATTTTGGGTTGGAGGATGTCCAGCCCGGGCCTGGATACAGCGAACGCCGAACCAGTTTGTTTTTGGGAGATGCATCCCTGTTTGAGGATGCCGGGAATGTATGTTGTAACTGTGCTGCGCGGGTATTCCCGGAGAAGGGTACATTTGAGCTTGCCGTCCGGCTGTGCGGAGAGCCGCAGCGCTCTATGCTGCGTTTACGCTGGTTTGTGTGGCGCACGGAGGAAGAAGCGCCGCCCGCGCCCTCGGGAAAAGTAGGGCGGCTGGTTCGCCTGAACCCCGATGTTGTGATCATCCGGCCTGGGGAAACGATTGGTTTTTCGGCTGTTTTTGAAGGCGGGGAAAGTGTTCCCTGCAAATTCTCCGTCATTGACCGGTACGGCGGCAGCATTACCCGTGACGGGATTTATACAGCGCCGGATCAAATCGGGCTTTATCAGGTGCAGGCGCAGGTATGCGGTGCACCGGAACAGTCAGCGCACGCTTTTGTACTTGTGAAGGAGGCGGTAAATGGGGGCGTTTGATGGTTTATCTGTCCTTGTTCGTGCGTTTGACGGGCCGGAGGGATGTTCAGAGATTTATGTTTATGAAGGCGGCCTGCGGGTGATCCGGATATGCCTGGGTCAGGTGGAATACCATCGGGAGCTGTTGTCCGTCGGATGGCCGGGCATTCCGCTGCGGGTGGAGGAGCAGGTTTTGGAGCTGCTTCCGCCCTGGCGAGAAGGGGAGCCTTTTGCGGTGTGGCTGTCGGCGCGGCCCGATTTAGCGCACCGGCGGGATGCCTGTCTTTCGATTTTGGGGCAGTGTTTATCGGATAGGGTTCCGGCTTGCATTCTGACACTGGCTGTATGTGTGGAAAACCTGATATTCACGGGAGAGGGAGCCGGTTTACAGTATTTGCCGGACTGTTCCCGCTGGGCGTATGGTGCATCAGAAGACGAGGCAGCGGCTGCCCTGGCGCAGGTGTTCCGGCGGCTATTGACGCAGGGGCTGACCCGTTGGGAGGCGCAGCATTTTCCGCCGGAGCTTTGTTTATTTTGTTCTCGTATGGAGGGTGCTGGTTACTGTCGGTTCTGGCAGCTTCAGCGGGATTTATCGGTGATACCGGGCGGATTCCGACAGCCGTCGGAGGCAATTCGGGACTGTATTCGGCGGTGGAAAGCTTGGTTTTGCAGGCTGATGCGTCCGGCAGCACGGATGCTTGCGGTTGTTTTGGCGGTAGCGGCGCTGTTATCGCTTATTTCGGCATACCGCCTCCACCTTCAAGACCATCGAAATCGGTGGCCCAGGATGTCCCCCATCGGCGGACAAACACTCAACTGACCCGGGCGGGGATGTCCTCCGCAGACGGCGCCGGGGCTCTGCCCCTGGGCCCCGGCCAAAGGGCAGAGCCCTCTGGACTCCCACGATTTTTTGTAAGAAAATCGAGTAAAAACTCCATCACGCCTGCGGGCGGGACGGGGGATTGGTGTTTCCGGCTGCATGTGTTTTATCTGGAATATGACAGGGGATGGTATTATGGTTAAAAAACGGTGGTTTCTGAAGAGGTTATTATTTGAAGCCATGTTTTTATTGAGCACTTTTACGCTGGGGCTGGGAATTACAGCCATACGCGCAAAGGATTGGATGCCATCTTTAATCAGCCAGGCTGACATGCTTTGTGCGGAGGGGGACCGGTTATTTGTAGCGGGAGCCTCACGCCGGAGCAGCTATTTGGTTGAAACGGATACAGCGGGAAAGATGCATAGCTGCGTCCTGCTTGCCGGGAATCAAGCATTTCGTGCGGCTGTTCCGGGGGGGGGGGGCTGGTTTTTGCGGTGCTGGATACGGAAGAGGATGGAATACTTCATCAGTCACTGGTTTCTTTTCCGCGCCGGGATGGTATGCTGAAAGAGAAAGTCATTTTGGAGCATTTCCCGCAGACGGAAACCGAGGTTATATGGAGTGGGATTGCGTTTTCGGAAGATACGGCTGCACTGTACTTGACGGGGATTGATGAACTGGGTCAGGCATGGCAGATGACCTGTACGCCGTCCGGCGGAGTTACAAAGCCGCAGCGCATTCTTGCAGGCGAACAGGTTTACAGGATTCAGCCTGCGGCGAATGGGGATTTTGTCTGGATCGGGCAGGATTTGCAGGTTGGACAGATGATCGGCGGCAGGCGGCGGGATGATTTACTGCGCGGACTGGCAGAAACGCCGCAGGATATTTGTTTTAGTGGGGAAAGATGTTTTATTTCGGACAGTATCAGCGGCAGTGTTTTTGAGGTGCAGCCGGATGGCGCGGCGCGGCTATACTGTTCGGGGACGGAAGAAGTCGGAAACAGCGGCTATCCCTACCAGCAGATGGGACGGCTTGCAGCGGCATCCGCCGCAGACGGAAGGGTCCACATTGTCGGGCTTTTAAGAACGCCGGACGGAAGCATAGCAGCAGGCAGGGCTTTTTGCTTTGACCGGCTCGAAGGGCTTCGCGTGCCGCTCCTGTGGGCGCATGGCTGGCGGCTTGCCGTGATATGTTGGATGGTGTTCCGGCTGTTGGCGGTGCTGGTGACTGCGGTATTCTGTTCGCACCGTCTGGCGGTTCGGCTGTGTGCCGGTGAATTGCTGATTTGTCTTGTACTAATGGGAGTGCTGACGGCGGTGCAGTATCCGGTATATCGGGCGTCTCTGCATGAAAACATGCTGCAAACCCTTAGCCTGATGGGGGACAGTCTGGCAGGAACGTTGGAAGCGATGTATCCGGCGGCCGGCGAAACAGACCCGGCGGAGCTGGAAGAAGTCGTCCCATTGGTGATTATCGCACCGGATGGCGGGGATTATGAAATCAGTGTATTTTGGCGAACGGCATATGGCACAGTGGTCGGCTATGATGAAATGATACCGTTTGGTTATCTGGCGGGGGATGTCAAGCCGCAGGCGTATGCAGCTGCGGTGTCCGCTTGTCTGGAAAATGGAGTATCCGGGCTGTATACGGTTCGTTCGGGCACACACAGCGAGGTCCTTTATGTGGAGCCGTTCTCCATGTGCGGTATGGCCGGATGCATTGCGTTTTCCCGGTGTATGCAGGGTTTGGAGGCTGAACAGTGGAAGTTCCTGCTTCGGGTGCTGCCGGTCCTGGCCTTTGGGCTGGCGCTGATGGGAGCGCTCGTACTGCTGACGCGGCGGCTGCTGTGGCCGCTGGATTCACTGCGGCAAGGGCTGGAGGTCTTTTATGCGAGGGGGGGCGGTAATCAGGTTGTACTGGATGATATGCCCCGCACCGAGCTTTATGAGATTGGACGGGTATTTAATCAGCTTTCTATGGAGACGCGCAGGCAGTTTGATGTGCTTTCCCATATCAACGGCGCATATGCACGGCTGGTTCCACAGCGTTTGTTGGAGCTGCTGCACCGGCGGGATGTGTTGGAGCTTTCTCCCGGCGACTGCTCGGCGATTGACGGTGCACTGCTTTTGCTGCTTCCGGCGGGGCTTCCGCGGGATGGGGAGGCATTACAGGCGTTTGCCGCATCTGCTGTTTGGCAGGCAGGACCCGGAGGCGGACTTTTCACAGCATATGATGAAAGCACAGGGGCGCTTACCGCCGTATTCCGGCACGCTGAACAGGCTGTTTGCTGCGCACAGAAGTGTGCGGCAGGCGCAGGGCAGTATGCGGCCCTGACAGCGGTGATTCATGAACAGGTCACAGTCGGTGTGTTTGGTTCGGAGGAACAGCTGCTTCCGCTTGTGTTTTCATCCGGCCTTGCCCGGCGGCTGGCGGTAATGGCGCGGCTGCGTTCGTTTGGTGTGGTTCTGGTGCATAACCGTCCGGCCAATGGCCTGCGGCTGTTGGGCCGGGATCGGGATTCTATTTATTATGAAGACCCCTCATACCGGCCCGCGGATTGGCGGGGGCAGTGGCGGGATGCAGCGCCGTATTGGGAGAGCGCGATGGAGCACTTTTTTGCCTGTGATTTTGTGGGGGCGCTGCTCCGGTTCGCGCGTGTGCTCCGGATCGCTCCGCTGGATCTTGCTGCCCGGTGGTATCTTCTGCGCTGTGAAGCGCTGCGCGGCGGCGTAAGTCAGCCGGATACCGGATTGCTTTATGACTGGAGGGACGGAGATGGCTGACCCGAAGGTTTCGCGAAAGGACTATTATCATATCGTATTTTTCTATTCGGAAAAGTTGGTTTTATGCGCTTCTGATTGCAGGAGCATTGGCAGTATTGGGGATTTTCGGACTGCCGTCCGGGCTGCTGCGTCCGGATACGGGGGAGCCTCCGGCCTACCGCTGGGACAACCCAGCGCTGGAATCATTTTCCGGCATGGTGCGTATTCTGGACAGCAGCGGCACGGTGCGTTATCGAGGGTGGGTCACGCAGGGCGCATATACCGGAAAAGGACAGGTATATAGAAAACGTCAGAGTTTTGCCGGATATTTCTTACAATCATAAATACATTTAAGATTTCTGCAAATATTTCAATCGGAACACTTTTTAAGTTTGCTATATTTACATACAAAATAGAGATGAACATATCTAACTTAACGTTGGCAAGATACCATCGTTTTCTATATATTTGACCGCCAGGGAATGCTGGTTTATGAAGGGCCGTTGTCCGATGGGCTTTATGAGGGGCCGGACGGTTGTCTTTATCAGGATGGAAGCCTGATTTATCAGGGCGGTTTTCTGGCTGGACAGTATGAGGGGCAGGGCAGACGGACAAGGCCCTCGGACGGACTGGTCAGTGAGGGGACGTTTTCCGGCGGCAGCCTGAACGGCAAAGGCCGGGAGCTTGCGGAGAATGGTACGGTTCTGCTGCGGGAAGGTACTTTTTCACAGGTTTGCTTTCCGGCAGCGGGAAGGAATACCGTCCGGATGGGCGGCTTCTGCGGGAAGGGAGCTTTACGGACGGGCTGCTGGACGGACAGGGGACTGTATATGCAGCTGACGGCAGTATACAGTATGAGGGTGCGTTCCGGCGTGGCGTGTATCACGGGCAGGGCGTACTGTTCCAAAACGGCGCACCTATTTACAGCGGTGCATTTCGGGATGGGCTGGCGGTCGGTTTTGGTCAGGTGTTTCATCCCAGCGGGCAGGTGCTGTATACCGGACAGGTTTATGATGCAAAGCCCCGGGCGGATGCATTCCTTGGTCTCTCGATTGCAGAGGTGGAGTCAGCCTTTTCTGAGCACTGGCAGCTTTATTCCTGTGAAGAAAAGACCGGGTTTGTATATCCCACTTTTGGACTGATTTTCGTTACCGATTGTCCTGTTACCTTTCGTTCCGCTTCGGCAGAGGCGGCAGACGTTGTCCCACCAGTGCAGACAGATATGGCGGAATCGGACAGCGCTGCGATTCCGGCAGTGTTTCCGGGAACCGTCATAGCGCAGGACGGCGGGAAGGAGCGTCCCATGCCGCCGCAGCCTGAAACGCCGGAGGGGGAAACCCTTTCCCCGGATACGGTGCATAGCGACCTGGTAATTTGTGAAGTTTTGTCCTACCGGGAGCCGCTTCCGGGAACGGTACAGCCTCCGGCCAATGCCGGACGGACGGGTACGCACGCCTCCGGCTGGCGTGAATGGTTCAGCGCCTGCGCGCGCGGGGAAGCACTGGAAGGAATACAGACCGAGAAAACCGGAACCTTTGTTATCCGATTCCGCCCGCAGACGATGCGGCCGTTTGTCCCTGTCGGGGAAGTGACGGCGGAGGGCGGCGGTATCCGTACCACAACCGTTTATTATGAGGGAAAGGAGCAGCCGTTATGGTATCAGAGCGCAGTCAGGACAGAAGCGGCCCAATCCTGACCCAGGCAGCCGCGCTTCTTATGGAGCGGCTGCGTCAGGAGCTTGTCCCGTCGGTTCTGCACGCGGAGGATGCATTGCAGCTTGCATATCCGGGTGCGGAAAGTGATTTCCGTTTGGGTGTTAACCTCTACGATTTGGAAGCAATACATACACACGGTTCTCCCGCAATGGTTTGGCTGGACGAAAGTACACGCCGCCTGCCTGATCTCGTGTTAGCACTTCATTTCCTGCTGTTTTCCAATCGGAAAGCCCCCTTTCACAGTATGGAGCCTGCGGATGAAATGCTGCTGTTGGATGCAGCGGCACGCGCGGTGCACAGTATGGGGCCGCTGTCCATACCGACGCAGGAGACAGAAGCGCACCTTACCTTTGAACCGCTTACCCTTTCGGAAAAGCAAACTTTTTGGCAGGCGGTTGGTCAGCCGTTCCAGCCAGCGCTTTATTTGACGCTGGCACCGGTCATTTTGCCGGATACCCGGCTGATTTACACACCGCCAGTCAGAAGTATTACTGTTACAACCACGAGAAAGGAGTCGGTATGAGCTTTGCAGTCTGTACCGGGGCGCTGCTTCAGTGTCCATTTGGCATGACACCGGCACCGCTGAATATATTGCCGGTTCCCCGGGTTTTTACGATGGGTTTTCCGGCAGGGACATTGACGGATATGGCACCATTGGTTAATATTCCATCGTTTGGAACCTGTCAAAGCATATTGAATCCAACAGTAGCAGCGGCAACAGCAGCGGCGCTTGGCGTGCTAACGCCAATGCCCTGCGTGCCGGTTCCGGCTGGGAGTTGGCTGAATCCGTCTCCGACCGTTTTGATAGGCGGGAAACCGGCGCTGACATCACAAAGTACATTGATGTGCGCATGGGGCGGACAAATCAGCATCCGTTTTCCGGGACAGATTACAGTCCAATTATAAAAATTCTTAAATTGTTAAGAATCAAATCGCATGAAATCAAGTAGTAAATCCCCCGTCCCGCCCGCAGGCGAAATGAAGTTTTTACTCGATTTTTTTACTAAAAAATCGTGGGAGTCCAGAGGGCAAAGCCCTCTGGCGCAGTCCGCGCAGGACGCCCCTCCGGCGAGGAGCGGGGTCCAGGGGCAGGGCCCCGGCGCCGTCTGCGGAGGACATAAAACATTTAAGTGAAAGAAAGTATATTAGGGTCTACTGAAAAATCACTCTATTCTCAC
>CAJUSB010000080.1 GCA_910589115.1 uncultured Clostridia bacterium | reverse complement strand
ACTTGGGGCTATGCCTTCTTTTTCGTCTTTTTTCAGATTTGCTCATTTATAGTATAATCTTTTGATTCTTGTCCTAAAGACGAAAATGGATTATACTACTCACGTTCGATAACCGTTTTGTTGGGATGGCCCAGCATGGGATAAATTAAAAAGGTTAAAGAGGAATGAAATGTTTAAAAGTCAAAATGGTAAACGAAACTTATGTGGACTCCGGATTGCACAGCTGCGGAAAGGTATGAAGCCAAAGGTATCACAGCGTATGCTGGAAGACCGTTTGCAGCTTTCCGGGATGGATTTGGATAAAAATGCGATTTCAAAAATTGAATCGGGGCAGCGTTTTGTGACGGATATTGAACTGAAAGCGTTGGCAGAGCTGTTTCATATAACGACGAACGAGTTACTTTATGATGAGCCTCCGAATGAAGGCTGAACCGCTGCACAGCGTTCGGCTGTGCCAGCGGAGCCTTTGCGGATGGCATACTGCGGCCTATCCGAGCATAACATCCAGCAGCATCATAACGGCAAACCCGGCAATGATCCCCATGGTAGCAAAATACGGCTGATGCTCCTGCTCACGCTGGCATTCCGGTATCAGCTCATGCACGGCGACAAGGATCATCGCGCCTGCGGCGAAGGATAACGCAAACGGCAGAATTGCTTCTACATAAACGACCAGCCATGCTCCCAGCACGCCGGCAATGGGTTCCACCATGCCCGAGGCCTGCCCGAGGAAAAAACTTTTTCTGCGGGAACAGCCTTCACGGCGCAGCGGGATAGAGACCGCCGCCCCCTCCGGGAAATTTTGCAGGCCAATGCCTACGCCGATCGTCACCGCGCCCATCAGTGCTTCCATTGTGTACGCGTGGCTTTTCAGCGCGCCGAAGGCAACGCCGACTGCCAATCCTTCCGGTATGTTGTGCAGGGTAATTGAGAGCACCAGCATTATAATGCGGTTGATTCGTTCGTTGGGCATCCCTTGTGTACTGTCCGCCCGCCCGCGTGCCAGACGGACAACTTTATCCGAGCCCCACATAAACAGCGCACCCGATAGGAATCCGGCTGTTGCGACGACATAGGCGGGCAGCCCGGCGGCGGCTTCTGCCCGTTCGATTGCAGGCTGGAGCAGAGACCAGAAGCTCGCTGCAATCATTACCCCCGAGGCAAACCCCAGCATCAGGTTCAGCCCCTTTGGATTTGGGGACTTGAAAAAAACGACGGTTGCGGCGCCCAGCGCAGTCATCAGCCATGTGCCGAGTGTCGCGAGCAGCGCCATCAGGATTATTTCATTCATTTCGCACCTCCTGCATTCCCAGTATATTTTGTGCCGCCTGCGCTGGTGCGTGTCCGCCCTTTGGCACCGTCAGGACAAATTCCTACTGATCCACTGTAAAATTACACCAAAAAACAGTAGAATAATTTCTCACAATAAAAAAGGCTTCGCATTGTATCATCTGCGAAATCTATTGGTAATGTTGCAATAAGGCCATAGAAGTAAATCATGCAATCGTACAAAATGACGAAAGTTTTCCAAAAATCGGTTGACAAAATATTCTTGACATGATAAATTTATATCATCAAGAAAAGGAGGCAAACCGGATGAAGCAAATCATCAGTACCGAGCACGCACCTGCCGCTATTGGCCCCTACGTGCAAGCAGTCAAAACCGAAGGAATGGTATTTACTTCCGGCCAGCTGCCGATTGACCCGGCAACAGGCGCATTCCCGGAGGGGATCGAGGCACAGACCCGCCAGTCCCTGCAAAATGTCAAGGCAATCCTTGCAGAGGCAGGTATTGGGATGGACCGTATTATTAAAACGACGGTCTTCCTCAGCGACATGAACAACTTTGCCGCAATGAACGGAGTTTATGCCGAGTTCTTTGGCGAGGGCGGCTGTCCGGCACGCTCTGCGGTCGAGGTCGCAAGGCTTCCGAAGGATGCGCTGGTCGAGATTGAGGCGATTGCCGTCCTGTCGTAATCCTACCTTTACGCAATACCCATAATACTGTCCGCCAGCCTCCGCAGACCGGAGGCGACCGGGGTATCCGTAGTCAACAGAAATGTGAAAAGAAAATGGAGGAACAAAGTATTATGAACAAGTATCCGCTGAATGTTGAGACCCCGCGTTCTTATTCCTACGTCAAGCGTAATATCCCGGATGTCACTGTTGAGCAGCGTGAACGCGCACTGAAAGCGACCCATTATAATGAATTTGCATTCCCGGCAGGGATGCTGACCGTTGATATGCTGTCGGATTCCGGCACGACTGCTATGACTGACGTGCAGTGGTCTTCCCTCTTCTTGGGCGACGAAGCCTATGGCCGCAACAAGGGCTATTATGTGCTGCTCGATACCTTCCGCGACATTTTCGAGCGCGGCGGCGAGAAGAACTGGAAGAAGTCCATCGACCTGGTTCGCACTGACTGCCAGGATATCGACAAGATGATGGATGAGCTGTACCTCTGCGAATATGAGGGCGGCCTGTTTAACGGCGGCGCAGCACAGCTGGAGCGTCCGAATGCGTTCATCATCCAGCAGGGCCGTGCAGCGGAATCCGTGCTGTTTGAGATCGTAAAGAAGATCATGGCTGAGCGTCATCCGGGTAAGGTCTTTACATTCCCGTCCAACGGACACTTTGACACCACCGAGGGCAACATCAAGCAGCTGGGCAGCGTTCCGCGTAACCTCTATAACAAGGAATTGCTGTGGGAAGTTCCCGAAGGCGGCAGATATGAAAAGAACCCCTTCAAGGGCGATATGGATAATGAGAAGCTGGTCGAGCTGATCGAAGCTGTCGGCCCGGAAAATGTACCGCTCATTTATACCACGATCACCAACAATACCGTTTGCGGCCAGGCGGTTTCCATGAAGTCCATCCGTGAGACCGCAAAGGTTGCGGAGAAGTATGATATCCCCTTCATGTTTGACGTAGCGCGCTGGGCAGAAAACTGCTATTTCATCAAGATGAACGAAGAAGGCTATGCCGATAAGTCCATTGCTGAAATCGCAACCGAAATGTTCTCTTACTGCGACGGTTTCACCATGTCTGCCAAGAAGAACGGTCACGCTAACATGGGCGGTATGCTGGCATTCCGCGACAAGGGCCGCTTCTGGCGTAAGTTCTCCGACTTTAACGAGGATGGCTCGATCAAGATGGACGTAGGCGTCCGCCTGAAGGTTAAGCAGATCTCGAGCTACGGCAACGATTCTTACGGCGGCATGTCTGGCCGTGACATTATGGCACTGGCTGCCGGCATGTACGAGGAGTGCAATTTCTTCTATCAGGATGAGCGTATCAAGCAGTGCGAATATCTGGCGCAGGGCTTCTATAAGGCTGGCGTTAAGGGTGTTGTGCTTCCCGCAGGCGGGCATGGCGTATACATCAATATGGATGAATTCTTTGACGGCAAGCGCGGGCATGATACCTTTGCAGGCCAGGGCTTTAGCCTTGAGCTGATCCGCCGTTATGGCATCCGTACCTCCGAGCTGGGCGATTATTCGATGGAATATGACCTCAAGACCCCGGAGCAGCAGGCAGAGGTTTGCAACGTTGTCCGTTTTGCGGTCAACCGCAGCCAGCTCTCCAAGGAGCATATGGATTATGTTATTGCAGCGGTTAAGGCATTGTATGAGGATCGCGAGGAGATCCCGAATGTCCGTATCGTAGCGGGTAAGAATCTGCCGATGCGTCACTTCCATGCATTCCTGGAGACCTATCCGAATAAGTAATCAATTCAGCGTGACCCGTGCCGCGAGGAAAGTGTACGGGTGCCGGGCAGCAGCCTGACAAAACCAGCGTCCGCAGAACAATTAAAAAGCTCTGCGGACGCTTTTTTATTCAAAAGGTTATAATTTTTACCATTTCATCCATAATAAGGCTGCCCGGGAAGTGGGCAGACTTGTTTGTCCTTCTCGTAAAAGGGGTGTCTTTATGAGCAGCAAAGTACAAGCCAGCAGCGATCCGGCACAGGCCCGCGATGGCTTTCAAAGCAAATGGGGCTTTATTCTGGCCTGTATCGGCTCTGCGGTCGGTATGGGCAATATCTGGCGGTTCCCGATCATGGTGCATAAATACGGCGGTTTGACCTTCCTGCTGCCCTATTTTATTTTTGTTATTTTAATTGGTGCTTCCGGTGTGATCGAAGAGTTTGCACTGGGCCGCCGCGCAGCGGCGGGTCCGGTAGGTGCATTCGGCATGTGCACGCACGAGCGCACCGGTAACCGCAAGACGGGTGAAGCGATTGGCGCAATCCCGATTATCGGTTCAATGATGCTGGCAATCGGCTACACGGTCGTATTAGGTTGGATTTTCAAGTATACCTTTATGGGCATTACCGGCGGTTTGTATTCGCTGGGCACTGATATGGCCGCAATCGGCGGCGCATTCGGTGCAACCGCACCCGAAGCGGCAACGCTTGGCGAAGCACTTGCCCAAATGGTGCAAGGCGGTATTTTCGGCATTGGCAACGGCCTGTGGCAAATCATTGCACTTGTGGTTTCGCTGATTATCATGGCGCTTGGCGTTGCAGGCGGCATTGAAAAAGCAAACAAAATCATGATGCCGGTGCTCTTCTTCCTGTTCCTCGGCCTTGGCGTGTATATTTTCTCACTGCCCGGTTCCTCTGCCGGTTACAAGTACATTTTCACACTCAATCCCGCAGGCCTTGCCAGCGTAGAGGTATGGGTGTATGCATTTGGGCAGGCGTTCTTCTCCCTGTCTGTTGCGGGTAACGGCTCGGTCATATACGGCTCTTATTTGAGTAAGAAAGAGTCAATTCCCAGCTCGGCGCGTAATGTTGCGGTGTTTGATACACTGGCGGCACTGCTTGCAGCTTTTGTTATCATTCCGGCCATGGCGGTCATGCTTGGCGAAGGCATCAATGATGTCAGCGGCGGCCCCGGCCTGATGTTCGTCTATCTGGTCAACGTATTTAACGGTATGCCTGGCGGACGGATCGTCGGTATGATTTTCTTCATCTGTGTTATGTTCGCAGGTGTCAGCTCGATTGTCAATCTCTATGAGGCTCCGATTGCTTTCCTTCAGGAGAAGTTTAAACTTGGACGTCTTCCGTCCGTTACGGCGATTGGCATTGTCGGCTGCATCGTGTCCATTATGATTCAGCCTTGGACCTCCCAGTGGATGGATGTTGTTTCCATTTACATCTGCCCTCTTGGGGCAATGCTCGCTGGTATCATGTTCTTCTGGATCCTCAAAAAGGACAGTGCATTGTCTGCTGTCAATGAGGGTGCCGAAAAAACGATTGGCGAGTGGTTCTATCCGCTTGGCAAGTTCATTTATGTTCCGCTTGCGCTGATTGCTTTGATTGCAGGCGCAATCTATGGCGGCATTGGCTGATCCTGATTCTATTGCCGGTTTCTTTCTCTTACCTTATGAGCGCCCGCTCCGGTTTGCCCGGAAGCGGGCGCTCATTTTTATATCCACAGTGAAAAAAATATAACCAATACAAAAAAATACGCAGGCATGAAGCCGACCGGCCCGCAATCCTTTTGGCGGGCCGGTCAGCAGAGCAAAACGAGCAGGAACACACCCAATCCCCCGTCCCGCCCGCAGGCGAGGGGAGATGCGCAGCATCTCGGGGCCTGGGGCGTAGCCCCAGCGGGAGACCAGAGGGCAGCGCCCTCTGGTGCCCGCCGCATAGGCGCGGGTGCAGGGCGGAGCCCTGCCGCTGTCCGCGGAGGACGCCACCCCGGCGAGGGGCAGGCACGCCTTGACAGCTGGATGCCAGCGCCGTATAATGAAAGAAATTGGACGTGAGGGGGGCTTCTATTGAAGCTGATTCTACATTATTTGCGACCCTTTTGGGCGAAAATGTCTTTCGGCCTTACCTTTAAGGTCTGCGGGACACTTTGTGATCTGATCCTTCCGCTTATCCTTGCGCATATCCTCGATGATGTGACACCACTGGGACAGCTCGCGCCCGTTGCCCTGTGGGGGGCTGCAATGATGCTGTGTGCCTGCGGCGGCCTGATCGGAAATGTCATCGGGAACCGCCTGGCCGCCAGCATCGCCCGCGATGCCGCTCAAGCAATGCGCCACGACCTCTTTGAAAAAACAATGCTTCTTTCCGGCGCTCAAGTTGACCGCTTTACCATCCCCTCGCTGGAATCCCGTCTCACCAGCGATACCTATAACGTCCATCATATGATAGGCCGGATGCAGAAACTCGGCGTTCGTGCGCCCGTCCTGCTAATAGGCGGTATTCTGGTTTCCGCAACGCTGGAACCCGCCCTGACCCTTGTCCTGGTCGCTGTTATGCCACTGGTCGCGGCCGTTGCCTGGGCCGTTTCTCGCCTGGGCGTGCCGCTCTATACCGCTCAGCAGCGCGCCGCAGACGGTATGGTGCGCGTTGCCCGCGAAAATGCGCAGGGCGTGCGCGTGATTAAAGCACTCTCCCGCCGTGACTACGAGATTTCCCGCTTCGCAGAAGTGAATCAGAACCTTGCCGGCGCCGCTTTCCGCTCAGCTGCGGTCATGGGGGCTGCAAATCCTGCGATTACATTTTTCCTTAATTTGGGGCTTGCCGGGGTTATCCTGACCGGTGCACACCGCGTTCACGCCGGTATCAGTGAACCCGGCGCAATTACCGCATTCCTCGTTTACTTTACCCTCATTTCAAATGCAATGCTTTCAGTCGCGCGGATGTTTATCCTTTACTCTAAAGGCGTTGCATCGGCGGGACGTATTGCAGAAGTCCTTGCCGTGCCGGATGAGCTGCCAATCCGTTCTAGCAGCGAAATTGTAGAAGATTCGGGGTATCTCAGTTTTGAGAATGTTTCATTTTCCTACCATAAAGACGGGAAAAATCACCTCGAAAATATCAGCTTTCAGCTGCAATGCGGACAAACGCTCGGCATCATCGGCGCTACCGGCAGCGGAAAGAGTACCCTGCTTAGCCTTCTTATGCGTTTTTATGATCCCGGCAGCGGTGTTATTCGCCTGGAAGGCCGCGATATCCGCGAGATTCCACACTATCGAGAACGGTTTGGTTCGGCGCTTCAGCAGGATTTCTTATACTCCGGGACGGTGCTGGAAAATCTGGATTTTGGCAGGAACCTTCCGGAAGATGCGCTCCGCCGTGCCGCCGAGGCCGCACAAGCAGCCGAATTCATTTCAGCTTTTGAGGACGGCTTAGCGCATTCCATTTCCTCCAAGGGCGTCAACCTTTCCGGTGGGCAGCGCCAACGTCTGCTGATTGCCCGCGCCCTCGCCGGAACGCCCGAAATCCTTGTGCTGGATGACGCGTCCTCTGCGCTCGATTACCGCACCGACGCCGCACTGCGTCAGGCTCTGCGCGGACAAGCCTGCGCTGCCACTATCATTGCTGCACAGCGGATCAGTTCAATCATGCACGCAGACCTGATCCTCGTTCTGGATGAGGGCCGCATTGCAGCACAGGGAACGCATGAGCAGCTGATGGCCGAATGTGACGTTTATCATGAAATCGCAGAAACGCAGCTGGAAACCTATGTCATGGGAAAGGAGTGAGCCAATATGGCAGAGCTGTTTAAGAAACGGATCGATGACCGGACCGACAGCCGTTCCTTTGACCGGCTGGGCGGCGGACAGACCCGCGCCGTACTGCGGCGGTTGTGGGGGTTCCTTGTGCTATACCGCGGGCGTATCTTTGCGTGTGTGCTGCTCACCGCAGCCGCAAACCTCTTTTTGCTCGCAGGCCCCCGCCTTTCCGGCTCGGCAATCGACTGCATTTCCGGGCCGGGAACTGTGGATTTTCCAAAAGTGTATTTTTTCTGCGGCTGGATGCTGGCTTGCTTCCTGCTACACGCAGCCTTTTCCTGCCTGCTCAGCGTATTGATGGCCGGATTGAGTCGCGGGCTGACCCAGCGGCTGCGTGAAGAGACTTTCGCCAAGCTCCACCGGCTGCCTGTTCGCTATTTTGACAGCCGACAGACCGGTGATATCATTTCCCACCTTTCTTACGATGTTGATGCGCTGGGAGAGTCCCTTTCAAACGATGCGCTCCAAATTGCAGTCAGCATGATTACCGTTGCAGGCTCACTGTTAATGATGCTTTCTATTTCGCCGCTGCTTGTGTTGGTGTTCGCCGTTACAATGCCGGTTAATTTCCTGTTCAGCCGATACCGTGCACGCACGCTGCATCCGCTGTTTCAAAAGCGCGCACGCGCACTCGGACGGCTGAACGGTTTTTCAGAAGAAATGCTTTCCGGACAAAAGACCATTGCCGCCTACAGCCGGGAGGATGTTATGCTTTCCCGGTTTGACAGCCATAACCAGGAGGCTGCGGAGTGCTATTATAAGGCCGAATATCAGTCGTCTACTATGGGCCCATGCGTCCGTTTTATTAACGATTTCGGGCTTGCCATGGTCTGTATGTTCGGTGCAATGCTGTATATGTTGGGCGGTACAACGCTGGGCGGGTTTGTGGTTCCTGGCATTACGCTGGGCGGTATTTCTTCTTTTGTGCTGTATTCCCGGCGCTTCTCAGGACCGGTGAATGAGCTTGCAAATCTTATCGGAGAGCTTCAATCCGCACTTGCCGCCGCCGAACGTATATTTGAACTGCTTGACGAGGAGGAAGAGATTCCCGACCGCCCGGACGCTCGGGAGCTTGGCGCGGCGAAAGGTGCTGTTGCTATCCGGGAGGTCTGCTTCGGTTACGATCCGGCGCGTCCGGTGCTCCGTGACTTTTGCCTGGAGGTGCGGCCCGGTACGCTGGTCGCTGTCGTTGGCCCAACCGGTGCGGGGAAAACCACAATCATTAACCTTTTGATGCGCTTCTATGATCCCGATAAGGGGGAAATCCGGGTGGATGGGACTGAAATCCGTGACGCTGCGCGGGACAGCCTGCGGCGGCAGTATACAATGGTCTTGCAGGACAGTTGGCTGTTTTCGGGGACGGTGCTCGAAAATATCGCCTGCGGCCGGGATGGTGCAGGCCGCGAGGAAGTGATAAAAGCTGCAAAAGCAGCAAAGATCCATCACTTTATCGAGCGTTTGCCGCAGGGGTATGATACCGTGCTTTCGGATGACGGCGTCAATATTTCACGCGGGCAAAAGCAGCTCATTACGATTGCACGGGCTATGCTCGCAGATGCAAGGATGCTGATTTTAGATGAAGCAACTTCCAATGTGGATTCCCGCACGGAGCGCCTGATTCAACAGGCGATGTACCGGCTGATGCAGAAAAAAACCTGTTTTGTGATTGCGCACCGTCTTTCGACGATCCGAAATGCGGATGTTATTTTAGTGATTCGTGACGGGATGGTTGCAGAGCAGGGCACACACACCTCACTGATGCAGCAGAAGGGGTTCTATTATTCCCTGTATATGTCACAGTTTTCGTGAACTTTATGGAGGTGCTGGAATGACGAATTTCCGGTTGACGCTGGCCTATGACGGGAGCCGTTATAACGGCTGGCAGCGGCAGGGCAATACCGAACATACGATTCAGGGCCGCATCGAGCGGGTGCTGTCTGAAATGGTCGGGCACGCTGTGGAAATCCATGGTGCAGGACGCACCGATGCAGGCGTACATGCGCTGGCACAGGTTGCCCATGTGAAACTGAATACGGCGCTTACGCCTGCTGAAGTGCAAGCCTATCTGACCCGATATCTGCCCGGTGATATCGCTGTAACCAACTGCGAAGAGGTGGATATTCGTTTTCATGCCCGACTGAATGCGTGTGGAAAACATTACCGATACCGTATTTGGAATAGTGCCGTTCCATCGGTCTTTGAGCGGAAATATCTGTTTCAGTATCCTGGGCCGCTTTCCCTGGAACGGATGCGGGAGGGGGCGCCGTATTTGACAGGGAAGCACGATTTCCGCGCATTCTGTGGGAATCGCCGCATGAAGAAATCCACCGTGCGCACACTGCACCGTATTGAAGTGCTCCGCATGGGGGATGAGGTTCGGATTGAACTGTATGGGACAGGGTTCCTGCAAAATATGGTGCGGATTCTCACGGGCACGCTGCTTGAAGTCGGCGCGGGAAAGCGTTCGCCGGAAAGCCTTGCTTCCGTGCTGGAGAGCCGCGACCGGACGCAGGCCGGTGCGACCCTGCCGCCGCAAGGCCTGTTTCTGGTTTCCGTGGATTACGGTGATAAGCCTGACGCTTTTTGAAAAACAACTTTATAAAAGATTTAATGACAACTATATAGAAAACGTCAGAGTTTTGCCGGATATTTCTTACAATCATAAATACATTTAAGATTTCTGCAAATATTTCAATCGGAACACTTTTTAAGTTTGCTATATTTACATACAAAATAGAGATGAACATGTCTAACTTAACGTTGGCAAGATACCATCGTTTTCTATATATATGAATTTCTTTGTCCCCAAAAACAAATGCTTTTATAGTGGGCCGCTTCATACAATTTCTCAATGTAAAATGAGTGTTTTCGATTTCCAGCGTGTTTTTCTTACAGGTGAACAATTTGACTCTCGAAATAATGTTTTTGTAAGTGTGATTTATGCTTGCATAAACTATACTAACCGGCAGTGATGCCGCGAGTGGCGCTGCACTTTCCGGTACACAGCGCGCAGGTTATATTCCCGCCCATTATATAAAATGGAAAATATTTGCGTGGAATAATGACAAATTACCTCTGATATGATATAATATTTTTGTAGGAAAGGAGATGGCGTCGTGAGCAAACAGGATAATTGCCTGATAGAACAGCTGCTGCAAACATTTTGCACACCGCCCGCAGAAGGGCAGACCGAAGCCGCGCGAAAAAACGCAATCCTTGAAAGCAATCAAAATTACGGTATGGACAGTGTTTTTATCCGATTTATGGATGAAATGCCTGGCGGATTTTTAATATATTACGCAAGCCGCGGTGAAGAGATCATCTACGCAAACCAAAGCCTGCTGCGAATTTTCCGGTGTAATACAATGGAAGAATTCCGGGCTCATACCGGCAATTCTTTCCGTGGGCTTGTCTATCCGGATGACCTCGATTCTGTCGAGAACAGCGTCCGTGCACAGGCCGCATCCTGCCAGCACGATTCCGCCTATGTAGAATACCGCATCCGCCGGACAGACGGCGAAATCCGTTGGATTGAGGATTATGGGCATTTCCTGCATAGTAAATCCGCTGGCGATATTTTTTATGTATTCCTGAGTGATGCAACGGAGAAACGCGAACGGCTGATCAACGAGCGGGATCAGCTGATAGACGAATCTCGTCAAAAGGAACTGGCACTGCGGAATCTGACAGAGGCATACGACAAAGAACGGACTCTGATCAACCAGCAATATCTCCGGCAGCTGGAGGTCATTGATGGTCTGAGCATCAGTTATGAATCCATCTGTTATCTGGATCTGGACAGCAATCAGATTACCCCCTTCCGTCTGAGCGTGCGTACTGCTCCATTATTTGACGGCACGCATGAGCCGCGGGCTTATACGGAGTATGCGAAAGATTATGTTTTCCGCTGGGTGCACCCCGAAGATCGGGATATTGTAATCAGGGCTACTTCATCGGAATATATCCGCCGGAAACTGACAGAAAACCGGACGTATTATTTCAACTATCGAGTGCTGTTCGGCGAAGAACCGCAATTTATCCAGCTGCGCATTGTCAATGTTGGGCAAAAAGGACGGGTATCTCAAGCGGTGCTTGGTTACCGGCGGGTAGATGAAGAAATCCGCCAACAGCTTGAGCAGCAAGCGCTGCTGGCAGAAGCACTCTCGAAAGCAAACCTTGCAGCGGTGAGCAAAACTACGTTTTTATCGAATATGTCGCATGAAATGCGCACACCATTGCACGCAATTTTCGGGTTTACCTCACTGGCAAAGCTGAGTGTCTCTGACCCGGAGGTGATGGATTATCTGGATCGGGTGGAGCACGCAAGCCGGCAGCTGCTGGAAATGATTGAAAAGGTATTGGAGGCATCTTCTTTATCTGACGATGATGTAAACGAGGTCGAATGCAACCTGAAAGAAACGGTGCAGGATGTATACGATTTTTTGCAGCCGCAGGCGGCAGAGAAGGCAATCGAATTCACGTTAGATTTCCGAGCTTTGCATCGCAGTGCAGTCTATGCAGACCGCAACAAGCTGCGTCAGCTGATACTTTATTTAGTAAACAATTCGGTCACTTATACAAACCCAGGCGGACGAATTTCAATCGCAGTTGCAGAGGAACCAGCGCATTCAAACGAGTATGCACAATACTGCCTGACGGTATCGGACACGGGTGCGGGCATGAGTGAGGAATATATCAAGCAGGTATTTGAGCCATTCAGCCGGGAAAAGAACTCCACGTTAAGCGGCGTGCATGGGATAGGCCTGGGATTAACCATTGCAAAGAGCATTGTTGACATGATGCATGGAACGATCAGGATAGACAGTGTACTTGGCCAGGGAACCACATTTACGATTATGCTTACGCTGCGTCTCCAGCCGGAGCAGGAGCGCAGGCGGATGGATGTGGTGGCTGAAGAGGGGACGCAGCGGCTTCTGCTGATTGAGGACAATGATCTGAACCGAGAAATTGAGGTTGAGCTGTTAGAGAAGCTGGGCTTCCGGATTGATGCTGTAAAAACCGGACAGGCGGCGTTAAAGAAGCTGCGGGCAGCTGCGGAGGGAGACTATGACCTGATACTGACGGATTTACAGATGCCGATTATGGACGGTTATGAAACAGCGGCTGGCATACGGGCACTGCCGAACCGAGCGGCTGTGCAGCTTCCAATCATCGCGCTGACGGCGAACGAAATGGAAATTGACTGGAAGCGTTCACAGGAAAGCGGAATCAGCGAGCATTTGCTCAAACCGATGGATTTGTCGCAGTTACTGGAAACGATCGAATCACTGACGGGCCACCCGCGGCCGTAGGTGCTCAACTGTCGTTACGCCGGAGGGCGCTGCCCTCGGACTCCCGCGCCTATGCGGCGGGCACCAGAGGGCGCTGCCCTCTGGACTCCTGCGCCTATACGGCGGGCACCAAAGGGCGCTGCCCTCTGGACTCCTGCGCCTATGCGGCGGGCACCAGAGGGCGCTGCCCTCTGGACTCCTGCGCCTATGCGGCGAGCACCAGAGGGCGCTGCCCTCTGGACTCCCGCGCCTATGCGGCGAGCACCAGAGGGCGCTGCCCTCTGGACTCCTGCCGGGGTGTAACCCCGGACCCCGAGATGCTGACGCATCTCCGCTTCGCCTGCGGGCGGGACGGGGGATTTGGGTGCTTTTACAATTTTGTATACGGTGCTGACCGACCTGCCAAAAGGAGGGCAGGCCGGTCGGTCAAATACATTTATCAATATCGAGTGCAATATCTTATTTTAATCAGGTTATAAGCAGTATAAAACAGCCGGGAATTTCTTTTACTCCCGGCTGTTTTATCATTAAATTTTTTTACGGATTCGTTCCAGCGCACCCTTTTCCAGGCGGGAAACCTGCGCCTGTGAAATATGGATTTCCTTCGCTACTTCCATCTGTGTCCGGCCCTCAAAAAAACGCATCCGCACGATTTTCTGCTCCCGTTCATTTAGCCCGTTGATGGCCTCTTTAATTGCAATATGCTCCAACCACTGGTCATCCGTATTTTTTGGATCGCCTACTTGATCCATAACACATAATGCGTCACCTTCTTCGCCCCACACCGGTTCAAACAGGGATACCGGGTCCAGGATCGCATCCAATGCAAAAACAACTTCTGCTTTTTTCATTTCCAGTGCTTCTGCAATCTCTGTAATGGTAGGTTCACGCTGGTGTTTCCGCATGAATTCCTCTTTTACCTGCAATGCGCGGTATGCTGTATCACGCATCGAGCGGGACACCCGGATTACACTGTTATCACGCAGATAACGTCGTATTTCACCAATTATCATTGGTATGAATGTGATAAGTCGAAAAACAGCTTAAAGTTGCATTTTCCGGCCTATGGCTCTATATAACACTTTATTTTTATATCTTCGTGTGTCAGTTCGATTTCTTCTATGGCTTCCCGCAGGACGTTCCGCCTTTCAAGATCGGTCATATATTCCCAGACATCAGCAAGGTTTTTCAGCTCCTCCCGCGTCCGCTGGAGTCGCTGCGTCCATTCGCCGCGTTCGGATTCTGCCTCGATTTTTTCCTTTAAGGTCTGCATTTCCGCTTTGACATCCTGAATGGTTTCAAGCAAAATATCATCTTCCGTATCCGCAAATAAATGATACAGCCGTTTCAGTTTTTTTGCCAGCGTATCATGCCGCTCCTGCAAAAGCTCGGCCACCTTGGCCGGTTGTGCTTCATTGGATTCTCCGGCCTGCAAATCACCGCTCGTCATCCTGAATAAATAATGCAGCACAGCGTTTTCAACAGCCTGTGCATCAAACCGCTCGTTGTCACAGTTTTCATCCCTGACAAGATATTTCTTTGAAGTTTGCTGCGAGTAACACACCAGTTTATAGCCCTGTTTCCCCCATTTTGCATAACGCATTTTTGCACCGCATACCCCGCATCGGACAAGCCCCGTCAGCAAATGTACCGACGATGAAACATAGTGTCTGTCAGAACGGTCTTTCATCATCATCATGGTCCGTTCATACGTTTCCAGGGAAATGATAGGCTCATGTTTGCCGCGATATTCTGCACCGTTATAAACAATATACCCGGCATTTGATTTACGCGTCAGTATCTGATATGCAAGGCGGTCATATTTCAGATTCAGCATCTCTGCGATCCGATAAGTCGAATATCCCTGTAAAAATAAATCATATGCTTTTTTCACAGTTGCAGCGTCCTGGTTTGGAACCAGAATACCCTGCTCCGGGTCATAATCATAACCAAACGGCACACAGCCACCGCCCGGCCATAATCCGGATTCAACCCGTTTTTGCATTCCGCTCCGGGTGCGTTCATAAATATTTTCACGTTCCAGCTGCGCAAATACAGACAAAATACCAACGACCGCACGGCCAAATGCTGTCGCTGTATTAAAACTTTCCTGCATGGATATAAATGCCACATTATGCATCAAAAATATATCTTCAATCAGATATAACGTATCTTTTTGAGAACGGCTAAGGCGGTCAAGTTTATATACAATTACATGCGTTCCGCGACCGCTCTTAATATCGCTTATCATCCGCTGCATTTCCGGGCGGTCAAGACTTCCGCCGCTGAATCCATCATCTATATAATACTCGGCCGATACATTTTTACCATTCCCAAACATGGATTTTACATATGCGCCAAGCCGCTCCTTTTGAATTGCAATCGAATATCCTTCTTCGGCCTGTCTGTCTGTCGATACTCGAATGTAAAGCAGGATTTTACAGGCTTCCTGTTCCTCTCCGCGTATCTTCATCATTTTTGATTTACGGGCTGCCATTGCGTCACCATCCTTTATAAAAAAACAGCAGTACCAGAGCACTGCTATTGTATAATAAATTTATCGTTCATTCAACAAGAAATAATTTGATTTGCATTCATTTTAATACCTCATATTTTTACTGTTCACCAGAGGCTCGCTGCACTGCTGTTGTGAAGATCTGGTTAATCGCTGGGGTTGTGATTTGCAGCTTGTTAATCTCTTCCTCCGGAACCTGTTCACCATTCACAAATACACTTACATTCATAAATAAAGCCCTCCTGAAAATACCGGTTTGTTGTTTGATTGCCGGTTCGTGTCCGGCTACTCAAAGAATACCCTTTTTTAGATGTAAATAAACAAATTGTGAAAAACATCCCAATCATAAAATTGGCTTGGAATGAAAACGACCGGCCCGCAATCCTTTTGGCGGGCCGGTCAGAAGAGTAAAACGAGCAGAAATGCACCAAAGCCCCCGTCCCGCCCGCAGGCGAGGAAAGATGCGCAGCATCTTGGGGTCTGGGGTGATAACCCCAGCGG
>CAJUSB010000079.1 GCA_910589115.1 uncultured Clostridia bacterium | reverse complement strand
CATCGTCATTGACAGATTATGCCTTTGAGGCAAGTACCAATCGTGTTATATATAGGTGTAAAAGATAAATCTATCTGACAGTTTGTTGCAAATTTTTTTGAAAACAAAGACACTATGATAATGTTATTGTTTTGTTGCTTTTCATTTGCGCAGAAAAGAGATATACTATAAGCAATAAGTTTTTTTAGGAAAGGGAGAAGATTCTATGATAAGCAAGGACAAAATTATCCCGCTGATTGGTGTGGTGGTTGGGCTGGTTGCGGTTTTCTTTATCAATCGGTCTAATCAATTCCATGCGGATGCGTATGTCAAATCGATTATGGACAATTTGTTTTTGGATGACAGCACGGAATATGTTGAGCTGGTGGATATCACTGCAATGGAGGCACATACAGCGTATCTGGAAGGGCTTTCTCAGGAGGCGGATATCTTCTATGGATATGTGGGCTTTGACAAAGAATATCTTAGCCAGGAAATGTCCGGACGTGTGATTGCACTGTATGATAAAATTTATAAGTATTCCCGCTATGAGGTCGGAGAAGCCAACAAGACCAAGGAAGGATATACTGTCACGGTTCGTATTTATCCGATTGATATTTGGGATCGCTCGGAGGATGACATAACGGCATTTGTAGAGGAATTTTATAAAAAGATTTCAAACGGTGAGTATGACAGTATGACCGAGAGTGAATTGGAGGCAGTCTATCAGGATAGCATCCTGACCATTATTGAGGGCAAGGTCGATTCGATTGATTATCTTGAACCGGTCGATCAAACGGTTCTTGTGAAAAAGGACAGTGACGGCATATGGGAAATCAGTGAAGAGGATTTCCAGAACTTAGATACTTATGTGATTGCTTACTGATAAATGAAAAAGGGAGATAACGGGTTTGTCCGGTTATCTCCCTTTATATTATTGTTTTGCACTGAGGGGGTGCCAACCGTCACGGTTGATTTCATAAATGAGATGGGGCATTTGCTTGCCGCGGTATAGTTTGGTAAAGATCCCGTTTTGCTGCATTCCGAGCCGTTCCGCAAGACTTATAGATGGAGTGTTTTCCGGACGGATCGTTGCGATTACCCGGGTGATGCCGGGCATACGAAATGCGGTGGACAACAGCGCCTTTGCGCTTTCCTGTGCGAGTCCTTGCCCCCAAAAACGCTGACCGAAAATCCAGCCGATTCCGGGAATCGCGTTCCCGTCTACGTGCTCGGTCAGCAGGCCGGATAGTCCGGCCAGTTCGCAGTTGTCACGGGTTTCCACTGCCATATAGCTGTAGCCGTCAGTGCGGTAGCGGCGCAGGTTTTCCAACAGCCATTCGTGGATTTCTTCGTCGGAGAATGCGTGTTCCCAGGCGTACACGACTTTAAGGTCTTGTAAAATCAGACGCAGCCGGGGTTCATCCGCTAGGGTAAGTGGACGCAGATGGAGACGTGGGGTGTCCAGTGGTTCAATCATAAAAAAATCCTCTGTCAGCTCAAACGTATTTTCATAGAATGCGGTAAATAAAACAAATGTCCTGCTCCCGTCCCGCCCGCAGGCGATGGAAGGGAGTCCAGAGGGACGAGTCCCTCTGGCGCTGTCCGCGTAGGACCGCTGTCCGCGTAGGACCGCTGTCCGCGCAGGACCGCTGTCCGCGTAGGACCGCTGTCCGCGCAGGACCGCTGTCCGCGCAGGACCGCTGTCCGCGTAGGACCGCCGTCCGCGTAGGACCGCTGTCCGCGTAGGACCGCTGTCCGGCAGGACCGCTCGCCGCGCAGGCGGAACAAATGGAGTTTTTCAGCGCTCACGAGTGTATCGTTTGGAGCAAAAGGCGGATAATGGCGTTTGAAACAAGGAAACCGCGTTCGCTCAGACGGCAGGCCGAGGCGCTGCATAGCGTGAGCCCATGCGGTTCCAGCGCACGCAGCGTTTGAAAAATAGGGTAAAAATCGCCGAATCGCCGTTCATAATCAGCACGGCTGATTCCCTCTGAAGTGCGTAGGCGCAGCATCAAATATTCCTCCCGCGCGTTAAAACCGCTGACCGCCTCTTCCGGGATGGGCTGTACTCCCCCAATAAATGCGCCCGCGTCACGCGGAAAGGCAAAACGCTCTCCCCGATAAAAAGAATGTGCCGCCGCACCCAGACCAAGATACTCTGATAAGTCCCAGTATTTTGAATTGTGCCGGGAACGGCGGCCCGGTTTGCAGAAATTAGAGATTTCGTAATGCAGAAAACCAGCTGATGCAAGGCGGCTGCACAGCGCTTCCCAAGCCTCTGCTTGCGTATCGTCATCGGGCAGGTCAGGCTGTGTGCGGAAAAGCGGCGTGCCCTCTTCGAGCTTTAGCCCATAGCACGAGAGATGCGCCGGGTGCAGCGCAAGCACTTGCTCAAGCGAATACATCAGCTTTTCGGTGGTTTGTCCGGGCAGGCCGCACATCAGGTCAACTGCGAGATTATCGAATCCGTACTCTTTTGCAAGTAGGATGGCTTCCTGTGCTTGTCGGAAAGTATGCCGCCGCCCAAGCAGCCGCAGTTCATCCGCGTGAGCGGATTGGATGCCGATAGACAGGCGGTTTACCCCGGCAGTGCGCAGCGCTGACAGAAACGCCGCATTCATGCTGTCCGGGTTGCATTCCACAGTGATTTCTGCATCACGCGTGAGTTGGAAATGCTCCCTTGCAGCGTTTAGAATCGCAGTAAGGCGTGCCCCGCCAAGCAGGGAAGGGGTGCCCCCGCCAAAGTAGACTGTATCAGCCGGTTCCGGCGGAAATGTCTTTATACTCTGGCAAAGTGCAGCGGTGTAACGGTCCATCTGTGCGTCAGTGCCTGGAAAAGAGTAAAAATCGCAGTAGCTGCACTTGGAGGCACAGAACGGAATGTGGAAATAAAGTCCCAGCATAGGGCGGTTATTCCTCGTCCAGCTTGAGGACAGCCATAAACGCTTCGGTCGGAAGCTGAACCGTGCCAAGCGTGCGCATCTTCTTTTTGCCTTCCTTCTGCTTTTCCAGGAGCTTCTTTTTGCGCGTGATATCGCCGCCGTAGCACTTGGCAAGTACGTCCTTGCGCATTGCCTTAACCGTTTCCCGGGCAATAATTTTACCGCCGATAGCCGCCTGCACCGGTACTTCAAACAACTGGCGTGGGATATTTTCTTTCAGTTTTTCGCAGATGCGGCGGGCGCGGCCGTAGGCCTTGTCACGGTGCGCGATAAAGGAAAGGGCGTCAACCTGATCCCCGTTAAGCAGAAGGTCAACCTTTACGAGGTCGCTGGTACGGTAGTCACAGAATTCGTAGTCGAGGGAAGCATACCCTTTGGTGCGGGCTTTCAGCGCATCAAAAAAGTCGTAAATAATCTCATTGATCGGCATTTCATAATGCAGTTCAACCAGCGTGCTGTCGAGGTATTTCATATCCTTAAAAACGCTGCGGCGTTCCTGGCACATAGGCATGATATTGCCAACGTATTCCTGCGGGGTAATGATAGCAGCTTTTACGAAAGGTTCACGTGCTTCGGCAATTTGGGCGGGGTCAGGATAATCATGCGGATTATCGATTGAGATTTCAGTGCCGTCCGTTTTTTCGATTTTGTAGACCACAGAGGGCAGCGTTGTTACCAGGTCGAGGTCAAATTCGCGCTCCAGGCGTTCCTGGATAATTTCCATGTGCAGCATCCCAAGAAAACCGCAGCGGAAACCGAAACCGAGTGCAATAGAGGATTCCGGCTCAAAGGAAAGCGCAGCATCATTAAGCTGTAATTTTTCGAGCGCATCGCGCAGGTCGGGATATTTGGAACCGTCCTCCGTATAAATGCCGCAGTAAACCATAGGCTGAGCCTTTCGGTAACCGGGCAGCGGCGTTTCGGCCGGACGTGCGGCTTCGGTTACGGTATCGCCAACGCGGGTATCTGCAACATTTTTAATAGAAGCGGTGAAATATCCAACCTCACCGGCGGACAAACGGCCCGTTGGAAGCAGTCCCAGCGGCTGCATAACGCCGCATTCAATAACCTGGAATTCTGCACCGGTCGCCATCATTTTGACACGTGTGCCCGGTGCGACCTGACCATCCATCAGGCGCATATAAACGATAACGCCCTTATAGGGGTCGTATTGGCTGTCAAAAATGAGTGCGCGCAGCGGCGCGTCCGGGTCGCCCTTCGGGGCGGGAATATCGCTGACAATGCGTTCTAAAACATCATGAATATGAATGCCCAGCTTCGCGGAGATTTCCGGGGAATCCATAGCCGGGATACCAATAATATCTTCAATTTCCTGTTTTGCGCGCAGGGGTTCGGCGGCGGGCAGGTCGATTTTATTGATAATAGGAACGACTTCCAGATCGTGCTCCAGCGCAAGATAGGTGTTGCCGAGCGTTTGTGCTTCTATGCCCTGTGCGGCATCGACAACGAGCAGCGCACCTTCGCAGGCGGCAAGCGACCGCGAGACTTCATAATTAAAATCCACATGGCCGGGCGTGTCGATCAGGTTGAGATGATATAGGTTCCCGTCGTCCGCCTGATAATCCATGGAGACCGCACGGGCCTTGATTGTAATGCCGCGTTCCCGTTCGAGGTCCATATTGTCAAGCAGCTGCTCTTCCATCTCGCGTTGTGCGACTGCTTCGCATTGTTCCAGAATACGGTCGGCGAGGGTTGATTTGCCGTGATCGATGTGTGCAATAATTGAGAAATTACGGATGTTTGTTTGTTCGTTCACTTTCGATACTCCTTATTAAGAAGGGAATAATTTCTTGCAGTTATTATACCATATTGCAGGCACGCACACAAGCCGTCAAATAACGAAATAAATTTACTGCGCCCGCACTTCTCCGGATATCAGGATAGCTGCCGGGGACTGCCGTCCTGAAACAGGGAGTGTAAAAAAGAAAAATTATAACACTTCTGAAAATCTGATGTTTGATCTTCTCTTGAATGGAGAGAGAATAGGAGTATATGCAAATAATGATGGTTTGTATGCCCTGGCCGCGCTGTTTTTTCAGGTTCCGCAGCACTCATTCTGCCCGTTTGCGCTGTGTTCCGCCGCTGTCGGGAAAGCCTGTGCGGACAGCCTGCGCTGTAGAGGCTCGCTTATCAAATACCTTTCAGCAGCCCGCCAAATTATGTAATTTCTACAAATTTCCACATCTGGTTTTGTACGCATGACAAAATTGTTATAGAAAGTTGCGGATATTACACGATACCCCGGTATATGGATAATGGTACAATAGAAACAGGGCTGAATCCGTCTGATAAAATGGAAAACAACAGGTCAAAGCGCGAAAAGGAGGATACGAGCGAGCGTTCGCACCAACGGTAAAAGGGGACGTACGGATGATGATCCGAAAAGAGCTCCCGGAATTCAGCATAGCGGAAAGTCCAAACAGCACAAAAATCTTTATCAGGAGGGAACTACAGAATGAAACGATTGCAGAAATGTCTGGCCGGATGCCTGACAGCGGCAATGGTCTGCGGTACCGTGGTGCCGCCCGCCGGAGCCGTATCCAATCGTCCGGCATCCGCAGCCGAGGTGTATGCGGCGGCAGGAGCCAATGCATTTGCGGACCTGAACGGGCACTGGGCAAAGGATAAGATCGGACGCTGGGTCGATTACGGGCTGGTCAGCGGCGTGGCACAGGATCGGTTTGCGCCGGATGCATCCTTGTCTCGTGCGCAGCTGTTCGCCATCATGAACCGGCTGCAAAACAATACAGTGAAAGCCGATATCTCGGCATTTACCGATGTGAAGCCCGGTGCATGGTATTATGATGATATTGCAAAGGCGGTCGCGGCCGGTATTGCGGGCGGCGCAAATGGAAAGATGCGCCCGGACGACGCAATTACCCGGCAGGAAGTCGCGGTAGTTTTCACAAAGGTGCTTGGCATTGACACCAGCAGCACAGCAGGTCTTGACCGCTTTACGGACAGTGGGCAGATTGCCGACTGGGCGCGCGGGGCAGTCAGCGCAGCAGTGGCGAACGGGTTCCTGAACGGCTACTCAAACGGCGGTTTTGGCGCAGCCAATGCCATGACCCGTGCAGAGATTGTCGCCATGCTGGACAGCACCTTCTCCGGCTATTATAATTCTGCGGGAACCTTCCGCGGGGACATGAGCGGTAACGTATATGTTAGTGTCAATGGCGTTTCGCTGGAAGGCGTAATTGCCGGTACATTGTTCCTTTCTCCGAACGTGACGGACGGCGTTATGGTTAACGGCGAACGCGTTTCAAAGACGACCATTGCGGCGGCGCTTCCTTCGGCAGGCGGCACGACTGAGCCAGTCAAGGAAGAGGAGAAAAAACCCGATAAAAAGGACGACAAGAAGGAAGAGAGCAAACCTTCCTCCAGCAACAATCCGAACCGCAGACCCAATGTAGGCGGCGGCAGTTCCAGCCGTCCCGAGACGCCGGTAGTGACCGACAGTCCCGACCGGGCCGCAATCGTCGCACAAATGACGAATATCACGGACGGATTCGAGGTAAGGGATATCCCTTACGAGGTCCGGATGTCCCATCCGGACCACTTCGAGGAGAAAAGCCATCCGTTCTCGTCCATGTATTGCTCAGTCGGCAACATCCCGGCACTCGTGAGCAAGTATTATGCGGTTGATCCGTGTACGGATAATCCTTCTGCGGCTTCCGCTTCGCGTGCGGCAGGGAAAAAGGCTGGCACTTACTACGAGAAGGAAGTCTTTATGACCGGTAAGGCGAACGTATACGGCCTCCATGCGAACGGCGTAAATGTTCCGGTTATTAAGACCAAGGGTGCAGACTATACGACGCGTCTTCTGATTCATTACCCGACAGAAGCGAGCGAGTTCTCCGGCAGGGTCTATGTTGATATCCTGAATGCATCTTCCGGCGTGGATTTGGAAGACGTATTCCGCAGAAGCTATGAAAACATGATCCGCAACGGTGATATTTATATTGGCATTACCTCCAAGTCCTCCACTGCACAGGCATTGAAGAACTTCAATCCGGAGCGTTATAAGGATCTGGACTGGTGTGTCGATAATGCGAACATCAGCAAGGACTGGACGGATAAGGAAAACGCAGGCACCTTTGAGAACGGTCTTGTTTGGGATATGATTTCCCAGCTGGGTACGGTGCTGAAAGAGCAGCCTGAAAAATTGTTTGATGCAGATTTGGCAGCAAAGATCAAATCCGAGGGCCGTTCCTACCTGATGGGGCAGAGCCAGTCCCATATGTATCTGAATACCTACTTAGACGTATTCTATCCTTACATTAACAAGGCCCGCAACGGCGAGGTTATTTGGGATGGTTATGTAGGTCTGGTCGGCGGCAAGGCAACGACGGAGCTTTCGACTGGCGTAAAGGTCACCGGAACGCCCGACTTTACCAAGACAAACGAGCCGTATATTGCCATGATGTCTGGTTTTGAGACGGCGATGCGTCTGGCTGGCCCGACTTCCGGCTGGTACTATAATGTGCCCACTTCCCCGATGAACCGTCTGTATGAAGTGACAAGCGCACCTCATGCAATCCCGACGGCGGCAATTCTGCCGAATAACTATGAGATCGCGGCAGCAAAGCCGGACGGCACCTCCCGTGATATCAAGGGATATACCGGCGACCATGTAGAGGGCGATGTACATCTGGATCAGTTCGTCACCGCTGCACTGGAAAACATTGACCTTTGGGTAACCGAGGGGACTCCCGCGCCGGACAGTGTGGTCATGAGCGGCGATCTTGACAGCTGGGGCAACCACAAGGACGGCCTGCGTTCCCCGAAGATTGAAGCGCCGGTTGCGAAGTATTTCGATGCTGTAGTAGGCGAAGACCTGACAAAGCGCGGCACCGAGGGCAGCATGGTCTATTTCACGGATGAAGAGATCAAGGAAGCATATCCGGGCGGTTACGCTGCATATGCAGCGCAGTTCAAGGCTGCCGCAGACAAGCTGCTGCAAGGCAAATACATCATTCAGGAAGATTATGACGCATGGATGGAAGACTGCCGCGAAAATGAAGCAAAGGTCTTTAAGGCAGCTGATTCGGTCAAGGCGTCCCTGATGAAGGATGTAGAACTGCGTGACGTTACGCCTGTGGGCGAAATGGAAACCATGTTCAACTCGACCGCAATGAGCATTAGCGCAAAGTACGGCGAGGCATGGGATAAGGTCGCACCCGAATGGGCAAAGAGCTTTGAACTCGTAGAGGGGTCTGACAACCTTCTCAAGCTCCAGGATTCCATGGTAGAAGAAGGCAAGACCGCGATTGGTTACGAAGAGAAGGAAATCTTTGTAGACGGCGCCGCGAGCCTGTATGCGCTGGCACCGGAAAATGATATCCGTATTAAGGAATCCGGTTTGCCGTACACGAACCGTATTATCGTCCGTACCCCGAAGAACCCGGCTGAGTTCACCGGCAAGGTATGGATTGACAACCTGAACGCCTCTGACAAGTTTGACAGCGAAGCGCTGTGGCGGCGTGCAGGCGCAATGATTATGAACAATGGCGACGCGTACATTGGTATTTCCTCCAAGCCGCTGACCATTAAGACACTCCAGATTTTCGGCGAGCAGGTGGGGCGTTCGGACTATAACGATCTTTCCTGGAAGAGCCCGAATACCTACATCTTCTCGAAGTTTACAAAAACCTCGACAGATATGCAGGGCAATGTCACCAATAATCTGGAAAATCACAAGAAGGGTCTCTACCGTGATACCGAAATCATAAACACAGATATCGGTTTCCTGTGGGATATCATTGCGCAGACCGGTTATGCCGCGAAGAATTCTGCAAACTGGGAGATGTTGTTTAACATTACAGGTTCATTTAATAAGCCTGTGAAAACGTATCTGTTCGGGCAGAGCCAGTCCGGTTTCAATGCGACCACATACGGCCTGTTCCATCAGCTGCTGGAAGAAGAGAACGTTGCAACGCTTCCTTATGACGGCATCATGACGATGGTCAGCACGAAGTTCCCGGCACGTTCACTCAACCAGTCGGACAAGAATATTCCGAAAACGGAAGGTCTTGAGATTGATATGGGTGCACGTGGGACGATGGCTTACTACGTTCCGGAGCTGGAAACCCCCTTCTTCTTTGCAGCAGGCGAAAATGATATGAACCCGGCGCTGTTTGAGAAGGTCGTTGCCGACAAGCGTTTCTCAAATGTCCGTTACTTTGAGATGGCAGGCGTTCCGCATTCTGATAACAATACGCCATCCTTCCCGACGAATGACATCCTTTCCAAGGCTGTTACAGGCGGCAAGAGCGGTGCGGAATCCAGCATGAATTATCTCGCATTTGATGCAGATACTGAGACTTACAGTGTGAAGCCCGATGGCAGCGATATCAACGCGAATATGTTTGTCCGCGGCCTGCTGACAGCGCTGAGCGAAGGCAGAATGCCTGCTAACCAGTTTATTCAGACCCTTACGACTGAAACTGCAAATGCCGTCGGCGGCTTGCAGTCCCCGCAGGTATCCGTCCCGCTGAACATTTATCAGAAGAACGGCAAGATGGCACCGATTGCAGACGTATCCTACACCGCAGAATCTTACAAGACTGCATTCAAGGCTGCGCTGGATAAGCTGGTAGCCGATGAGTGGATTCTTCCGATAGATGTGCAGTATATGACTGCATATGCAGAGCGCATGGCGAAGAAGATGGACATTGCCGGCAGCATGAAGAGCGAGCTCACGGTAGATGAGATTCCCTACGATGAGGGCGTTGACTACCACGATGGAGTAATCAGCGAAAGCCACGCATTCAACTCCATGTACTGCTCAAACGGCAAGGAAACCAAGTACGATGAGAACCCGGAACCGGTTCGATTCGATACGGATTATGGTTATGAAGAGCATGAGTTCTTCCTGACTGGCACAGCCAGCACCTATGACTACAACAAGGAAAAGAAAAAGCTGTCCATTGACGTGACCGATATTGATTATACGACACGTGCGATGGTACGCTATCCGCAGAATGCGGCAGACTTCAACGGCACAGTTGTAATTGACCTGATGAACATTACAGCAGGCTATGAAAACGAAGACCTGTGGCGCAGAAGCTACAAGTATCTGATGGAAGAGGGCTATGGCTATATCGGTCTGACCTATAACAACACCGGTATCCAGTCGCTCAAGAAGTTTGATGCAGAGCGTTACGCTGATCTTCAGTGGTATGACGGCGCGTATAAAAATGCAATGGCATTTGATGTAATCAGCCAGCTGGGCACGTTGCTCCGTACACCGGACGGCGAAGATATGCTGGGCGGCTATTCGATTGATAACGTGGTTCTGACTGCGCAGAGTTCCTCTGCATACTACCTGAACGGTTATCTGCATGCGTTTGATTCCTACCTTGCGACCGCAAACAATGGCAAGCCGCTGTTTGATGGTTACATCAATATCGTAGGCAGTGCGTTGGGTATTGCAATCGACAATCCTGATAATTACCAGAATGCATTTATGGGTGCATTCCCGCAGACAGCTGCACCGATGGTTGCAGTGATGTCTGAGTTTGAGGCTTCCGCAGCAGGTCCCTTTGGCTATCCGGAGACGGCAGATAAGGAGAATTTCTGGCTGTACGAGGTTGCAGGTGCGCCGCACTCTGATCCGATGTCGCCGATTCTCCCGAACTTTGCAGAACTGACCAAGGCCAACACCAAGGGTGCACCGGTTACGGATAAGGACTATGCAAAGGGTGAGTACGAGAGCGAACTCCAGCTTGACCAGGTTGTAACTGGTGCGCTGGATAATCTGGTCAAACGGATTAAGGACAATACTTTCAAGATGCCGAGTGCAGAAAAGATTCGGATTGAAGTTGGTAAGAAGGACGCTTATGGTAATACGAAGGGCGGTATCCGTATGCCGCAGATCGAGGCTCCGCTTGCAACATTTAAGGCATCGGCGTCCAAGCCAGACGGCACTCCGAACCCGTCAGCGACTCATGGCAGCATGGTATACCTCACTTGGGGAGATTTAGTAAAACGTTATGGTGAAGATGCAGACGAAAAGACCGCACAGGTCAGCGATTTGTTTGCAAATTATAAGGAAGCATTTGCGGATGCTGCAAATGCACTCTGTGAGGCAGGCTTTATCCGCGCAACAGAGAGGGATGCTTTGATTGCGTGGAGCGAAGACCAGGAATCCATCTTTGAGGCAGCAAAGACAGCCTTTGACGGCGCAGCCCCTGCAATGGAGCTTGACGACGCTGAAGAGCCGGAGAAGACCGTCAAGGATGAAGCTTCTGACGACGAGAAGCCTGGAACCGAAGAGGAAGAGGGCGAGCCTGTGGTTGACGGTGACGACAAGTCCGATGATGAGAACGTGACGGAAGAAACCGACGCAGACGAGACGACAAATAGTGAAGGACAGGATTCAGAACAGACGGAAACCCCAGAGCCCCCCGAAGTTTCTGAAGACACTGAAACACCTGATTCCGCAGACGAAACCTAATTTGCCGCCCGTGCGGCACGAATAAACACACGCATTTGGATGAGAGGGCTTTTTTAAGCCCTTTCATCTCGTTATAAAGGAGAAACGAAATGTCAAATTATCCATCTATTTTCCAGCCGCGCAGCATTGGCGGTTTGACGTTGAAGAACGGTATTGTTTTTGCTCCTACGACAATGGGGCTGCCCAAGCCGGAACATGCTGAAAAGCTGCGGCGGATTGCGGCCTCTGGCGTTGCCCTGCTGGTACTGGGGGACATCTCCATTGAGCCGACCTTTCACGAGACGGGTTTCCATCTGCATACCCCCGAGGGCTGCGAAGAGACCGCGAAGCTGGTCGAGCTGCTGCACAGTGAGGGCGCGAAGGTATCGGCGCAGCTGTTCGGCGGCGATTATGATGTGAGGGAGGTCATGACCCGCCTGAAAAGCGGGAAATTCAGCCCGGATGAGGTGCGCGAGTATATGAATGAAGCGGTAGTCGGTTACGTAACCGACATGCCGGAGGAACGGATTGAACAGCTGTTGGAGCGGTATGCAGCTGTGGCACGTGCTGCCTGTGAGGCTGGGTTTGATATGATGCAGATACACGGCGACCGTTTGAACGGATCGTTTTCTTCCGGGGTATTCAATCATCGGGAGGACCGTTGGGGCGGCAGTGTGCAGGGCCGGGCGCAGTTTGCGTGTGCGGTGGTGCAGGCGGTACGGCAGGCGGTCGGCGCGGGTGTGCCGATCGAATATAAGCTGGCGGTACGGCAGGCCGAGCCGAAGTACGGGAATGCGGGTGTATTGCTGGAAGAGCTGCCGGTCTTTGTCCCGCTGTTGGAGAAAAACGGGGTAGACAGCTTCCATGTCAGCCTTGCCAACCATTCAGCGCTGATGGATACCATTCCGGTGCGGCAGCATCCGTATTTTAAGGAAGAGGGATGCTTCCTGCCTTATGCGGATGCAGTGCGTGCGCTGACACGGCTGCCGGTCTGCGGCGTGGGCAAGCTGCATACGCCTGCATTTATCGAGCAGGCGCTTGCCAGTGGACGCATTCAGTTTGCGGCAATGAGCCGGCAGCTCAACGCCGACGACCAGTGGCTGGAAAAGGTCGCCGGAGGCCGTGAATCGGAGATCCGCACCTGCGTTTATTGCAACCGCAAGTGTGCGGGCGCGCTTCAGCGGCATGAGCCGTTTGGCTGCGTCCTGTCATGATGGCGCGGTGTCCGCTGTTGGCTGTGGCGCTGGCCGTAACGCTGGCTGGCTGCACAGCTGGCACGGGGCAGCGCGATATAGAGCCGGAGTTTATCTTCCGCTATGCTGAAAATCAGATTGAGGACTATCCGACAACGCAGGCGGCGCGATATTTTGCCGAGGCTGTGGAGGAACGGACCGGTGGGCGGATTCAGATAGAGGTCTGCCCGCTGGGCGTGCTGGGGGATGAACCGTCGGTAATTGATCAGCTGCGTTTTGGCGGGGTGGATTTTACGCGGGTGTCGCTGTCCTCGCTGGCGGAGGTCAGCAGTTCGCTGAATGTGCTGCAGCTGCCTTATCTGTATCGTGATGCGTCGCATATGTGGGAGGTACTTGGCGGTGAGATTGGGGATCAGTTTCTGGATAGTGTGTCCGGTGCGGGCCTGACGGGACTATCATGGTTTGACTCCGGCGCAAGGAATTTTTATACAGTGCGTGAGGTGCGCAGGCTGGAGGATTTACAGGGGATGCGTATTCGGGTGCAGGAGTCTAAACTGATGGTTGATATGATGAAGCTGTTAGGGGCGCAGCCGCTGCCGATGCCGTATAGTGATGTCTATTCGGCGCTGAAAACCGGGCGTGCGGACGGGGCCGAGAATAATTGGCCTTCTTATGAATCGACTGGGCATTATGAGGTAGCGCGTTATTATTTGATGGATGAGCATACGCGTGTGCCGGAGATGCAGCTGGCGAGCAGCCGCACGATGGCAAAATTAACGGCGGAGGATCAGGAAATTATCCGGGAGTGTGCGCGGGAGTCGGCACTGGTGGAGCGGAGACTGTGGGCCGAGCGGGAGCAGGCCTCCGAAGCGCTGGTAAAGAAAAGCGGCGTGGTTGTCATTACGCTGCCGCCGGAGGAAAAACGGCGGTTTCAGCAGGCGGTGCTGCCGCTGTATCAGTCCTATGCTGGGGCAGACGGGGAGATCGTGCAGGATATTTTGTCCACGGGGCAGCAGTAACGCGGGCCGTTTGCCACGCAGGATGGGAAAGGAAGTAGAAAAGCGATGCGATTTGGCTGGAAGCGTTATCCGATCCGGGTAAAGCTGTGCTGCTATCTGCTGGGGTTCCTGCTGCTGACGCTTTCTGCGCTGCTCGTGCTGGGTTCGCTGTTCAACCGGTCGATGGATGTAGTTGACAAACGGCTTCAGGATTATTATAATATTACAGCGTTCAGTGAAGTGTTTACGTCGGCGGACCATGAGCTGGAAATGATTATTCGGCGGGGGCCCGAGCTGCGGCAGCGGCTGGCGGAGTTTGCGCGGCTGCGCAGGGAGGCGGATGGATATCTTGCGCGGCTGACGGATAAGCTGTCGGTCAGCGAGCGGGAGCGGTATCTGCTGGTGAATGCGATTGCATCTGGATATACGGCGTATATGGAGGAGGCGGACGTGCTGCTGTCGCTGCTGGAAAAGGGAGACAGCGGCGAGCTGGGCTATCGTTATTTTGGCACGAGCGCGGTCATCAGCGGATATATCCAGCAGTACATTCCTGGGCTGCTGATGCAGGAAATCAGCAGCGGGCGGGATCAGTATGCGGAGAGCCGCAGGCAGGTCAATGCGTTATACCTGGGAGGGATCGCTGCGTTTGTGGCGGTGCATATTCTGGCGGTATTTTTGCTGATGTACCTGTTGGGGCAGACGTTTTTTGAGCCTGTGCAGCAGATTGTGGCGGCTATGCAGCGCTTGGAAGCGGGAGATTTTGACGTACCGGATATCCCGGCGCAGACAGAGGACGAGATGGCGCAGCTGGTGATTGTATTTAATACGATGAAGCGTTCGACGGCTGAGCTGGTTGCCGCACTGCGCGACAAGAACGAGCTGGAGCGTGAGCTGCACCTGCGGGCGGAGGAGTCTGCAAAAATCCGCTGGCAGCTGGAGCAGGCGCGGTATGCCAAGCTGAAAAGCCAGGTCAACCCGCATTTTTTGTTTAATACGTTGAATATTATCTCGCGGGTAGCGCGTGAGGAGCGTGCGCCGGAGACGGAGCGGTTGATTGTGTCGCTTGCGCGGCTGTTCCGGTACAGTTTGGAAACGGATGCGCCTTATGTGACGCTTGCGCGTGAGATTAAATGTGTGGATGATTATATGCGGATACAGGATACGCGGTTTGGCGACCGGCTGTGTTTTTCCTGGCGGATTGACCCGAAGCTGGACCCGGAGCGGATGCTTGTGGTGCCTTACACGCTGCAGCCGTTTGTGGAGAATGCGGTGATACATGGCCTGCGGGACACGGTTGCGGGCGGGCTGCTGCGCATTACGCTGCGGCCTTGTCCGGAGGGGTTAGAGGTGTGTATTACGGATAATGGACGGGGCATGGACGGCGGGCAGCTGGCGCAGCTGCGGGCGGTGCAGCCGCCCAAGGATGATGGGCACATTGGGGTATATAATGTGCGGTGCCGGCTGCTGCATTTCCGGCCGGGGAGCCGTTTGAAAATTTATTCGTACCCGGGCTGTGGTACGTGTGTGAAGATCGTAATTCCACAGAAGGAGGGGGCTTCTTGAAAATACTGGTGGCGGATGACGAGCAATATGAAAGGGCCGCGATTGCGCGGCTGTTGACGCAGGCATTTGGCAGTAGTGTAGAGGTCCGGCTGGCGGAGAACGGCCAGCGAGCGGTAGAGATTGCCAGTCTGTGGCGGTGCGGGCTAGCATTTTTGGATATAGAGATGCCGGGGCTGAATGGATTGGAAGCGGCGAAGCGGATACGGGAGCAGAACCCGGCTTGTCGGATTGTATTTTTGACGGCGTACAGTGAATTTTCGTATGCGCAGGCGGCGCTGCGGCTGGGGGCGCAGGATTATTTGTTGAAGCCAGCGGAGGATGAAGAGATCATAGAGATTGTGAACCGATGCCGGAATCTTTCGGCGGAAGAGGAGCTGCCGCTGCCTGCGGCGGACCCGCAGGAGAATGAGACGACGCGGGTCGAGCAGGTAATGGGATTTGTGAAGGGATATCTAAAAGAGAATTATATGAATGAGATATCGATGAACCAGCTGGCGGAGCAGGTTGGATTCAGTCCATTTTATTTCAGCAGGCTGTTCAAGCAGCAATTTCGGATGGGCTTTGTGGATTACTTGAATGATTTGCGGATTGCGGCGGCAAAGAGCCTGCTGGACGACCCGACGCTGACGCTGAAGGTGGTAGCATCGCGCTGCGGGTATGACACGCCGAGCTACTTTGCGAAAATATTCAAGAAGCGGACGGGCATGACGCCGACAGAATACCGCCAGCGCAACGAAAGCTGATGATGTCCTCTGCGGACGGCACCAAAGGGCGCTGCCCTCTGGACTCCCGCCCCTCGCGGGGAGCGCCCCTGCGCGGGGAGCGGCAGGGCGCTGCCCTGCACCCGCGCCTATGCGGCGAGCACCCCTACGCGGGGAGCGGCAGGGC
>CAJUSB010000078.1 GCA_910589115.1 uncultured Clostridia bacterium | reverse complement strand
ACTCATATTTCACGCGAATTTTAGACTGATAACTGTTTTTCAGCAAGCCCTATTTCTTTTTTACGAAAACGGGCCGGATATCATTACAACCGGATCATTTCGCTATCCGCTCGCAGAAATTCATCAGGACCGCTGCAACCTCTGCGCGGGATGCAGTCCCCTGCGGGTCAAGCCGATTACCGCTCTTGCCAGCGAACAGCCCCTGTGTGACTGCCCACTGCATTGCAGACTGCGCCCAGTTCGAGGTATTCGCACCGTCTGAAAAGCTCCCCAGCTCTGCGGACGCCGAAATGTCATACCCCTTCAGCGTCGCATACTGATACAATGTCAGCGCGAGCTGTTCACGCGTTACGGAATCATTCGCACCGAATAAGCCGTTGCTGTAGCCGCTCATAACGCCCTTTGCAGAAGCCCATGACACCGCTGCGCCGTACCAATCGGAAGCAGATACATCCGGGAACGTATGCTGCAATGCCTCGGTGTTACTCTCCAGATTATAAAGGATCTGTGCAATCATTCCGCGTGTCAGATTGTCATTCGGGCTGAACTGTCCGCGATTGCCGGACATCATCCCCTTGGCCGTTGCGTAATCAACTGCATTTTTGAACCAATCATTACTGCTGACATCCGCATAGCTGACCGCTGCGGGGACCTGCCGGTAATTCACCTGGATCGAGACCTGTCCGTCAGGCATCACGAAACTGTACAGCAGTCCGCCCTCCGGCGTAACAATAACCGCAGTCCCGTCCTGGCAGATGACGCTTACATTCTCGACCTCATAACCGGTATCCGGCTTTGCCGTTATAGTAACCTTATCGCCCTTTTTCGCCCTGGTGGAGCTGACCTCATACGAGCCGCCTGTCACACGTCCAGACGAAATATCATACACCGGCTGGTTACTATTGTTGTTGGTGTTACTATTGCTGCTGCTGTTATTGCTCGGTCTGGCCGGTCTCTCCGGACGTTCCGGCCGGTCGTCCTCCTCCTCGTCATCTTCATCTTCTTCGTCAACAGCATCCTTTGAATATGTGGCGCGGATGACAACATCCTCATCCGGCATAACGAACCCGGTACGTCTGCTCTTCGCATCATCCAGCTGTACGTCGCCTTCGTCTACACGCCATTTTTCAAAGGTGTACCCGCTGCGCTGATCGGCCGTAATTTTTACGGTGTCGCCTGCCTCTGCTGTTTCGTGGCTGGCCGAACCATAAATCACTGTAACCGTATGCGCGGAAGCAGGCTCCGACTTGTCATAACCGCAAATCTCGCAGAGATCCGGCTCATCCTCTGTATAAACGTGTGTGCCATACGCGTCCATCTCACTGGGATGTGTCAGGTCGCAGTCTTCCGCAATACAGGTATGCCAGTGATGTGATGCATTCACGGTCCATTCTTCCGACCATTCATGGTCATGCGGAGGCAGGGATGTCTTATCAAAGCCGCAGGTTTCGCAAATTACCGATTCCTCATCTGCATAAACGTGCTCCCCGTACGCATCCATCTCACTGGGCGCGAGCTCGCAGCCTTCTACCGTGCACGCGTGCCAGTGATACGTCCTGTTGGAGCTCCATTCTTCGGCCCACACGTGTTCATGCACAGGACGCAGCGTAACCGTAATCTCTGCCTGGAGTTCTTCCGGATTTTCCACATCCTCCAATGCGGAAAGGTCAAGCGTACCAAGGAATACATAGTCCCCTGCGGTATTCGGATCGTATTCTTCGCAGGACCATTCAACCGGCACTGAAATCTTGCTGCCATCGTCCAGCGTTACTTGGACAGTTTCAGGCAGTTTAAGCGCTTCGGCTGCCGTGCCTGTTTCCGCCTCTATCGGGTCAAGCGCTCCAATCGAATCAATGACTCTCGTTTCGGGAATCTCTTCTTCTTCACCGCCATAGCCCTTTACATAGAGCCGGCTCAGGCCCACCTGCCAGCCGGACGAGTTACCGGTTACCTTCACGCGGATATAACGCGCCGTCTTCCCGGAGACCTCGTTTTTGAACTCAAAAATACCATTTATGTCGGTGTTCGCCGAACCGTCTATGAGCATCTCCGAGTCAAATGTCTCTTCAATGCTGTTGCCAGCATACACCTCATAGGTATAATAACGGTCAGACGTGATTCCGCCTACGCCCTTTTTCGGGAATACAAGCTGAATAGAATCCAGCGTGCACTCGCTGCCAAGGTCTACCATGACCCATTCATCCACATTCTCTTTGCCCTGTCCAACCGCATTCCAGCGGGTATCATCATCAGTTGTGACATTCGTTGCAATATACGTGGTATTCTGATTACTCGAACTGGAAGCCGGTTTGCCCATCGACAGCTCAAACGGCCCTTCCGGCTTCGTCCCGCCGGTAAAGAAGCGGAACCGGAATGCAACCTTACGCCCCAGCGAATCTGTTACGGTGAACAAAGAATGGTTCTCGTCCAGCGAATAGTCCGTATCATTTTCATGCGCCGTCTGGCAGTTGCCCTCTACCGTAATCAGCGGGGCAACATTCTCAAAGCTCATGCCGCCACTCAGCGAACCGCCGGTATGGAACTCCGCAACGTCGGTAGGCACGCAGATGGTTCTTTCCGTTTCACTGACGAAAATACGTTCCTCGCCTTTTTTCACCGAAAGCATCCAGCCGTAAATCTCAAGCTCTGAAATGCCGGGCTTACTGCCCTCTTCAATGGTGAGCTTTACATAGCGGCCGTAGCTTTGCAGCTCGTCCTGTACTTCGCCGTAGGATATTGAGTTGTTGCTCCGGTCGGCTACGGTGTTCCAGACAGTGCCGTCTATTGATGTTTGAACCGTATACTTTGAGGCGGCAGTGCCCTCGTTGATCCAGTTCACTTTCAGCTCTGTCAGCACGTATTTTTTGCCAAGGTCCACTACGATCTCATGCGCTTCACTGTCCGGCGCTTCCCAGACCGTATCCGCGCGGAAGTCAACCGCTTCCTCTGCGCCCAGAACGCCGTCAACCTTGACCTTCTTCATCGCGGAAATATAGGGCTGCTGGAAAGTATACGTCCGCTTTGCAGTGCCAAGCGTGACCTCAAGCAGCATACCCGGCTGGATCGCGCCCTGCGTAACCGGTCTGCGGTCGCCGGTCAGTACCTGATAGCTGTGCGCGCTCTTCCCGTCCGCAGGGTAGAACAGGTCATCGACATCACTCGCATCGCCGCTGCCGGTCAGGAAAATGATCTTGCTCTCATTCTTAACTGCAAAGGTATCGGATTCAATATCCAGCTCCGCAATATCGCCATACTGCCAGATAACGCTGTCTTCCGAAACCTTTTCGCCGTTCTCGTCATAACCCAGCGCGGTGATTTCATTGCCGCCGTTCTTCAACACAACATCAAACTTGAAGATACCGGAAGCCGTTTCATCTGCCAGTGTGTTCCTGTCTACATAGCTGCCGATTTCCGTTGCATTCATTGTGCCGGCAGGCTCCCCGTTGTGGGTCAGATCGACACGCGCAGCATTAGAATATACAGTGACTTTCACATTCCGCTTTTCGCGGTTCTCATAGCGGCGCTCCGCAATATAGGTCAGCGGATGCACCTTATCCCAGTTTGCCTTATAGAGATAGAAAGAGTCCTTGCGCAGCAGCAGCTCCTCCGGGTCGCCGCTGTAGTCCGGGATTTCCTCGGGCCGTGCTTTATATACAAGCCCCTTGTCGTTCGTGCCCTGTCGTCCGCCCTCATTTCGGCTTGATGCAGAAAAATCATACATGATCCATCCGGCAGTTGCCCAGTAGAAGGGACGGGCGTTGATCTCGCGCAGACTCTGCTCGTGGCGGTCGTTGGCGTAGGATTCCGGGTGGAATGCCGCACCGGTGCCGTACCATTTGGTATAATCGGTTTCGCCGCGGATATACTCCGCCTGATGATAGGGGTTGCTGCCCGCGCCATATTCCGAAACACCAGTCGGGCGGCTGTGGCTCGCGTCACTTGCGCTGGCGTAGCCATCCACAAAGTACCCGATGCCAGTCGTGCCGGTGCCGTACCAGCCCGGATAACCGTTCCAGAGCAGCCAGTCGGAATCGAAATTATAGCAGTTGGCAAGGCTCATCGCCATAACGGTTCTGCGGCCGGGGTCCAGCTCGTGCGAACGGTTGTTCAGCGCGGTAATCATTTCAGCCTGAGCCGCAGTCGCTTCCGTGCCGGTTCCCTGTCCATAGGTACCGCCGCCCAGCTCATTCTGCATCAGCCAGCCAAGGATCGCCGGGTAGTTGTACAGCTGCTTGACCATGTCGTCAAACTGATCCAGCGTTGTCTTCTTAAAGCCGGGAGAAAGAATGCCGGATTTCTTGCTGTCGGTGTAGGAACCGTCAGCATTGACCAGCGAAACGCCGTCTACCAGCGGGATTTCCGCCGAGCAGGCGATGCCGTAGCGGGACAGCAGGTCATAGCAGTACGCGTCATGCGGGTAATGGCTGACACGGGTCCAGTTCGCACCCATTTCATAGAGTACGGCAACATCCTTTTCGATGTACTTGTCCGCCAGTGCGCGGCCCATGCCGGGCCAGTCCTCATGCATGGCCATGCCGCGCAGAGGATAGTGCCTGCCATTGAGATAGAAACCGTCACCGGGCGTTCCATAGGTGCTGCTGCGCACCGCATCATAATAGCGGAAACCGATCATAGTTTCGTAGGAATCCAACAGCGCACCGCTGGTGCCATCGCCCTCATAAACCTCGATTTTTGCCACATACTGATAAGGGGATTCGATACCGTCCCAGAGCTTCGGGGAAGTCACATTCACGGTCAGCTTTGCCTCGGTGGCAGAGTTGCGGACAGCGGATGTACTTACGGTAGCCGTCCCGACCGTTGCACCGGAAGTATCATACATCTCCTTCGGGTCAAACCGGAGCAGGCCCTTTTCACCCAGTTTGAGCACATCATCAAAGCTGGTAGGATGGCTGATTTCAGCCTTTACGGTTACTTTCCGGCTGCTCGGGGTGTCGTTGCGTATCAGGGCGGTCACATCAACATCCCATTGATTGTTGGAATCACTCCAGCCGGATGCACGTTTCGGAATGATATACACGCCGTCCGAACCATTATCCAGCTCGTCCAGATGCACCTGGCTTGTCAGAACCAGCCGAACTTCACGGTTCATGCCGCTGGCATTGTCAAAGTCGCCGTGGAGCGGGGCAATATCGCCATTGAGTTTGCGTTCATTATTCGCGGAAACCGCAATGATGTTTTCGCCTGCCTTGAGCTTGCCGGTCACATCAATTTTGAACGCACTCCAACCGCCCTTATGGGAGCCGACCTCTGTCCCATTGAGATAAACATGGGCCTCCATGCCGACCGAACCAAACTCCAGGAATGCGCTGCGCTTGTTGTATTCCGCCGCCTCCGCATCGGTGAGATTCAGAGACCGGCGGTACCAGTACGTGCCGTTCAGACGGCTGTTGCCGTTGTAGCCGGTGGTCGCGTTCCAGTCGTGGGGGACGGTGACCTGCGACCAGCCGGAATCATCATAACTCGTCCCTGAAGCGTCCGCCTCATCCTTCCCGCCGAATTTCCATGTACCGTTCAGGTCAATGACCTTGCGTTCGCCGGTTCCGGTCAGGGGCTGCTGTGGGGTATTCGTTTCGTCGATATCGTAGTAAACATCGACCGTGCCCTCCCAGCTCTCCTGCTGTGAGCTGTCGCCGAAATGATAGGTCACCGCTGCCTTAAAAGTTACCTTTTTCGCCAGCTTGTTGTTTGCATCGCTCAGCACATAGCCGGTTTCCGTTGTAATCTTGCCAGTGCTGTTGTCCAGCTTCAATATCCCGGAAACAGTATCCGTTGTGCTGTATGTCGTGCTGACCAAAGTCGCGCCAATGTTGTCCATGTTTTCAATCTTGAGCTGGCCGTTCTTGTCGTCTGTCTTGGTATAAGACAGGGAAGGCACATCGTTCTCACCCACAACATAGAGCGTAATGTCCTTCGTGAACGTTTGGCTTGCGGCAACAGCATTGCCATCAGCGCCAGCCTTTACAATCGAAAAGCTGTCGATAAAGTGCTTGTTTGTGAACGGAGTGTTCAGATTGTTCCAATTAGCTACTATGTGAAAACCGCCGAAATCCCCACGTTTCACCGGCGAAGTATTGGTCAACTTGGTTCCATCAATATACATCTCGGTACCGTTTTCGCCAATCTTCCACTGGAACTTATGCCAGCCCTTGCTGCGGGCTACATTCGTCGATGCCCAACTATTTTTACTGGTGCTGCGATAAGCATATTGACCAGTCGGTGTTGTAGCTGCCGAGGTTTGATAAGATGTACCCATCGCACCGTTAAATGCACCGCTTGTCCAACTTTTTGTTACGACACCGCCCATAAACGCATACTGACTGGCATAATCCATTTGCGAGCCGTCATCATAATACCACATTGTGGCCCATGCGTCTGCATCTAAAGTCTCACTAAATGGCGCTTTCAGATTTTCAGCTTTTTCACCCTGGGCAGCCTGCGTAATAGATTTTTGACCAACCCGCGCTTTTGTCGGGTCGATAACAACAGGCATCTCAAAGGCAGCACCACCCGATGCATAAGTGCCCTTGAATTTTTGCCCAGTACCCGTGTCCCTTTCCTGTGCATTTTCAAAATTCTCTACAAACAGCACATCATTCGTGTCATAGTAGTTTGCAGTCACGCTGAACGTAACCTGCTGCGCCGGACGGCCCTTTTCCGCTATGGTGTAGCCTTCGTCCGCAGTGATAACGCCAGTCTTGGTATCCAGTTTTACATGGGTTGAAGCACCCCCCCCGTTGGGGTGTTATATGTAATATCGTCAAAAACCGTTCCGCCGATATTACCGATCCAGAGTTTGCCGGATGTACCGTCCTCTCCAATCGGGGCATAGTTCAGGCTAAAGTCGCCCGCCCTGCCGGACGGTTCGTCAACAGCCCCTGCCGCCGGAAGAAACGTGCCGAGCAGCGAAACACTGCACAACATGCTCAGCAGCCGCTGCGCCATTTTCCTTGATGTCCGTAACATAGTTCCTCCATCCTTTTTTACAACTTAATTTGACGCCTAAGCGGCATCTCTTCCCCCTTCTTGGCTGTGCAGCCCCCTTTCTTTGCTGGTTCTGCTCCCGGTGCCGGAACCCGGCGGACGGGATAGTCTCAGGCCCTGTCAAGATCATACTACTATCTGTAATATGCGGAAGGTATCGAGCCTTAATTAAAACGTTCTAAAAACGGGCTGTAAGGAAAAAGCTACCTGCTCTTTGCGAAACTGTACTCTTTCATCGGCAGCATTGCCGCAGCCCTCCTTAAAACGTTTTAATTCCCAGCGGTGCAATGAATTGGCACGGAGATATTTGCCGCGAAAAATATGAATGTAGACTTTTCGGTCATATCCGCACCTATTTGAACAAATCATAATATACAACCTGTAATAAGTCAAGCCTATCTTTGACAATCAAAGAAAATTCGTCTAAAATACATCAACGCAAATATTCTAAATTGGATAAAATGCACAATGTCCAAATACCGCTGTGCCGAGTATCCGGCCGAATGCCTCCCACTGTTTCAATTTTCTCCAAACGCGCAAAAAAGTGCTGGTTATGGTGTATGAAAAGGCACTGGTTAAAAATCCGCTTGCATCACGGCAGTCTGTGTGTTATGATGGAATAAAATTGATATTTATGCAAACACTGCTTCCGCCTGTGTGGCGGATTGCTTTTATGCTTCACTTAAAACGTTTACGATCCGCGCTGCCTGCGGAAATCACCAAAGGCGGCATCTGCCGCCCCCATTCCGCATATGCTGCGACGAAAGGATTCTCTGCACATGGGAAATAGAAAGACATCCGTTATAAATAAAAATGTGGTTACCATTAAAGATATTGCACAGCTGGCCGAGCTGTCACCGGCAACCGTCCATTTGGTGCTGGCGGGCAAGCCCGGCCCGAAGCCCGAAACCCGCGAACGGGTGCTCAGCCTTGCGAAGCAGATGGGCTACCGCTGCAACGCGGCGGCCTCCTCGCTCAAGCGCGGAACGACACGCATCGGCGCAGTCCTGCCGCGTCAGGAGGGAGACAATAATCTGTACTATGCGCCGATTTGGTTTGGCGTCCGTGCGTTCATGCGGGAGCACGCCGATTTCAGCCTGGAATTGCTCGAATTCGATTATGAGAGCCGGGAATCTATTTCCGTCCCCGCCGAATCTGTGAAAGAAGCACGGGAAACGGAGAAACTCTCCGGGCTGATCGTCCTGGGCGATCTTGAGCCTGCGGCGTATACAGAGCTTATCCAATGCAAAGAATGTCAGATTCCGGTTGTGCTGGTCAACAGCGATATGCAGGGGGTCGGACGCATTTGCTGCGTACAGGCAGAAAATTATCTTTTAGGCAGAACTATTGGGGAAATCCTTCTGCGGCATACCAAATCCGGGGGAAATATCCTCGCCTGCGCCGGGGAACAGCGCACACCGGCAAATGCGGCCTCCATCTGCGGCCTTGAGGACTACGTGCAGGAATACGCCGCCGAACGGAAAATTTACAAGCTGTATTATGGCTATTCGCAGGAGGAACGGAACAAGCTGCGCCGGATGCTTCGGAAGTATTTCTCGCAGCATCCTGATATTTCCTGCTGCTGTAGCGTAACAGCGCGCGGCAGCGTAGAGCTGGCGTATGCCCTGGAAGAATGCGGCCTTGCGGGTGTGCTTCCCGCGATCGGCAGCGACCTTTTCCCTCAAAACGTGGAAAGCCTACGGCGGGGGACATTTCAAAACCTGATGTTCAAAAACCCTTACCGGCAGGGCTGGCTTGCCGCGGAACAGCTGTTCCGCTATATTTTCTATGGGGCCGCAGAGGATACCGTTTTTGTGAAAACCGAAGTGGTATTCCAAAGCTCGCTCCCCATGTATGAAGATGATTCGTTGGCGAAAAGTTAAGCAATAAAAACTATTTTATAACATCTAATTAAAAACCATACGCATCATCCAATCCGTTTGATTTGCTGCGGTAAGACCGGGCTGCGGACAAAAGCTCGCCAGCCCTTTTTTGCGCCAATGCTGAGCGTTTTTTTTCGTTATGGTTGCATTTTTCATCCGATTGTGCTATAATAGAGAACAAATATTAGATTCCGGAGGACTTTCTACATGCTGCGACACAAATATTGTGCGATACGCACCCTTTTCCTGTGTGTGTTTTCGGCGGCTTTAATGATGGTTTCTGCGTCTGCTGCGGATGCCGCTTATTTGATTCATTCCCATACGGATGTCACGCGTTCTATTTTCAGTATTTCCAAGGCTGCGGATCAGGGGTCAATCGGCCTGATGTTTGTGCAGGAGGATGGGCAATCCTACGGCCTGCCGGTTTACCGGGCCGGGCAGGGGTGCACGGTCACGGTGCAGGGGAGCGCCGCACAGATGCGCATTTTCCCGGTTGACGTTGTTGGAAGTGAGGGCGCGGTGCGCTGGACCAACGAGCTGGCCCCCAGTATCGGACAAATGCGTGTCACCGTTTCCGAAGGTGTGCAAACCATTTCCGCTGCTGATTTTAAGAATTATACGAACCGTCTGACGGGTACATATACATATGAAGCCGGTGCGGGATACCGTTTGAGCAATGCAGGCTATTATTTGGTGAGCTATACGGATAATGGGCTCACGCCCAGCTCGGTGATTGTGCAGGTACAGGGAGATACTGCCTCACTGGTACCGAATACGCCGTCCGGCTCGGTTACCACGGGCAGCAGTGCAGACAGCGGAATGTTTGCCCCGCCGGAAACAGCAGGCTCGGCCCCATCCGCGCAGGCACAGTCCGTCACTGCCGAGCAGAACAGCGCCCCGGTACTTGTCAATGGGAAAAAAGTATTATTTGATGCCTATACCATCCGTGAAGGCGTGCACGGCTTTACTTATTTTAAGCTACGCGATTTGGCCGCGGCATTAAGCGGCACGGAAAAGCAGTATGAGGTAACATGGGATAAGGCGGCGGAATCGGTCCTTCTGATTTCCGGCCTGCCGTATACGCTCACCGGCGGTGAGCTTTCTGCCGGGACTGCCGGGACAAAAACGGCCGTGCTTTCGTCCTCCCCCATCTATAAAGACGGTCTGCCGGTGAGCCTGACTGCCTATGTAATCGGGAAAAATAACTATTTTAAGCTCCGCGATATTGCAGAACTGTTCAATTTCAGTGCCGATTGGGATAACGATGCCATGTGCATTATCATTGATACGACAAAGCCATATACCCCCTGAACCGGCTGATTCGTTCAAATGCCGGCAGCAGGGGGGCCTATTAAAAACACGGAGGTGGATTGGAATGAAAAAATACAAATACCTGTCATATGTCTTTCTGTTATTGGCTGTTTTGTTGTCAGATGTGATGTGTGCCGCAGTCGCATATAACTATTGTAATTTACAATGGGGGACGCGGGTTGCCGGTTTCAGCGCTCCGGCAAGCATTGCGTTTTATCTGGGCATTCCGTATGTAGCCGGGATGTTAATCTGCATCGGTGCAGCCTGCTTTTTTCACAGGCAATGGCGCGGCTCCCTTTGATAATGAGAGGAAAGGTTGATTCAGCCTTTCCTCTTTTTGTGCTTATCGTTTTTGCTCAGCCGCCCCTTTCCCCGCCCGCAGGCGGTACAGGCGATGCGCAGCATCGCGGGTGTCCAGAGGGGCGGACGCGCCCCTTTGGCGCTCCCCGCGCAGGGGTGCCCGCCGCACAGGCGCGCCGTCCGCGCAGGACTCAAGCAGCCGCAGAGAACGCATTGCATATTTGCCTGAAATCTGATATAATAGCCGCAGCAGCATAATGACCGCGCGGCACTGCATAGGTTTTTCTGTGGAGGTGTGGTGCATGAAACGAATTTTAGGGCTGGTGCTGCTGTTGATCGGAGTATTGGTTTTCTGGCCGTCGGGCGGGATCAGGAATGTATTTTCCGCAGCAGAGCCGTTGGAAACCCTGGTAATTGACGCCGGGCATGGCGGCTTTGACGGCGGGGCCGTTGGGGCTGGCGGCGTTAACGAACAGGGCATAAACCTCCGTATTGCAAAGCATACGGAAGCGCTTGCCGGGTTTTTCGGGATTCCGACCGTCATGACCCGCTCGGATGAAAATGCGCTTGGCTTTATTGACGGGCGGCCTGTCCGCGAAAATAAAGTATCGGATATCCACGAGCGCCAGCGGATCGCAGAGGAAACGGAAAACCCTGTTTTTTTGAGCATTCATTTGAATAAGTTTGAACAGACGCAGTACCACGGTGCGCAGGTCTTTTATTCGCGGAACAATCCGCGCAGCAAGCAGCTGGCAGAGGCCTTGCAGGCGGCATTGATTGAGGGCAGTGACCCATCTAACCACCGTCAGGCCAAGCAGGCGGCGAATACGATTTATTTAATGAAAAAGCTTGAATGCCCGGCAGTAATTGCGGAGTGCGGCTTCCTTTCAAACCCGGCGGAAGCCGAACGGCTCCAACAAGAGGAATATCAAAAGCAGCTGGCGGTGTGTATTATTGGCGGCTATCTGCGTTATCGGGGAGAAATCTGAACAATGAAGCAAAAGACGGTATATTTATGTAACGAATGCGGCTATGAACATGCGAAATGGTTCGGGAAATGCCCCTCTTGTGGGGCATGGAATTCCATGAGTGAATTCAAGGTAAAGCCGGAACCTGCGGTGCGCGGCGTACTGCCTGCCGCATCGGGCGGCCCGCGTGTCAACAAGCCGGTAACGCTTGACCGGATAGACGACAGCCAGGAGGAACGCTTTCATTCTGGGATTGGCGAGCTGGACCGGGTGCTGGGCGGCGGCGCGGTGCATGGTTCCTTTGTATTGGTGGGCGGCGAGCCTGGCATCGGCAAATCGACCTTGTTAATGCAGATGTGCAATGAAATGTGCAAATCTGCAATGGTGTTATATGTTTCAGGGGAAGAATCGCTGCGGCAGCTGAAAATCCGTGCCAAGCGGCTGGAGGTCACTTCTGGGAACCTGTTTATTCTGGCAGAGACCGACTTGGATTCCATTGTAGCGGAAACCGATGCACTTGAGCCGCAAATCCTGATTGTGGACTCGGTGCAGACGATATACCAGCGGGAGCTGGGATCTGCGCCGGGCGGCACGGCACAGATCAAGGAGTGTACCATGCGCCTGATGCAGTACGCGAAAAGCCGGAACGTGACGATTTTCATTGTAGGCCATGTGAACAAGGAAGGCTCGCTTGCGGGCCCGAAAATGCTGGAGCACATGGTAGACTGCGTACTATATTTTGAGGGGGAACAGTCCAGCCCGTTCCGCTGCCTGCGCGCTGCCAAAAACCGCTATGGCTCGACGAATGAAATTGGTGTTTTTGAGATGAGCGGACATGGCCTGTTGGAGGTGCAGAACCCTTCAGCGGCCATGTTGGCCGGGCATCCGGCGGGGGCGTCGGGGAATTGTATTGCTTGTGTGATAGAGGGCAGCCGTCCATTGCTGGCCGAAGTGCAGGCGCTGGTTGCAAAGACGCAGTTTGGTGTCCCGCGCCGCACTGCTGCGGGCGTAGATTACAACCGGATGGTGCTGCTGCTGGCTATTTTGGAAAAACGCGCTGGGCTGTACTTATCGGGCAGCGATGTATATGTAAATGTAGTTGGGGGAATGCGCCTGGACGAACCTGCGGTAGACCTGCCGATGGTGCTGGCGATTACATCCAGTTTCCGGGACAAGCCGCTGCCGGAGGGCGTTATGAGTTTTGGTGAAATCGGCCTGACGGGAGAACTTCGTGCAGTGAACAGCGCGGCGCAGCGCATATGGGAAGCATATCGTTTAGGCTTCCACACGTGCATCATGCCGGTGCAGGAATTAAACGAGGAGCTTCCGCGCAGCATGAATGTCGTACAGGTGCGCACGGTGGCTGAAGCGCTGAAACAGGTGCTCTGAGTGGCGGTCCTACGCGGACAGCGCCAGAGGGCGCTGCCCTCTGGACTCCCGCCGGGGCTATGCCCCGGACCCCGAGATGCTTACGCATCTCCACCTCGCCTGCGGGCGGGACGGGGGCTTTGGTGCGTGCATCGCTGCTTGTACGGTGCTGACCGGCCCGCCAAAAGGACAGCGGGCCGGTCGGTCAGCTGCGCATGGACGGTACGGGATAGTGAAGTTTTTCGTTGAGGTACATAATTATGAAAAATTCGCTGAAACGGTTTGCAGTGTTTCTTCTGACGGCTGTTTTTCTGATTAGTGGTATTACGGTATTTGCCGCGCCTGCTTTGACCATTACGGCGGTAAATGATTCTTTTCTGCCGCTCAGCAGTTCTTATATGCCTACACGCATAGGCGGGGAATATTTTGTGCCATATGCTGTTTTCAGCAGCGGTGGAATTGGGGTGCGCAGCTCTTATGACGGCGGACAGCAGATGCTTGTGCTTTCCAGCGGCGGACGCTCCCTGACCTATTTGATTGCACAGGGATATGTTTATGACCAGAATATGAGAAGCTATGATACGCCTGCATATTCCCTGAACGGACAAATTTATGTTCCGGTTCGGACGGTCTGTTCGTTTTTTGGGTTAAGCTATTCGCTGATTACCAGCACTTCCGCACAGATTCTGCGTATTTGCAGCAGTTCATCGGTTTCGGATTCCAGTTTTTTGAGTACGAATAAGGACAGGCTGGCCGGTTTGGTCGATGCCTATCAGAATGGTACAACACCGCCCGTCAAACCGCCCGCAGCAAATACAGCCGAAGAAGAACAGCCAGAGGAAACACATAAACCGTCAATGGTTTATTTAACCTTTTTCAATGCGCCGGGAAAGCATACGCGTGAGATTTTGAACGCTTTGGAGGAGTATGGGCGCACAGGGACCTTTTTTCTTTCCTTGGAGCAGGAAACGCTTGATACTTCACTTTTGCGCCGCATTGTGGGGGAAGGACATGCCTTAGGGCTTGCGCTCAGTGCCAGCACGGTCGCGCCGGATACACTGGTTGAGACGGCAAACCGGTATAATGCGATACTGCTGGAGGAGACCGGTATAACAACGCGGATTATTTCCCCGCTGGCGGGGAGTAAAGCGCTGACCGCTGCTCAGACGGAAGCGCTGATTGGTGCAGGTTATCGCTTATGGGATACAACGCTTGACAGTTCTGACGATGATTTATCGGCAAACCGCACCGCGGATGGCGTAACCACGGCATTCAGCCGTACAGATTCGCCGGTTGTGGTCCGGTTCCGGGACCGTGGCGTTACCGCATCCGCTTTGCGCACGATACTGGGATATATGCGCACAAATGGAATTACATCGGCAGGGATCTCCGTACTGCGTGCGCCGATTAACCAGCGGGGAGATTTGCGCTGAAAAGGTTTCCGGCGTATGGATTCTTAGGCCTTGTTTGATAATTGGAAGTGCACCCAGCGGCGAGGGATTTTTCCGCCAATCAAGGCAAATTTTCGCAGGAATCCTGTCGGATTTCAAGAAAATTTAACGCAGAGTGGCGGAAAAAGGCCCGCCGCTGGGCGTGCGGACAATTTTCAAACAAGGCCTAGTGCTCCATCCGGCCAGAAATCGAACTCGTTCTTGGGCTGGATGGAGTACTAGGGGCGGGTAAAAAAGTTCTTGCATTCTCATGGAAAGCGCGATAGAATAAACAAGGAATCATTTTATCCTGCAAAAGCGGGAAATCAAAAGATTAAAATAACAAGGAAAGAGTGAAGCAAAATGCTGGAAATCAGATATGAGCTGACATCAAACAAAAAAGAAAAACCCGCTGCGGACAGCCTGGGTTTTGGTAAATATTATACAGATCATATGTTTGTCATGGTTCATACCGAGGGACAAGGCTGGCACGATGCACGAATCGTGCCATATGCACCGCTTCAGATTGATCCGGCTGCAATGGTGCTGCATTATGCATTAGAATCCTTTGAAGGGTTAAAGGCTTACCGTCAGCCGGACGGCTCTGTCAGGCTGTTCCGCCCGGAAAAAAATGCGGAACGCATGATGAATACCAACCATCGTATGTGCCTGCCGGCCCTGCCTGTAGAAGATTTTGTGCAGGCAGTCAAGGCGCTGGTCAAAACGGAAGAGGATTGGGTGCCGTCCGAGGAAGGGACTTCATTGTATATCCGTCCGTTTGTCATTGCAACGGAACCGCATTTAGGGGTACGTCCTTCTACGACCCATCAGTTCCTGATTATCTGCTCGCCGGTTGGCGCATACTATTCTACAGGGATTAACCCGGTTAAGATTTTTGTCGAGGATGAGTACACGCGTGCAGCGCCTGGCGGTACGGGCTTTACCAAGTGCGGCGGCAACTATGCGGCGTCCCTGATTTCGCAGGTAAAGGCGCATGATCTCGGTTATGAGCAGACGCTTTGGCTGGACGGCGTGGAGCATAAATACGTGGAAGAAGTTGGTTCTATGAACTGCTTCTTTAAGATAAATGGGAAGATTTATACAGCTCCCTGTGTTGGCACGGTTCTGCCCGGTGTAACCCGTATGAGCTGTATGGAATTACTCCGGAAATGGGGCTTCACGGTTTCAGAGGAGCGGATTGCGATTGCAGAGATTATGAAAGCCTCACACGAGGGCCATTTAGAAGAAGTATTTGGCACAGGCACTGCGGCAGTCATTTCCCCGGTCGGCGAGCTGCGCTATGAAGGAGATGTAGCGTATATTAACGATGGCAAAATCGGTGAAGTGACCCATCAGCTCTATGATACCATTACCGGAATCCAGTGGGGCAAGCTCCCGGATAATATGGGATGGACGACCGGGCTCGATTGAGTTTTACTGAATAATGAAAAGAAAAGCTGGTATCCTTCGGAGGAAACCGGCTTTTCTTTTGCTGCAAGGGCCTGGAACGGTGTATTTTGTTCACGATTCTGTATTGAAAGCTCTGCGTTCCAAATCCCCCTGCCCTTATTATAAGGTAGTTTTTAAGGTTTCAGCATAGGCTGGGATAGCACTTGCCGTGCCTCCGGTCAGCGGTTCCAAACCGGTACATTCCAGATCTCATGTCGATTTCCAAATAATGATATAGCAGGTGAACCAGATCACAAGCCCGGCGCACAGCACGGCGAACAGCGTATAGCATATTGTTTGGCTGATATAGGATGCAGAGATCATTGCCGCATAATAGCGATAGGTAATCCTTTGATGTTATCTCTGGATTTTCCCCCGCCCTAAA
>CAJUSB010000077.1 GCA_910589115.1 uncultured Clostridia bacterium | reverse complement strand
CGCGGGCTGTCAGGGCGTCAATATTGGAATCATACTGCCGCCAATAATTGATTTGACTTTCAAGCGCACTGTTAATGCTTCCGGCGCTGACCGCCTCGACCTCTGCCGCCTTATCCCAAAGACTGTACTGGCCAGAAATGGATTCATAGGCAGCATCATACACCTCATTGTACCGCTCCGCGAGAGACAGCAAGGAAGCTCCGGCTTCATCCATGACCGTTTTGACACCCTGCATTTGCGCAGTAGTTTCCGCAGAAAGCGTGCTGCTGTCCTCTGTTGCAGAAGTCAGGTTTTCGATTGCCTGCCGGGTATCCTCGGATGTAATGCGGTAATCGGCAAGCGCCGCTTCACCGTCCGCGACTGCCTGCTGATACGTTTTGACAGTATCACCGGCAAGGTTATATTCGTGATTCAGCGCGTCTAAAGAAGATTCCAGACGATAGTATTCTTCATAGTCCCCTTCGCCGTTGGCAATTACCATACGGCTTCTCGTTACCTCAAGTTTTCGCTCTGCTTCTTCCTGCGCAATAGTTGCTTTCGTTAAACCGACTTTATTTTTCTCAAGCTCAAGTGTTAAATCAGCTTCCTGCTTATACATTTCTGTATAATAGTCCTGATATGCTTTTGCCTTTGCGTTCTCCTGCCATGCCGCCGTGTTGGCACGCAAAGCAGCAGTGCCGCCGTCAATTTCGCCGGTCTGCAAATTGATGCCGTCCGCAAGCTCCGGTATGGTTTCCGCCAGAAGCGAAAGGATGTTTTTATACTCCTGCGCGCCGGAAGCGTCAAGCGATTTGATATCGCCCATTTGTTCCAGTTTGCTTATGTACACATCCGCTGCATTTGCCGCCGCAAGTGTTTCGGCCATCGTGTCCTCGTAGGCTGCCGCACCCGCGTCAAGCGTTTCCTGCATCTCGCGGGAAGCCTCTGTCAGCTCGCGTACAGATGGAACCTGTTCCCGATAAGCAGAGGTCAGCGCCACCACACCGCCAGCCGCCACGGCTACGCCTGCCCCAATTTTCAGCGCCAATCCAGCCGGGCCCATGAATAAAGATGCTACGTCAAGCGCCTTAAATACCTTTATAGCAGCTGAAAGTCCGGTTACGGCAGTCGTTGCGCCAAGGAACAGACCGGTTGTTGTCATGATACCCTGCGCAAGCGCCGGATGCGCGTCCACAAGCTCGCCCATGCCGCTGAGCACATCCGCCTGCACCTGGTAAAACATCCGCATTGCCGGAGTTGCCTTTTCGCCAACGGCAATCTGGAAACCTTCCCACGCCGATTCTGCCAGCAGGATGTCGCCGTGCAGGTTGTCCATCTTGATCTTGGCCATCCGGGAAGCTGCACCCTCGCAGTTATTGATCTTTTCTGTGAGGTTTTCGTAGCTTTCCTCGGATGCCATCAGGACACCAAGCAAGCCGTTATAACCGCGCTCGCCTGCGATTTCCTGCGCGTTCAGGACGCGTTCGGATTCGGTCATCTGCTCAAAATATCCGCGCAGTTCGTTGATCGTATCGCCAAGGCTTTTCATGGAACCGTCGGCCTTGATCGCGGTATATTCGTATTCGCCGAACGCCTTGCCGGTCAGCGTTACGCCGCCAAGCAAACCGTTAAACGTGTTGCGGAGCGCCGTGTTCGCAATGCTGCCTTTTACTCCGACGTTCGCCATCAGGCCGGTTGCAACGGCAACATCTTCAATAGAATATCCCAGCGCACCGGCAACGGAAGCGGAGCCTTTGAACGTTTCGCCCATGATACCGATGCTGGTATTTGCGTTCGCTGCCGCAGCTGCCAGAACATCCGAAAAATGCCCTGTTTCTTCCGCGCCCATTTGAAATGCGCTCATGCTGTCCGTGACGATATCGGACACCATTGCAAGGTCTTCGCCAGAGGCCGCAGCCGCCGAAAGCACGCCGTCCATGCCGGACATCATCTGCTCTGGATTCCAGCCCGCCATTGCCATATAGCCCATTGCGTCTGCGGACTGCTTCGCGGTAAACTGCGTTGTTGCACCGAGTTCCTTGGCCTGTGCATTCAGCGCGGCAATTTCGGATGCACTCGCACCGGACAATGCTTCCACATTTGACATGGATGCGCTGAAATCCTTGGAAACATTTACAGCTTGCAAAAAGCCGTCCTTTATCTCACCAAACGCGTTTGCAATACCTGCCGCTGCAACTGCCTGCCCGACCGTTTCAATCGCATTCGCCGCCTGATCTCCAAAGGTCTGTGCGCCGCTTGCGACTTCCGCCTGCCGGGTGTGAAGGGCTTCCAGCTGCTGGGCCAGCTCGCGGCTCTCACGTTCGAGATTGTCCGTGCTGACCCCGGCAGCCTGTAAGGCCTCGCCTGTTTGCCGCAGGCGCTCCCTCTGGCGTTCCAAGGCACCGTCCGTGTCTTTGATCCGGTCAGTCAGCCGTTGGTGGCTAAGCTCCAAATGCGCCGTGTTCTGCGCCGCCCGCTGCGCTTCCAGGGCAAGCTCCTTCGCTTTGTCGCTCTCCGCGCCCATGGATGCAGCCGCCGCCCGCGCCGCCTCGCTGGTGCTCGTTTGCACCGCCCGCGCCGCGTTAAGCTCCTGCTGCATCAGCTGTTCTTCTTTTTTCAGCCGGTCGAGCTTGGCGGCGGTCTTATCAACCGCCGCCTGCTGCTTTTGATAGCCTGAAATGTCGCGCTGTACATGGTTCAGCTGCTGGATTTCCTTAGAAACCGCAGCCATTTCCTGCTGTGCCCGCTGAAAAGACCGACTGAAGCCGCCGCCCATCTGAGCATCCAGAAGGAACTTTATTTCATGCTGTTTCCCTGCCATCAGTCAGCCCCCTTACGATTGTGCTTTCTGCTTGTTTGCCCGTTCCTGCGCAAGCCCGCTGCAAACCTGGCACCACTCCCCAAACTCAATAAGCGGGATGGACAGTAGCCAATCGACAGTGAAACCACTTTCAAGCTCTGACAAGATCAGGCATTGTCTTCGGAACCATCTTCCAAAGCCGTGTTTTGGAGTTCCGAATAGAATAAAAAATTCTTTGCGCCGTCCCGCACATTATGATAATCGCCAAGCGGCATACGTTCAAAAAAGCCTTTATCCAGATGCTGATCGCTGGCGCGTTCCGCCATGCCAAGCAGGAAATCCCCGGAGAAACGTGCAGACCCCATCGTTTTACCTGCTGCATTCATTTTCCGTTCAATCTCCAGCATATCTTTGCCGGTCAGGCTGCCCCAGTCGAAAGAAACTTCGTTCAGTTCCTTACCGTCATGCAATACAGGCCTGGACAACTGCACTTTCGTGCGAGTGTAATCTATCTGAATTTTCTTTTCCATAATATCAAGTCCTTTCCGATTGAAACGCAAGTTTTTCTCCAGGGAGAAGTGACACCTGGCTTTTGACATGCGCCTCGCGTTCTTCTTTTAAGTAATCTACCCCGCCAATTTCACAAATCTTGTTTTTAGGATGGATTTCCCAAAGTTTTTCACCATCAGAATAGGCGGCATAATAGCTTACATCATACTCGCAAACCGCGCCCCCCAATTCCATCGGTGCAATCGGGTTTGGACGAAGGCATTTCGGCGTTGCAACCAAAACATGCTTTTCTGCGCAAAGACAAACATCAGCCTCTTCAACACCCCAGTATTCGGTCGCTGCTTTAATGCAAATCTGCTGTTCGCCGGATACGTTAAGAGCTCTTATGGCGTCCATCGGATTTGCAAAACAAAGCGTTAAACTCATATGAGCATCTTTGTCCATCGAAGGGCTAATTACCGGTAAAACGGCTTTGAACACACAGCCCATAACTTTCATATTTTGATATGCTTCCACGTTAATGCAAGTACAAGAAGATTTCATAATCATGTACCTCACTTACCGAGCGCTTTGCGCACCGGAGCCATATGATCGACTCCGTTAATGACGCATTTCATATTGCGCTTATCGATTTCCCAGAGTTGTTTGCCGTTTTTGTATGCCGCATAATAATAGACCGCAAAAGTACCCTTTGTGTCGGCAGTTGCCATCGGTGCAACCGTACCCGGTGCAATTTCCTTCGGTCGGCAGATTACAACAAACTTATCAGCCCAGATGTCAACCTCCGCGGTCTCGACTTCCCAGAACTCCTCCGCAACCCTCATATCCAGTTGGTGCTTGGTGGGTGCCGCCAACCTTACGGCCTCTTCTGTGGTAGTCAGGAAATCAATGCTCATTGTCATGTTGTCCACCATGCCATAAAGCGGTACTTCCATATTACCCATCATGCCAGCACCGGAAATTGTAACGCATGGATAAGTAATTGACGGCAGCTGGACTTTGGCAACACCCAAAAGGTTTCTGCCGTCTTCGTAAATTTCAAGGTTAATATATACAGCAGGCTGTTGGCTCATTTTCGTTTTCCCCCTTCCGTTATGAGAACGCCGCAGTTACATACGCCGGATCGTATTCCAAGATGAAATCAATTTCCTGCGCAGGGCTGGGCGGCGTCATGTAAATGTGAATTTTGATAATACCCGCCATCAGATCAAGCAGGTTATTTTCATTTGCCAGCATTTCGGCTCTGGCACCGAGCAGGCGCTCCATACCGACAAGGCCATTCAGCCAGATATTGCAGGTATCCAGAATAGAATCTGCAAAGCGGCGCGTCATTGGCTTGTCCAGCTTGCTCCAGAAGGTACGGATCACGGTATTTCCGACCCAATCGAACATACGCGATACAGGAATAAAGTAGTCCTTTACGTCCGTATTCGATGGGTAACACGCCGTATAGTTATTACGGCATGTCCAGCCCATGGACATAAAATTAAGCGCCGTTACAATGCCGTAACCGGCAATAATGCAGGACTGTTCAAAGGTCAGATTGACCTCGGTGCCATCCTCCAGGCAGCAGCCGTCCATCTGGTACCGCTTATTCGACGGGCTTTCATACGGACAGCCCATGTTTTCCGTGTCAATCTGCGCCATCAGCCCTGCAAGCTGCGTGCTCATATGGAACTGATAATCACCGAGTTTTACCATTGGCCAGCACAGGATTTGGTTTTCGTCCACAAAATTATTCTTATTCTTGTAACCAATCAAATCCGAATACTGCCGCACACCGTCTGCCCCGCTGTCGCAATCGATAATTGCCTTTGCACGGAACAGGCCGTTGATCCCTGCCGCCTTTGTTGCCATTACTGCCGCTACAACGCTGTTATGAGAGAACCCTGGAACGCAAATCAGGTCAGGAATCACGCCTACCGTGTTCATGCAGGAATCAATTTCGCCAAGTCCTTCCACGATATCAGCGATCACAATTTCATCCGTTTTCACCTGATAACCGCTGACATTAAGCGAAACCACTTCATAAGCCTCGCCGGTGCTTAACAGCTCAATAATACAGGCGTTTTTATTCTCATCGTACAGAATAGAATAATCTTCATCCTGTTCCAGTACCGTTTCCCCGTTCTTTACAATCAGCGTATCTGCAATCATATCAAACGGGATCTTTGCACAGCGGTCGATTACGTTGTAATCCCTCGCTTCGGCCTGCGTCCGCATCTTCACGGGGTCGAAAACATTACAGAAGATAACCGGCTGGCAGCCATACAACTGAAAATGCGAATAAATAAATTCACAAAGCGTGTAGGTTTTCCAGTCATAAGAAAACCCCAGTTTCTCCACCGCTTCTGACCAGCTGGTGACGATTACCGGGGTGTTCGATTTTGCAGGGTTTTCGGCAGCGTGAACGGGCGCAAGCCCCACCACATAAGGAATGCCGACATCAGCTACGACCGGCGTACTGACCGGCGTTGCCTGTTCATACACATGTACGCCTAAATTAGCCATTATTTACCCCCGTTTCCCGGCTTGCAGCAATCCGCTGATAGTTTTTATACAGCGCATTGCCGGGCGTTTTTACTTTCATCCGCGAATCTGCTAAGTTTTCTCCGGAAACAATCAGCGTCTTTACCAGCGGATACTTTTCAATCGCGGCAGCGGCTTCTTTCAAAGCCTTTGCCCGCGTGCCTCGGAATACCTTGCCGGACTGTATCAGTCCCGCAAGGTTCGGGCCGATATAACACCAAATGCCTGACGGTTCCGGCTTTGCGGGGACTACTTCCTGCGCGGGAGCCGCCGTTTCAGCGGCGGTCATATTCGTCTTTTCGGATGTGCCCGTGTCCTTCTTCGTCATCGATTACCTTCCTTTCAATTCCTTTGATTTTCCATACCGTGATCATCTCTCCAAGATAAAACAGTGAACTCGCGGTCTGATTTGGGTTGCTGGGGTACACCAGCGTTTCGACTCCTGCTTTCACGTCAAGCGTGAACTGTTTCCCGATTACGACCGTTTCCAGCAGAGCGATCCGAAGCCGTTCCATTAGGTTCAGCAACGCCAACCCGCCCTCCTGTTCATTGGGGTGATACACGCAAAAGCAGGACCGCACAACAGCGCTTGCCTGCATAAACTGATAGCCATTCGGAGCTTGCGTCAAAATATCCTTGCTGGTGACGCTTTCATGAGTAATGAACGGGGCTTTCTGTTTGTAGGCGCTCAGCTTTGGCAGGCGGGGAACGTAAACCGAAGCCGCCCGGTCAGGAGGCTGGCTTTCGTCCTTCTCCTGCATCTGCACAGGAAGCAGAATCTCGCGCGTGACATCCTCTGTAAACACCTTCAGCTGTTCCAGCAAAATCACCCTTGTCATGCCATTACCTCCAAATCCCGCTCAGAATTGCCGTCACATTGTGTTCCAGCCGACCCTGAAACACTTTCATGGCATCCTTTGCCAAGCTTTCCTGCACTTCTTCATTACCCAGCATCTGAGGAACGGAAAGCCCCATCAGTTCTCGAATGGCATCTCCACCGCTCGCGGTTTTTCCGCCGGTGCGCTCGAAAATTCCCACATGGCCGGAACGCATTTTTGCAACAAAAGCGCTCTCGAACTGGGTGGAAGACGTATCCTTCCTGACGTGGCCGCGCGCCGCGACACCGGGATGTACCCACCGCTCCTGCCCGCTAATTACCGCCATCACCCAGCGACTGATATCCTGCGTAGGCGTAGCGGGCGCTGCTCCGTCATACCGGTACAGCGGTATCTTCTTGCCCGCGAATTTAATCCATACCTGATTACCTCCCGCTCCTACGAGATTTGAAATGCTAATCGTCTCGTTGTCGCGGATTCCCGCGGCGGAAATCGCATATTTCTCCCGAATGGCCTTGACACTGGTGGTACGCAGGTGGGAGGCGGCTCTGGAAAGCGCTTCCCTGACCACTTTAGCCATGCCGCCCTCAACACCGGAGAGCAGCGCCTGTACGCGGTCAAGTTCCTCCTGCCCGATGGCGTCTATACGGAACGCGCTCACTGTGCCATCGCCTCCAATTCAATATGCAGCATCCCCATGTTGCTGGTCGCCGCCGCAACATAAAATTCCTGAAAGAAATTACCGCCCTCGCGCGTGGTAATTTCCAGGCTGTCGCCCTGTTTGGGAACCATGCCGCCCAGACCCTCCAAGGCGCAGTAGAGGACGGCGGTCACAAGATACAGGCCCTGTACATGATCATCTGTCAGCCTATTGCGCTTCTCATTCGCAGGCCCTTCAAGCACCACAGGGATGTCAGTGTATTCCACCCCATCGTAGCGGATCGTGCGCCGTTCGGCAAATTCATTCGTATTCAGAAAGACCTTTCTGATGTCTCTCTGAATCATATCCTTGAACTTGCTCATCGCACGATATCCCCCGTATCAAGGTTAGGCGGGGCCTCGCCGTCTTCCGCTTCTCCGGCGGCGGCAATCAGCATGGCAAGGTCATGCTTGGTCTTCGCACGGGAAATATTCACACCCAAATCCGCAGCCATCTGCTCCAAATCTAACTTTGGCATCCGTTCCAGTCGAACAATGTCCACATCGGACGAAACCTTCTCCCCGCTGTCTGTGCCAGCTTCCCCGGCAGGATGTGCGTCAGGGCTATCGGACGGCGGTTCGGGTGCGCGTTCAATGTCGGAGGAAGGCTCGGAGGAGGAACCGGCGGGCGCTTCGGCGGCGTCTGCATAAACGGCAATGCCAAGGTCTGCCAGCCGCGCCGCCTCCTCATCCGAAAGAGTCACCCGCTCTCCCTTGGACACAGGCGCTACCCGGCCGTTTGCTGTCCTTCTGCCATAAACGCCGGTTCTGATCACAACCTCCCGCATCTCAGCTCACCACCTTTTTCGCAAGGATGTAAGGACAGTAGTTCCGAGGAGCCGCCAAAGGCCGGGAGGCCAGACGGAGCTTACGGGTATCCTTGTCCTGATCCAGCGTGAACTTCGGCACACGAATGCCAGGGTGGGAGGTGCATTCGGTGCTGCCGTAATCAATCTGGGTGATCTGCCCGTACATCAGGTGCCCACAGTTCGGAGCCGTCACCATAGCGGCGTCTACAGGGAAATAGGGCTTGGTTTTGCCGTCGTCGTCCATGTAGCTTTCATCTACCGAAATAAGGTTCAGCCGGAAGCCTCCAAAGTTGAGCGTCCCCAACAGGACCACACCGGTGTATCTGGACAGTTGCTCATTGATAGCCCCGATGGCAATGCCGCTGTTTTTGTCCAGCAGCTTCTGAAGGTCTTCAAACTGAAGAATGGCGTCCGCCGTTTGGGTGCCAAGAAGCAGATCTGCCACGGGCAGACCGCGATAGGACAGCATCCGGCACATGGCGATAACGTCCTGCCGCATCTCCGCAAAGGTCGTCCAGGGAGCCGCCACGGTGTAAAGGTGGTCACTGGTCCCCTCATAGAACTTCACGCTGAGTGCCTTGCCCTTGGTTTCTGCGTCCACATACTCCTGAATGAAGCAGGCATTCTCAAGCATGGTGTTGACGGCCATCCACTCCTCACGGCGGCGGAGACGGAGATCCATATCCCTCATATCGTCCATCTGGAGCCGCGCGGCACGCTGGGCAGGCGTGGAATTGGCATAAAGCGCTTCGCCAAAACCGCGCTTCCTCAACTCGTCCACAGTCAGCAGACGGGAAACCCCGATAAACGCGGGCTGAAGCTCGTGGATCTCGTATCCGATGCGGTCCATGGGAATGTCCCCGATGCGCTCAGAGACAAACGCCGCCATCTTGCGGTCGCCCCTGCGGTACTCGGTCAGCACCTTGTCGGCGGCGAAAACATCCCCTTCCCCGGTGGGGAAATAACGGTCACGGAAGAAGAACGCGTTCGGCACGACCTCCTCCATTACCGCTATAAGGATGTAAGTATCAAAAAAATTCAACGTTGCAGGCATGATTCTGATTCCTCCTTACTCAGCCGAAGACGCGGCCTTGAATACAATGCTGTAGGCGCGGAGCTTGTCTTTGTCGGCCTGGGTCATGGTGTATCCGTCGGCAAGCGTCACCTTCTGCGGGTCGAAGCATCCGGCGGCATAGACCTCCACAGGAATATCCGCCTCGGTTCCAACCTCGGTGTCATCGCACAATATGCAATCCGGCGTGCCTGTGCCGTCGTAAGCAGCAAGTAAGCCAGTGCCAGCTTTCCCCAACAGAGTGCCGCGCTTCAGCAGCGTGGGTGCTGCCATTTTCGCGATGATGCCGCCATCGACACGGATAGGCGGGGTCAGGCCGGTGATCAGGCCGTCGTACTCCATGCTGCCAAGTTTCTGATGCAATTCTTTAGCCATAGGTTATTTTTCCTCCTTTTGGAACAACGCTTTGACCTTTGAACGGGCGGCGTCCATACGCTGATTGGGCGTCATGTTCTCTTCATGGGGCGGCGTGCCGGGGTCACCGGCAGCCTGGACACCCTGTACGCCGGACGCTTTCAGATCTTCGTCCAGATCATCCAGAAACTTCTTGCCTTTCTTTGCTGCCTTCTGCGCAGCACGATAGGCCATCTCCTGCGCGGTGCAGGCATTTTCACCGTACTTTGCCGCCTTGACCGTCTCCGCGTCGTACAGCACGGACAACTCGTCAATCTCCTGAATGCGTTTCTGCTCCGCCTGAACAGCGGCGCTGACAGCATCCTCGATCGCCTGCGGCGCAGGAACTTTTTCAGCCGCAGACGCGGCGGCCCTGGCTTCTGCCATCAGCGCTTCCGCCAGCTCCGGGTTCTCGCTCCGGAGTTCTTCTAGATTTTTTGCCATGGTTTTTCCTCCATTCGGTCCGCCGGTCTGCACCGGCTGGGTTTTGTTTATCAAAGCCGGGTCAGCCGCCTCGGGTGTAACCGTTGGAATCGTGTCAGGGGCGAACATCCCCGGCGCAAGATGCATCTGCCGCCCGCCGACAAATAGCATCCGTCCATCCGCACTGGCTGCGATGTCCAAAGGCTCTGCGTCCTCAATTACCTCATCCGCAAAGCCCTTTTCCGCCGCTTCCCGGCCCGTCATGTAGGTCGTATCTCTCATCATGTGAGACAGGACGGTTTCGGACAGTCCGGTTTTACGTTTATAAATCTCAATCTGCATCCGATCCACCGCATCCTGCTGGGCGGCTTGCTCCCGCAGTTCATCGGCATTATAGCCTCCAAAAAGGAACGTCCAGCATTTATGGATCATGATCAAGCTGGACGGGTTGACTCGTACATGATCACAGGCGCACATAATGAGCGAGCCGCCGGACATTGCCACACCGTCCACAACACAGGACAGCGTCGCGCCGTCCCTCGCCAGCTCCCGCAGCCGATTATGTATGGTGTTGCTGACCCCGGCATCCCCGCCGTAGCTGTTCATGCGAATCGTAATTTCTTTGCATTTGCTCAGCCGCTCCAAGTCGCTTAAGAACTCGGTCAACGTGATAAATTGTCCCTCTATCGGATCTCCGTACCAATTCTTAGGCTGCTGCTCATAAATATCACCATACATGGTGATTTCGGCGCTGTTTCCGTCTTCGGTTTCCATCGCATAAGCATTTTTTCGGATATTAACCGGTTGAATTGCGCCTTTTTTCTTCGGCATTTTCATCGCCTCCGTCTTCAGCTTCTTTGGCGTCCAGGTTCATTGTGATGCTGATATTGCCGCCCCCGGCAGCAACAAGCTTTGCGTTTTCTGCCGCCAGCTGCTCCACATTGGAATCCCAATCGCCGCCGGATACCTCCATGGTCACCTGTTCGTGTGTCTTCAGCGCGTGCTGAATCTGAAGGACAGCGGCCTGCGCTTCCTTCAGCGGGTCGAGGCTTCCCTGTACCGGGCCGATCCATTGCGCCCTGCACCAGGCAGCACGGATGAGCGGGTCCTGGAAGAAGCCCGGCGCGTGGATACGCCCACGGGCCACGGCCTCAGAAAGCCAAATTTCATAAACCGGCTGGCAGAAATCATCCACAAACCATTTCCTGCGCATCCGGAAATCCTCCCAGGAATCTAACAGGGCGGCACGGGCGGCAGAGTAGCTGGAATTGTACTCCTTAACCAGCACATCATAGGGGATGCCCATTCCCGCGCCGATCAGCTTGCAGAAGATTTTTACAAAAGCGTCGAATCCCGGCACAGGCATTGTCGGATTCCCGAATTTGATCTCTTCGCCATCCTTCAGCGTACCAAAGGTTCCCGGTCCCATGTTCAGCTCGTTCGGGTCTGTGCGCGGACGGGCTTCATTTTCAAAGCTTCCTCCGGAAGTCTGCAAATCGTTCTCCCAGCCGCCCACACTTTCCCACGGAATTTCATCCGTATTGCTTTTCAGAATGATCCATGCGGTAAAATAGGTCTGAATCAGCGCCATTTGCAGGGAAGAATTGATATAGCGGTTCATTTGCAGGATCGGCTCAATGGCCGGGGCAAGGTAACTGACGCCACGGTACTGGTCGGGTCGTTCACTGCTCATAACATGAAGGATGTTGGGCAGCTTAGTTTTCTCGCCGTAAGCCTCCACCCGTACCCACTCGTCCCGCTCACTGGTGATTTCCCAAGGGTAAGTCGAGTGTACATAATAGGCAACGACCATGCCGCTGGCATCTACCTCTACGCCGTCGAAAATACGATTTCCCGTTTCGGGATTCTTTCCACTGATGATGCTCGGATAGGCTGACACGCCGTACTCCACAGGTGTCCGCACCCGGTCGGCTTCCACCAGATGTATCCGAAGGGAATAAGGGCGGATCGAATCAGGCGGGCGGCGTTTGAACAGCGGGAACACATCGCCGCTCATCAGCCATGAGGAAAGCGCCAGCTGCTGAAGAGAATCAAAGTTGTTCATCCCGATGGCGTCGCAGGCGTCCTTCCGGTCGGCCCAGAGGTGGAACTCCGCTTCTGTCTTTCTCTGCCACTCCTTGGCAGCCTCCGGGGAGAGGCCGAGGATTTCCCGGTCAACGCGGCTTTTCAGTGACAGCCCTACACCGACCGCCTTGGTGCGGTTCGTGTTGATCGCCGATGTCGCCAACGGCGAGGACATATATAGCATCCTGCTCCGCTGGCGCAAGGTGTAATTGTTCCAGTTGATATCCTCGTTGGGGCTGCCGCTGCGCGCCTTGAATGCTTTCAGTGCCCGACGCGTAACAGATGCCCCGGCATCGCTGTATCCGCTGGCTTTGGGCCGTGTACCGTATGGGAGGTACAGCTTTGTTCGTTTATCCTGATACACGTGCCGCCCTCCCTAAAAATCCTGCGGCGTCACATAAAAGGAGCGCCGCGGTTTGTGATCCTCCAGCAGCAGCTCCAGTTCGTCCACCTTTTTCTCGGTTTCTTCCATCCGTTTTTGAAGGGAAACCAAATCCAGCCGGGTAAGCTCCTCGTTCCCAATTTTATAGCTTTTCACACCGCCGTCCAAAAGGGTAAGGTACGCTTCCCGCAGCTTTTCCAGTGAGCTTCTCCAGAACGTCAGCCGCGCCCGAATTTCAACTTTGCTCGGCATTCCATTTCACCTACCATTCGTCATAATATCGATCTAGCCCGGACTTTTTCTTTTGAGGCGCGTGTTTCGGTACTGGCGGCGGCGTCCGTGTCTCCACCTCCTTGCCCCGCGCCCTTCGCAGCTGTATCTCCTTTGCGTCCAGATTGATCGGCAGGACCTTGAACGCCGCCAACGCATAGTTCCGGCAGTCCAGCGGTTCGTTGCGCTCATGCCCTTGAATCTTCTTCCAAACCCACCGCTGGCGTACCTTGCCTTCCGGAACCATATGCTCCGAAAGCAATCCATTGAAGTACGCCGCGCCATAGTCTTCCCGAAGGGGGAAATGGCAGTATTTCGGCCCCGGTGCCTGCACTCTGAGGTTGTCCATGATAATTTGTTTTCCGGAATCCACGCCCAGCTGGTACTGCCAGCAAGTGCCCAGATATCGGTTTTTGATGATGATTTTCATCTTCTTCGGAGGGCTGGTAAACGGTCGATCAGCCCCATCGAAGCCTTTTATACAGAACACCTTTTTTCCCACTCGGTTTCGGCAAAACTGTCGCACCCAATCGGTGAAGTGCCCGCCTTCGTCTATGAAGGACATACTGACCTTCATGCCAAGACCGTCTTTGAATCGCAAAACCCGATCGAAAACCATCATATCAAGGCCATCCCATGTGGAGGGATCATCCGGACGGCCCATGATGATCCCCTTTTCAATCCCCCAAGTTTCCCCGAAGTGACCGTGCCCGACAATCTCGTATTCCATGCGGTCGTCCTGCGTATCCACACCGGCGGTCAGCGCCAGCACACCCTCCGGCAGCTCGGCATCGTAAACCTCCCGGCGGCCCAGCAGGGTATCCGGGTCCTGTGTACTGCCCCGGTCCTCCCAAAGCTGGCCGAAGCAGGTATTATAGACAACCTGCATCTTTCCGCTGTCTCCCAGGGCGTTCTGGTACTTCAGACAAATGTCCTCCCAACCAGCCCACGGGCTGACGAATGCGTTCAGCCAGAAAGAGCGGGTTCCATTGACATAAGCGGCGGGGTTGTCCGCTTCCCACCGGGCGGGCTGCTTCTTCATCACAGATTCCTCGGATGTGCAGGCGCAGCTGGGACAGATCCAAAGCACATCATGGATCGTGTAGGTGCGCTCGTTATTGACCACGGTTTCTTTCGCCTTATAGCGGATGTTTTTCCACTGGATTTCGTGGTACTCGCCGCAGTGTGGGCATTTTGATTTCCACCGCTCCATCGTGCCTTTGGAGAAGCTTTTCGCGATGTTGCTGCTTCCCCTGATGGTCGGGGTCGAAACTTCCACAGCCTTTGCATTATAAAATGTGGTCTGCCGTGCCATCGCCAGCTCCCACGGGTCGCCCTCGGTACCGGCGGAAACCGCCCAGCGGTCTCTCTCGTCGCCGAACACGTACCGGATCGGCTTGGATGCCAAAGCGTGCGCCTCGTTGGAGCCGCACAGCGTTAAAATACCGCCAGGGTAGGTCTTTTGCAGCAGCGTGTTCCCGCTGTCCCGGCTTTTAGGCGCTGAAATTTTCCGGCGCAGCGCGGGGCTGTCCCGGATCATCGGCGCAATCCGAAGCTTGGAGAACTCCCTGGCGTCGATGGTGGTCGGGTGGACAAAAAGGATACTGCCGGGGTTCTGATCGATGATGTAGCCGATCATGTTGTTAATGACCTCCGTCTTTCCCACCTGGGAGGCGGCAACCAGCACAATATGCCGCACACCGGGGTCGGTGAACGCGTCCATAATATCCCGGAGATACGGCGTCCGGCTCGTGCGCCAAAGCCCCGGCTCCGCGCTGGCCTCGGTGGAGAGGTACCGTTTGCTCTCCGCCCATTCGGTGACGCTTAAATTTTCCGGGGGCTGCATCCCGGCCAGCCCCCGGGCGATGGCTTTCATCAGCCGCCGCGCCTCTGTTTTATTCGTCATTCTCACCACTACAATGCTCTGCCTGCCAATCCATCCGCTCCCGGACGCGTTCCGCGTATTTCTCCGGATCATAATTGTAGGCAGAAAAATCCTTCATCACGAAACAAATCTCTCGCTTGATGATTTCTGCCGCTTCGGCGGCATCACTGGTTCCCGCCACATCCACAGCCAGACGGCCCGGCAGCGCCATCAGGGAATCCCGGACGGTGTATAACAGATCCTCCGTCATCGCGGCTACATCCGCGCTGCGGTGCATAATGCCCTGAAGCTCCTGCGCCTCCAGTTCGGCAATCTGCGCCTTGGCCTGTTTGATGCGCACCTCAGCTTCAAACTTTTCCAGTTCCTTCGATTCCGGTATGCCCTTTTCGGCGCGGCCCGCCGCTCTCTCCCGAAGGTACTGCACATAGGCTCTGGTGGATTCCACTACGTTGTACCGTTTCCCGGCAGGGGTGTCCCGCCGCTTGATTACACCGTCCCTCGTAAGCTGGTTAATCGACTGCCCGCTTAGTCCGAACAGGTTTGCCAGATCCTCGGTCTTGCAATAACCGGGGGATTCCGCAGTTTTCTCTTTTCTTTTTGTTGCCAATCGAATCGTCCTTTCTATCTAAAGCACCTGCTCCCCTGACGGGTATCCGACCCCAAAAAGGCACCCCGGAAACGAAAGTGCCCCAAAAAATTTTTTCGGTAACTACGCGTTTTCCGGGGTGTTTTCTCCCCCGCTCCCCAGGGGGCGCCGTCACAGTACCTTGGCATCCGAAGAGAAGACGGACGGCTCCTTTTTTGAGTCGTCCGCCGCTTTGCTGTTTTGTTTTACGTTTGGCTCCGGTGAATGATTTCGAGAATGCGCTCCTGCTCCTCCGCATTCACACCGATGCTTTCCAGTGCTTCCCTCGTCCCGCAGTCCGGGCAGATGGGACCGCTCCCGTCCCTTGCCGCTGCCGGGCGTCCGACATATGCCTGCCCGCATCGGGGGCAGACGTGCCGCTTCATTGCTGCTTTGCCGCGCATAAAATTCCCTCCTTGCTGTTGTTGTATGCGTCCAGCAGAATGCGGGTATCGAATCCGAAAACTTGATATCCTTGGACACAGGTGATGAAATAGTCGATCGCAGGCATTCCAAGAGTCTTTTCCGAACACATAACGTAAGCGAAGCCCTCCAGAGTCTTTACTTCATCGGTGCCGATCAGCGCCACACGCAGCTTCATTTTGGTCTTGTGATAGAACACCGGATAACCCTCATAGCGGTCAAGCCTGCGCTCGTCCGCTGCGGTGACTTCCCACACTGCGGCGGGAACACTGCTGCCCTCACGCGGTTCAATGGTGAGGTAAGCGCCTGTCCCACTCCCTTTGAACATCAGCTCGCAGCCCCCAATGGCCGAGGTACCAATCAGCTGTGCATCCGGGCAGCGCATCTTCATCTGTTCAGTGTTGAGGTTGCTGCCATAGGCGATGTAATAACGTTTT
>CAJUSB010000076.1 GCA_910589115.1 uncultured Clostridia bacterium | reverse complement strand
CCCTGCACCCGCCCCTACGCGGGGAGCGGCAAGGCTCTGCCCTGCACCCGCCCCTGCGCGGGGAGCGGCAGGACTCTGCCCTGCACCCGCCCCTGCGCGGGGAGCGGCAAGGCTCCGCCCTGCACCCGCTGGGGCTTAAGCCCCAGACCCCGAGATGCTAACGCATCTCCACTTCGCCTGCGGGCGGGACGGGGGATTTTGGTGCGTTTATAATTGTTTATACTCCACTGACCGGCCCGCCATAAGGACAGCGGGCCGGTCGGTTTCATACGTTGTTTTTATGTTAAATGGTTTTTATATTGTTTTTCGATATCAATTAACGATTGAGCTTACCCTGTTCGCGCAGTGCCTGGACAGTGTCCGGCAGGCCCCAAAGGTTAATAAAGCCCTTGGAATCCTTCTGGTCATAGTCGCTTGCATCAAAGGTCGCCAGCTCTTCCGAGTACAGCGTATACGGTGAGGTCATGCCTGCCGGAATAATATTACCTTTATACAGTTTCATTTTCACTGTACCAGTCACGAATTCCTGTGTTTTATCGACAAAAGCGGACAGGGCTTCCCGCAGGGGGCTGAACCATTTGCCATTATATACGAGGTCGGCAAAATCTACTGCCAGCTTCTGCTTTTCGTGCAGGGTGTCCTTATCAATGCAAATCATTTCCAGCTGTTCATGTGCGGCGTAGAGAATGGTGCCGCCGGGCGTTTCATAAATGCCGCGGTCCTTCATGCCAACCAGACGGTTTTCCACAATGTCAATGATGCCAATGCCATTGTCTCCGCCGAGCTTATTCAGCTTACGGATAATATCGGAAACCTTCATCTTTTCACCGTCAACGGCAACAGGTACGCCCTTTTCAAAGTCAATGGTTACATAAGTCGGTTTGTCCGGTGCTTTGAAGGGAGAGACACCCATTTCCAGAAAGCCCTCTTTGTCAAGATCCGGCTCATTTGCAGGGTCTTCCAAATCAAGACCCTCGTGGGACAGATGCCACAGGTTCTTATCCTTGGAATAGCTGGTTTCACGGGTGATTTTCAGCGGGATTTGATGCGCCTCTGCATAGTCAATCTCTTCATCACGGGATTTAATATCCCACTCACGCCACGGTGCAATAATGCCCATCTGCGGCGCAAAACGCTTGATTGCAAGCTCAAACCGAACCTGATCGTTTCCCTTACCTGTGCAGCCATGACAGATTGCATCCGCACCTTCTTCAAGCGCGATTTCGACCAGCTTCTTTGCAATGATCGGACGCGCAAACGCTGTGCCAAGCAGATAGGTTTCATATTTCGCACCGGCCTTGAGTGCCGGGACAATCACGTCATCACACATCTCATCTGTCAAGTCTGCTACAATCAGCTTGGATGCACCGGTCTTGAGGGCCTTTTCTTCCAGGCCGTCCAGCTCTGTCCCCTGCCCTACGTCGCCGGATACCGCAATGATTTCCGGGTTACCATAGTTTTCCTTGAGCCACGGGATGATAATTGAAGTATCCAATCCGCCGGAATATGCAAGGACAATCTTTTTATATTCTTTCACCATTTTATAACTCCTCCGAGATTTTGATTTTTTTCAATGCCCCTATTATAATACGGCATCGGGAGAAATGCAAGGATAATTTATAAATATTTTTCAAAATGAATATTTATGCATTCAATGTATGATTCATCCACTGAAAAAGAAAGGATAAATATTTTAGGCCTTGCGTTTTTGGTGAAAATGTACTATTATGAATATCAGATGGTGACTTACCATCTGACGAAACCTGATGCGGGCATCCCATGCCCTGCACGAATGGGGAGGTACGAGAAATGACGGAAAATAATTTAACGATGTTGACCGACTTTTATGAATTCACAATGGCTAACGGCTATTTTGAACAGGGGATGGCCAACCGGCGGGCATATTTTGATATGTTTTTCCGGCGGGTGCCGGATGGCGGCGGATATGCAGTAATGGCTGGCGTGGCACAGCTGATCGAATATTTTGAAAACCTGCAATTTTCTGACGCAGATATCGAATATCTGCGCGGACGGAACTGTTTTTCTGAGGCATTCCTTGACTATTTGCGGAATTTCAAATTTGAATGTGACGTATGGGCAATGCCTGAGGGCACACCGGTTTTCCCGGGGGAACCGATTGTCACGGTAGCCGGGCCAATGGTTCAGGCACAGTTTGTAGAAACTATGATTTTACTGACCATCAACCATCAGACGCTGATTGCCACAAAGGCAAGCCGCATTGCGCGGTCTGCACGGGGCAAGGTGGTGCTGGAATTTGGCTCCCGACGGGCACAAGGCGCGTCCGGCGCTATTTTCGGGGCGCGGGCGGCTTATATCGGCGGCTGCAACGGAACGGCCTGCGCACTGGCAGACCGCGATTATGGCATCCCGGCAGGCGGTACAATGGCGCATTCCTGGGTGCAGATGTTTGATTCGGAATATGAAGCCTTTAAGGCCTACGCAAAGACCTATCCAAATAATTGTACCTTCCTGGTGGACACCTATAATGTGTTAAAATCAGGCGTCCCGAACGCTATCCGCGTTGCAAAGGAAGTCCTTGCACCAATGGGCGTCCGCCCGAAAGCTATCCGGCTGGATTCAGGCGATATTGCCTATCTTTCCATTCAGGCGCGTGAAATGCTGGATGAGGCCGGATTCCCGGATGTACAGATTATGGCCTCGAATTCACTGGATGAATATTTAGTACGTGACCTGCTCGGTCAGGGCGCTCGAATTGATTCGTTCGGCATCGGCGAACGGCTGATTACCTCTAAATCAGAACCGGTTTTCGGCGGCGTTTACAAGCTCGTGGCAGTCGAAAACACATTGGGGCAAATCATTCCAAAAATCAAGGTTTCGGAAAACGTGGAAAAAATCACCACCCCCCATTTTAAGAAACTCTACCGCCTGTATGATAACCGCACACGTAAAGCAATCGGCGACGTACTGACCACATTTGATGAAATCATTGACTCCGGCAAGCCGTATACCCTGTTCCACCCAATCCATACATGGAAGAAAAAAACAGTGCATGACTACACGGCCAAGCCCTTACAGGTACAGATTTTCAAACATGGCGTGCGGGTATACGAATCCCCCAACGTGCACGAGATCCGAGAATATTGTATGCAGCAAATGGGTACGCTGTGGGAGTCGGTCAAACGGTTTGAAAACCCACAGGTATATTTCGTAGACCTTTCCAAAAAACTCTGGCAGATCAAAAGCGACCTTCTGGAAGGGTGCCGCTATTAAGCTCTAATATATAATATATAAAAAAACACGGCAGATGTTTTTTAGGCACTGCCGTGTTTTTCTGTTTTTCCTATCGTCATAATAGGGGCTTATTGGAATTCATCCAACGGAATATCCAGCAATACAGCAGGAATCCCCTCCGCAGCTGACAGACCGGGAACCGCTGCAACCAGCTTTGCATTTGCACCGGCAGCGGCGGACACTGCCGAATACAGCGGATCATAGCCTTCCTCCGGCAGCTCCGCGTAAACCCGGAACGCCGCCTCATAAAGCGCATTGACTGACTGCCCGGTATCCTCATTCTGCGGCAGGCTGGGGGAATCCAGCCAGACCGATACTTTGGCGGACGGTGCTGCCGTCTGCACCGCCGTAACAAAATCAGTCACTGTCCCAAACCGATCCTCCGCATAGGCGATCCGCTGGAGCCAGCCATAGGACGGATATCCCACACCGCGCAAAATCAGCTCCTGGAAGCCCAGACCTTCCAGCTCTTTTGCAATGCCGGTCAAATAGGCGTTTGCTTCCTCATTCGCCGGGTCCAGGAAGATCCGGGAATCCGGGTCGCGCCAGCCTACATTTTTGATGTTTTGCAGGGCAATGGATTCATCCCGCCGCGCATACAAATCATCCCTATGCGCATACATCACCGCAGCCACTGGCATTCCCGCTGTACGCAGGCGGGCCAGCGCATCAGTCAATCCATCTACAGGACGTACAATGTCACTGCGGTTTTGAAGCTCCGGAAGCTCTGACGGATAATAAATAACACCGTCTTCATCCTTCATCGTGACCACAGCGCCGGATACTGCACCACTTTCATATAATGCAAGCAGCCGGTCCGTACTGTCAGCAAGCTGCTTCGCCGAAAGCTGTATCATGCGGTTATTCCGGGGACTTTCCGGCCTTGCTGAAAACAGCGGCGTTGTCTTTCCTACGTTTTTCAGTGAGGACAAATCGCTGGAAAACTTCACTTTTTTGCTGGATGCACGCTCTTTTTCGTCATCCGCCGCCGAGACGTCTGCCGAATCATTGCCGGAATCCTTCTGCGGCGGAACATCATCAGCCTCCGCTGACGATGCAGAATCTTTCGTATCAGGTGTATCCGATTCCGCACTGCCGCCGGATACAGGCGCATCCTTCTCCGTATCAGAAGCATTGTCCGTGTTGTCGGCTGTGACCTTGTCCTGACCGGGAAAACGCAGCCCATTCTCATCAAGAGGAAGCAGCAGGCAAAGTACCCAAACCGCTGCTGAAAGAATTGCCAACGCAAGTATTATATTGATAATCACCCCGCGCCGACGCACGCGGCTGCCCCGATAAGGGCGGTAGCCATACCGGTCTCTCATAGGAGCCTGCTCCTTTCATCATCATTTAATCTGACACCCACAAAAAAATCGTGAATGCAGGCAGGAGAAAATGCGGAAATCACCGCATTACCCCGACCAGCCCGCTGTCCTTCTGGCGGGCTGGTCCATACCGTATGAAGCGATACGTTAGTAAGCCGTAACCACCGCAGTCGGCCGACCGGCCCGCTGTCGTTATGGCGGGCCGGTCATAAGCAAACATATACCTTAAAACATCCCCAATGAGGTATTGCAGCAAATTGGCTGACATCATACCAATTCAATCAAAAATCCAAAACCCCCGTCCCGCCCGCAGGCGAGGCAGAGATGCGTCAGCATCTCGGGGTCTGGGGCAAAGCCCCAGCAGGAGTCCAGAGGGCAGCGCCCTCTGGTGCCGTCCGCACAGGACCGCCCGCCGCGTAGGCGCGGGAGTCCAGAGGGCAGCGCCCTCTGGTGCCGTCCGCACAGGACCGCCCGCCGCGCAGGCGCTTAGGCGTCGGCGGACTTCGCAGCAGCAGCCTGCTTGGCCTTTTCAGCCTGCGCCTTCTGCATGGCTGCGAATTTTTCCTTCTCTTCTGCCGTCGGAACCGGCTCTATGCAGCCCTTCGGGCAGGCCTTGGCACACATCTTGCAGTTTTTGCACTTGGTGTAGTCAATCTTGGCTACGTTGTTCTCTACATGAATTGCATCGAATTTGCAGGTCTTTTCGCACATCTTGCAGCCAATGCACGCAACCTCACATACCTTCATTGCAGCCGGGCCCTTGTCTCGGTTCATGCAGTTGACATGTACCACGTTCTTCGCCGGTACAAGGTCAATCAGCTTCTTCGGACATGTGGCAACACATTTGCCACACGCAACACACTTCTCAGCATCAACAACCGCTGTGCCGTTCTCTATGTGCAGCGCGTCAAATGCACACGCCTTCACACATGAGCCAAGCCCCATGCACCCAAATGCACATTCCTTCGGCCCGCCCGCAACACGTATCGCCGCATTGCAGTCCTGAAGCCCTTCATACTTCGCCTTGTCCTTCGCGTTGCAGCCGCCATTGCAATGTACATGGGCTACCATCCTGTCACCAGATGCTGGCTCAACGCCCATGACCGCCGCAATCTTTTCCGCAGCCGACGCACCGCCTACCGGACACCCGTTCACCGGCGCCGTGCCCGCTACAATCGCCGCAGCCAGGCCGTCACAGCCCGGATATCCGCAGCCGCCGCAGTTCGCGCCCGGCAGACAGTCGCGCACCTTCGGTACACGCTCATCTACCTCAACCGCGAAAATCTTAGAGGCGAAGCCGAGCAGCAGGGCGAACAGCAGCCCCATGATGCTCAAAGATGCCGCCGCATATATGATATTCTGCATTTTTCGTTTTCACTCCTTCCAATATCAGGGTTTACAGTGGCAGGCTCAGACCGGAGAAGCCCATGAAGGACATCGCCAGCAGCGCCGCCGCTATCAGTTGGATCGGAAAACCCTCAAAGCATTTCGGGCAGTCCGCCGTCGCGTCCAGACGCTCACGGATCGATGCAAAAATTACAATCGCAAGCGTATAGCCAATACCCGATGCCACGCCGTATACGACCGACCCAATGAAGGAATAGCCGCTGTCAATGTTCGTGATCGCCGCACCCAGCACTGCACAGTTTGTCGTGATCAGCGGCAGGAAAATGCCAAGCGCCTGATACAGCGCAGGCATGGACTTTTTCATGAACATTTCCACAAACTGCACCAGCGTTGCAATAACCAGAATAAACGCTATCGTCCGCATGTACTGGAGGCCGAGCGGCTCCAGAATGAAATACCATACCGCCCACGATACCGCAGCAGCCAGCGCCATGACAAAAATAACCGCCATGCCCATGCCAACCGCAGTATCCGTTTTCTTGGAAACACCAAAGAACGAGCAGCAGCCAAGGAACTGGACGAGGATGTAGTTATTTACTAAAATCGCCGCGACAGCCAGTGAGAAAATCTCACCAATGCCCATCGCTTCCGGAAATGCGAAGCTCATTTACTTCCCCTCCTTTTTGCGCATGATGTATTGAAGTGCCGCGAAAATGAAGCCCATCATCATAAACCCGCCTGCGGGCAGGATCATCATGGTAGCCGGATAAGCGCTCAGGCCAGGGATTTCAATCCCCTTTGCACTGATGATGCCGGAGGCAATCGTGCCGGCGCCCAGCAGTTCGCGGAAAAAGCCCATCAGCACCAGCGCAAACGTGAAGCCAAGCCCCATGCACAAGCCGTCCAGCGCGGAGGGCAGCACCTGGTTCTTGGAAGCATATGCCTCCGCACGCCCCAGAATGATACAGTTTACCACGATCAGCGGCAGGAACAGGCCGAGCGATGCCGCAAGCGCTGGGATAAAGGCCTGGAGAGACAGGTCAACAATGGTAACGAATGCCGCAATAACCGTAATAAATGCCGCAATACGCACCTTGTCAGGGATAAACTTACGCAGCGCCGAAATAACAATATTGGACGCAATCAGTATCACCGTTGCGGCAAAGCCCATGCCAATCGCGTTCGACAGCGAGGTGGTCGTTGCCAGCGCCGGGCAGAGGCCGATCGTCTGCATGAAAACCGGGTTGTCAAGCAGCACGCCGTTTTTCAGTTCATTCATAATATTCATCGCTTACGGCCTCCTTATTCCAATGATGCCGCGTAGGCGGCTGCGGTGTTTACGCCAAGCGTAACCGCGCGGCTGGTGATGGTCGCGCCAGTAATCGACACAACCGAACCGCCGTCCTTCGTCACGGCCAGCGAACCGTCTGCCGGCATACCGGCATACTGGTCGATCCAGTCGGACTGGCTCTTTGCGCCAAGGCCGGGGGTTTCCGCGTGGCTGGTTACCTGCGCACCCGCAATGGTGCCATCCTTCAGGATGCCGACAACCACGGTCAGCTCACCGCCAAAGCCGGACGGCAGGGCCTCCATGCAGTAGCCAATGGTTTCACCGCCCTGCACAGCCTTGTAAATATTTTTCAGCGTCGGTGCGCCGCTGTCTGAAATGACCTCTTCCTCCAACAGCTCAAATTCACTGTCCGGGATGAGCAGCGCCATTGCCTCTGCACGGGTCATTTCCTTATTCATTTCGATCTGCGGGGCAGTGACCGAGTTCACAAAGCCCAGCAGCGTTGCCGAAACCAATGTAATGAGGAACAGTACAACGCACAGGCGTACCATCTCATTGCCTTTTTTCTCAGCCATTAACCCTGCGCCTCCTTCTTTGCCGCCTTTGCGGGATAACCGAACTTGCGCGGATGGGTATATGCATCAATCGCCCAAACCAGCGCGTTCATAATCATGATCGAGTACGAAACGCCCTCCGGCAGGCCGCCGAAGTAGCGGATAAATACGGTCAGCAGACCGCAGCCCACGCCGAAGATCACCTGGCCCTTCGGAGTCACCGGGCTGGTCGCGTAGTCGGTCGCCATAAAGATAGCACCGAGCATCAGGCCGCCGGAAAGCACCTGGCTGAGCATCCATTCCAGACGCGGCTGGCCGCCCATAGGGAACAGGAATGTAAGTACAGCAACGGTCAGGATGTACGCCGCGGGGATGTTAATGGTAATCACCTTGCGCACGAGCAGGTATATGCCGCCTGCAATCAGTGCAAGGGCGCAGGTTTCGCCGATCACGCCGCCGGTCTGGCCGAGCAGCATGTCAAGCAGGGTCACATCAGCGAGTGTGCCGGTCTTGAGCGCGGCAAGGGGCGTCGCGGAGGTGACAACATCAGCAGTCGAGCCGATGGGGCTCATGCTGGTATGAGGATTGACAAACGCAGTCATCAGCGCGGGCCAGCAGGCCATCATGAAAGCGCGTCCGCCGATAGCGGGGTTGATAAAGTTTTTGCCAATGCCGCCAAAGAGCATTTTGACAATGATAATCGCGAACAGGCCGCCGAGGACGGGCATCCAAATGGGGGCCGTCACAGGGACATTGTAGGCGAGCAGCAGGCCGGTAACAACAGCGGAGCAGTCGCCGATGGTCGGCTCACGTCCGACTGCGCGGCAGTACAGGTATTCGCCAAGCACGCAGGCGATAACGGCAGCGCAGGTAATGACGAGCGCACGCGCACCGAAGGTATAGAACGCCACCGCGAGCGCGGGCAGAAGGGCGATGATCACATCGAACATCACACTTCTGGTATCCTCATCCGATTTAATATGGGGCGAGGAGGTGACGACTACTTTACTTAAATCATACATCGTATAGGTACCTCCCTTTTACTTTTTCTCGGCTTCGGCCTTTGCCTTAGCCTCAGCGGCGGCGCGGTCGGCAGCGCGCTTGGCCATGATCTGGCCTTTGCTCAGCCGGAACTGCTGCACCAGCGGGATGCGGGCGGGGCAGATGTAGGCGCAGGAGCCGCACTCGATACAGTCGAGCATACCGACCTCAACTGATTTATCGAAATCACCGATTTTACCGTACACGTTCATGTACATAGGCAGCAGGTGCATGGGGCAGGCATTGATGCAGCGGCCGCAGCGGATGCACTGGGGATTTTCAACGCGCTTGTCTTCGTCGCCGCAGAAAGCGAGGAAAGCGTTAGTGCCCTTGAAAACGGGAGCATCAAGAGAGAACTGCGGATTACCCATCATGGGGCCGCCCATCAGCAGCTTGTTGGGGGGCTCTTTGAAACCGCCGCAGGCATCTACAAGCCGTTCGAGCTGGGTGCCGATCCGGCATTCAAGGTTTTTGGGCTCAACGATAGCGGAGCCGGAAACGGTAACGACGCGGCGCACAACGGGCATACCGGTAACAAAGCGGCGATAAATTGCGCCAACGGTATCAACGTTAAAAACGGCGCAGCCTGCGTCAGCGGGCAGCTTGCCGGAGGGAACCTCACGTCCGGTGCAAGCATTGATGAGCTGTTTCTCTGCGCCCTGCGGATACTTACACTTCAGGGGATAAAGTTTCAGCGTGGAGTCACCGGCGATCAGCTGTTCGATCTTGGGGAAGGTATCGGCTTTGTTCTCTTCGATACCGATGATAGCGGTGGAAACGCCCAAGATTTTGACGAGCATTTTGAGGCCGCCGATGACTTCTTCGGGGCGTTCGAGCAGCAGTCGGTGGTCGCTGGTGATGTAGGGTTCGCACTCTGCGGCGTTGACAATGATGGTATCGACTTTACCGATGCCGGACTGAATTTTCACATGGGTGGGGAAGGTCGCGCCGCCGTGGCCGACCATACCGGCCGAGCGGATCAGCTCGATGCGTTCCTCGTTGGACATTGCGTCGAAGTCGTAGGGGTGGACGGACTCATGGAGCCGGTCCTCGTGGTCATTTTCGATGACGATGGACAGGACCTTGCTGCCGTTCGGGTGGAGTCTAGGCTCTACAGCAATGACTTTACCGGAGACGGTTGCGTGGACGGGAGCGCTGACGAAGCCGCCGGCTTCGGCGATGGGCTGACCCATATCCACGATGTCGCCCACCTTGACGATGGGGGACGCGGGAGCGCCGATGTGCATCGAGACGGGCAGGATGACCTGGTCAGGTGCCGGCAGGAGCTCAATCGGCTTGGTGTTGGTTGCGGCTTTGTACCCGGGGTCGCTGTGGGGGCCTGGGTGGATGCCGCCGCGGAACGTGTACACCATTGAAGTTTCACCTCTCATTTTATTTCTTCCTCCGCGAAAAAAAGTATATTTCGCGGTGTTTACGGCGCACGGGCAGTCCGCCGGGAGGCTGCCATCGTCCCCGGCGCGCGGCCCGTAACCTAAGATACGCGCAGCAGTCTGCCAACTATGAACAAACTGTTACATAGTAATTATATCGGTTCGTCCCAAGATAAGCAACCATTTTTCTCAACTTTTTTACATTTCCCAAAAAATTTTCCCCCCGCCAGAGGGCGCTGCCCTCTGGACTCCCGCGCCTGCGCGGCGGGCGCCCCTCGCCGGGGAGGCGTCCTATGCGGACAGCACCAAAGGGCGCTGCCCTCTGGACTCCCGCTGGGGCTTACGCCCCAGGCCCCGAGATGCTGCGCATCTCTGCCTCGCCTGCGGGCGGGACGGGGGATTTGGTGCAGCGTAAATGTTTGTGCAGCGTGGGCCAGCCCGCCAAAAGGCCTGCGGGCTGGCCGGGATAGGGCATTGGGTTCGGGCCGCAAAAACGACCGCGGCCCGAACCGGTTACCCCGGCGCTGATTCTTTGTGCATGGAACAAACCGGATGCGGCCCTGCCGCATCCGGTTTGTAAAGTAGGATTGTCTGGATTATTTATTTTTTACTTTCTGCGACTTACCAGCCAAAGAAATTGCCGAACGGGAAGGAATAATATCCGTTGCCGCCGCCCTTGCTGGAAGAAGATCCACTGTTATCCGCCTGGTCGATTTTTACCTTTGCTGGATCTGCACCCTCCAAATCGTGTGCATCAGTCAATTCCACCTCGATATCGAGTGATTTTCCGGTGGACATACGGTAGATGGTCAGCGTAACAGTTTCTCCTGCTTTGAAACGGTTCTTAACCTCATTGATTTCGTTCATAGTGGTGATCGTCTTGCCGTTAATGCCGGTGATAATATCCCGTATTTCCAGACCTTTACCGTATGCCTTTGCACGGGAGTCTATCGACTGGATAAGCACACCCTGCGGAACATCGTTATATTTCGCGGTCTCCTCGCTGATTTCAGAACCTGAAATACCAATACTGGGCCGTCCTGCGACATAGCCGTTTGCCATCAATTCATCGACAATTTCCTTTGCGGTGTTGATCGGGATAGCAAACCCAAGTCCTTCATAGCTTGCACTTGACGAAAATACGTTAGAGGAGAGTTTTGCATTTGTTATGCCTACAACCTGGCCGTATTTATTCACCAGCGCACCGCCAGAGTTGCCCGAATTGATTGCCGCATCCGTCTGTATCAATGTCATAACTTTATCATTGATCGTTATATTACGGTTAATTGCCGAAATACTGCCGGTCGTAATGGTATTGGTCAAACGATAAGCGGTTGGCGTACCGATTGCATATGCAGCTTCGCCGGGCTTCAATGAATCTGAATCGCCAAACTCCGGCACCGTGAGCTTACGTCCATTGGTCTCCGCTTTTAATACTGCAACATCGGTATCTGCATCGCCCGCAACCAGGCTGGCATTCAACTCGGAACCATCCGAAAGCATGACAACAAACTTATCCATACCCTCTGTAACATGATGGTTCGTGACAATATAGCCATCCTCACTCATCACGATACCCGAACCGAGTGAACCTCCGTTTGAGGTCAAACTGGTTGCTGTAATAGAAACCACAGATGGATTAACCCGTTCATAGATTACATCGCCGGGGATGCTTTCCATTCCCTTAGGTGTCTGTGCAATCGTAATCGCAGAAGGTACAGTCTGTATTTGAGAGTGGCTGCTTCCGCTGGAGCCGCTGCCAGACCGGCTATCGAAATCCCCCATAGCAGAACCAATCGCCGCCCCGCCAAAGAACAGCGCCGCTGCTGCCGCAATCCCGCCAACAGTAATTACGATCCGTTTTCCGGTTTTCCCTTTCTTTTTAGGAGGATGCGGCACATAGTACGGTGACTGCGGCGCATGATATGGCGGCTGCACCCGCTCGCCCTGCGGCGGAATGCTGCTATCCGGCTGCGCCTGGTCTTGCGGAACCTCTCGGCTGTCACGTACCGGTATTTGATAAGGAGTACGCGTTTCCGGCTGGACAACAGAGGGTTGTGTTTCCGCTTCCATCACCGGTTCCTGTACCGGCTGCGGCGAAATAATTTCTTCCTTCATAAGCGGCTGTGCCTCACGAAGCTGCGCCTGTTCCTCCTGAAGTGCCGCCTGCTGGCGTGCAGCCTGTTCAAAGGCATTCTCTGTATTGTCATTATGGTAAAGATTTTTCTCATCCATGATGGTTTCGTCCTTTCTTTGTCGTTGTGATTCTATGATAAAATACAACTGTGAACCTTTCTTGATAGCTGTGTGTAGTTTCTGCGAAAAATTTTAAAGAAAATGTTGCTAAAATCCCCTCCCGAAATCAAACATGCGTAGTTTGCCGGTCAGCCCGCTGTCCTTATGGCGGGCTGACCCCTGCCGAATTAAAGTAAATCAATGCACCCAAGCCCCCGTCCCGCCCGCAGGCGAAATAAAGCTTTTACTCAATTTTTTCTCGAAAAAATTGCAGGAGTCCAGAGGGCAGCGCCCTTTGGCGCCGTCCGCACAGGACCGCCCGCCGCGCAGGCGCGAGCAAATTCAGCGCTGTGCGGATGAAATCGGGAGCGTAAAAGAGAATTCGGTTTCGCCGCCGTCAGAACGTACCGATATATCGCCGCCATGCAGATTGATGATGTTCTTTACAATATACAGGCCCAGGCCAGCGCCGGTTTTGTCCAGCGAACGCGACCGGTCAGCCTTGTAAAATCGATCAAAAATGTGCGGAATGTCCTCCGGCGCAATGCCCGTTCCCGTGTTCGTAATCGAAAAATCACACATCGTCCCATGCGCCTGCGCCCGCAGAATCAGCCGTCCCCCCTGTGCAGTAAATTTGACCGCATTGTCAACCAAGTTGTATACCGCGCGGAATACATGATCCCTGTCGCCAAGCACCCAGAGCCGGTCGTCCAGCTCCGCGTCAACCTCGATTCCCTTTTGCTCAATTTTTTGCTCAAACGAAAACAATATTTGACTCGCCATTTCCGAAAAATCAAAAGGCGCAGGACTCAAAATCAATTCGCCCGACTGTATCTTTGCCGCGTCCAGCATCCGCGTAACCATCCGTGAAAGCCGCTTGACCTCCTCCGAAATCGTCCGCAGGTATTTGTCCCGCTGCTCAAGCGGAATCGTTCCATCAATCATGCCGTCTACAAATCCACCGATCGTTGTCATAGGCGTTTTGAACTCATGCGACACATTGCCGATAAAACCGCGCGTCAGCTCCTCCAGCTTCGCCAAGTCGTTCGCCATGTTATTAAAAGCAATGGATAATTCATCTATTTCTTCACACCGGCTGTCCTCCGATACTCGCACCGCAAAATTACCCGCCGCAAATTCCCGTGCCGCATTTGCCATGGTTTTCAGCGGCCGCGTCATGCGCCGCGAAATATAATATGACAAAATCAGTGCTGCAATCAGCGTAATCAACATCACAAAAAGCGCTGTATTCGACAACGTGTGCATCACCTTGGAGATTGCCGCACTGTATGCCGCCACAAACACCAGCGCCGCAATGTCCCCCTGCTCGTTCCGGCACTGTGCACCAACAATATAACTATCGCCGTCCAATACGCCCAAGGTTCCCATCTCGGAATAATAACCCATCAGCCGCACCCGCTGCGACGCCCGGGAATTCACTCGCAGGCTGTCGCCGCTGCCGCTCGTGATTCCATCCGTATCCGCCCAGAGCTGTACCGTACCGTATGGGTCGGTCACAATAATTGTCACCCCGTTTTCACTGACTGTGCGCAGCAGTCCGCGCCGGTATAGCGCAACCGTCTCCTCTGGCGCATCGTCCAGAATCATAGCCGTCTGGTCAGCAAGATACATCGCCGTGCGGCGCAGCTGTCCCTGCGTCTCGGTCAGCATATAACGGTCCACCTGATAGAAAAATGCAAGCGTCGCTGTCATAACTGATACCAAAATCAACATCGAATAAGAAATAAAGTTCCGCCAGAAAAAACTGCGCCTTACCATGCTGCCACCCTCCCGCTGTCAAAAATACGCCGTTGACGGCGCTGCACTTAGGAACTGTGAAGAAATAAATTGTGACAAGCGCACCGCAGATTCTTTCGTCAGACGAGGCGCTTTTCCGCAGGCAGGCTGACGCCAGTCAAGGAAAAGCAACGAAGTATGACGGAAGAAGATGCAAGCTATTGTCGCAAGCTATTTCCGAACAGTTCCTTATCCTTTTCTTCCCCTGCTGCCGGAGGGGCCGCCTGCATACAGCAGGACACACTCCTACCAGGCCGCAGGTATGTATTCGCTCAATCCTTGGTTTCAAACTTGTAGCCAACGCCCCAAACCGTTTTCAATTCCCACTTATCGGACGCTCCTTCCAGCTTTTCGCGTAACCGCTTGACATGCACATCCACCGTGCGCGTATCCCCGAAATAATCAAACCCCCAGACATCATCAAGCAGCTGCGCCCGTGTAAAAACATGGTTCGGGCTCTGCGCCAGAAAATACAGCAGCTCGATTTCCTTCGGCGGTGCATCCACGCGCTTGCCTGCTACTACAAGGTCATAAGCCTGCTTGTCAATCACCAGATTGTCAAACGAAATCTTCCCGACCTCCTCCGGCGCAAGCCTGCGGAACAGCGCACGCACCCGTGCCACAACCTCCTGCATTTCCAGCGGCTTGACAATATAATCATCCGCCCCCAATTCAAGGCCGCTGACCTTGTCCATTGTCTCGCCTTTGGCAGTAATCATGATAATCGGTGTCGTTGAGCCGGATTCCCGGATTTCCCGGCAGACTTGCCAGCCATCCATTACCGGCATCATCATATCCAAAAGAATCATATCTGGGGAATCCGCTTTGAAACGGGTCATACCGACTGCGCCGTTTTCCGCTTCAATAATTTCATAGTCCTCACGTTCCAAGTATAAACGAAGAAGCTCGCGAATATTGTCGTCATCTTCCACAATCAAAATTTTTTTTGCCATTTTTGTACCACTCCATATCCGTCATTCGTCCGCTTGCCCGGGCGGACGTATATTCCTTATTATAAACCCTCACGGAGAAAAAAGCATTAACAAAATGTAACAAACCGTCACCCGAACGCTCCATACCACGCGCGGAAAAGCATCATGCGCCTATCCAGCATCGTCCCGCAGGCAAAAGAAAAGGCCGGAAGCGCCATTTCAGACACACCTCCAGCCAAATCAGCTCTTATTACGGACAAATCCTGCTTCAGTTCCGAAAAACATACCTACTGTTTATGTACAACATCAAATAATTCGCCGCATAAGAAGCATCAGGAATCCTTCCCAAAGATCAGCCGAACAGAACCAGCATGACCTCCATATCGTGCTCCCGTAAAAACGCCTGAATGGTATCAGACGCAATTTGCAGTGCTTCCTCCCTTGGATAGCCGAAAATACCGGCGGAAATCAGCGGAAACGCAATGGATTTGCAGCCGTGCTGTACTGCCAGCATCAAACTGTTGCGGTAACAGTCTTCCAGCAGTTGAGGTTCCTGATTTTTGCCGCCCTGCCAAACCGGGCCGACCGTATGGATCACATAACGCACTGGCAAGTGAAACCCTTCTGTAATCACCGCCTGACCAGTTGGACAGTGTCCAATCGCCCGGCAGGCACGGTCAAGCTGCTGATATCCTGCCGCTGAAAAAATAGCACCGCAGACACCTCCGCCCGGTGCCAGACGATTATTAGCTGCATTGACGATGGCATCCGCCTGCACAGTTGTAATATCGCCGTGAATAATTTGAAAAGCCATAACTGCACCTCATTTGCAAAAAATAAAAGCAGGATTCCCATTGACAAAACAACCGAACCGCAAATAACTATGTTGTAATTTGTCGAAATACCTGCTATACTAAATACGATATAATAAAGTCAGGAACGCCCCTTTGTGTTGTCCTGGCGCGCTCTTCCCCCTTCGGATGGCTCCCCCGCAAAGACCCATCAGGGAGCCATTCCCAACAGGAGGGAGGTGAGGTAAATATGACGTTCCTTGAAGTAATTGCTTTGATGGGGCTGATTGTTCAAATCCTCATTCTGGTAGATAACCATTACCGCGGCAGATAGCTGTCCGCGGGTGGTTATCTACCAGAACCAATTAAAATCGCCCCTGGCCTTCGCGGAGCCGGGGCGATGGTCTTACCCCGGTGAGACCACCAATTATCACCGAGGGGGACAGCCGCCGGATGAAAGCAACCCGGCAACTGTTCTTTGACTTTATTATACACGGGGGGCTTGCCAAAAGCAAGCCCCTTTTTATTTTATCATCAAATTTTTATTTGATACGCCTGTTCGTGATGTAATCCGTAAACCACCCGGCCTGCCCTGCTTTTGGCAGGCCGGGCACGGCAAAGTCAGCGAGCGGCAGTGCACCTAAGCCCCCGTCCCGCCCGCAGGCGAAATGAAGCTTTTACTCAATTTTTTCTCGAA
>CAJUSB010000075.1 GCA_910589115.1 uncultured Clostridia bacterium | reverse complement strand
ACTCATATTTCACGCGAATTTTAGACTGATAACTGTTTTTCAGCAAGCCCTATATTATGGCAGAGTATTTGGCTCCGGGCATTTACATTGAGGAATTTGATTCCGGCGTGAAAGCAATGGAAGGCGTTGGCACCAGTACAGCAGGATTCGTCGGCCTGGCCGAACGCGGCCCCGTTGATGGCCGCCCCACCCTCGTTACCAGTTTTGCGGATTATCAAAGACGATTCGGCGGTTACCTCTCCGCGCTGGAGTTTGGAGCGTATCGCTTCCTCCCGAATAGCGTTGAACAGTTCTTTACCAACGGCGGCAGCTCACTCTATGTGATGCGGGTCGTGCCCTCCGATGCGAAAATTGCCAGCAGCAGCGGTGCTGTCCCCAGTGATTCCAAGCCTGCGCTCGATTCCGACACCGTTTCTGCTGTGACCGTTCAGGCGTGCAGCCCCGGCGCATGGGCAAATGTAATGCAGGCTGTGTTCCGCCGCTCCGTCCGTGCACGCACACAGATTCTTTCCCAAAGCGGTGAGACAGGCAAAAAACAATATACCCTGAAAAATGCAGCAGGATTCCGCACCGGTGACCTCGTGGCTTTCCGCGCAGACGGAAAAACAGCGTACCGCATCGTTAAGTCTGTCAGCGGTACGGCCGTTACCCTGTCGGACGATTTGCCCGATGACCCGACCGATGACAATCTCGTTCCGAAAAAAACTTTGGAGGCCTGCGGGGTGGACTTGCAGCTGCTCTGCGGCGATTTGCAGGAAGTTTACGAACGCTGCTCCCTGAATCCGGAAGCTCCGGATTATCTGGTGCACGCACTGGCAAAGTCCAATCTGGCGGTTATTAAGCTCCAGCTGAATAAAGAGGCAAAGGACCCGCTCGTCCTGCTCGGCGGAGAGGAAACTGCCGATTACCTGTCACTTTCGCTTTACGGCGGCCTGAATGGAAAGATTGAAAACGTGGATGCCGGTACCTTTAACGGCGTTGACAAAGGCCCCGGCAAGCGTTCCGGTATTGAGGCGTTTCAGGAGATTTCCGACGTCAGCATTATGGCTGTTCCCGGGGTCTGTATTCCAGAAGTGCAGGCAAGGCTCATCGCCCACTGTGAAGGGCTGGCCAACCGGTTCGCTGTGCTGGATGCTTCACTTGACTGTACCGGCGTAGACGAGCTGAACACCTTCCGCAGCGCTTACGATACCAGCTATGCCGCCCTTTACGCCCCCTGGGTGAATGTTTATGATCCCCTGCTGCGCCGTCCCACCTTCCTGCCGCCCTCCGGTTCGGTCTGTGGGATCTATGCGCGCACCGATATTCAGCGCGGTGTACATAAGGCCCCTGCGAATGAAGTGGTTCGCGCCTGCACCGGCCTTTCCGTTTCCTATAACGAAGCCGAACAGGGTAAACTTAATCCGAACGGTGTGAACCTGATCCGTGCCCTTCCCGGGCAGGGTATCCGCGTTTGGGGTGCCCGCACCTGCTCCAGCGACGGCAACTGGAAATATTTGAACGTTCGCCGTCTGTTCATCTTTTTAGAAGAATCCATCCGCAGGAATACCGCCTGGGCCGTATTTGAACCCAACGACGAAAACCTGTGGTCCCGCGTGAAAAGCACGATCATGCTTTTCCTGGAAACCCAGCGCCGCAACGGGGCCCTCATGGGTACGACTGTGGCGCTGGCCTATTACGTCGAGATCGGCAGCACCACGATGAGCGAGGACGATATCCTGAACGGCCGCCTGATCTGTGAAATCGGCGTAGCCCCGGTACGTCCGGCAGAGTTTGTCATTTTCCGCATCACACAGAAAATGCAGGATGCAACCTGAGAAATAGGAGGACTGCACAATGGCAGATATCATTTACCCATTCATAAAAAATAATTATATGGTTGCGATTGGCTCGGATGACAAGGCCGGGTTTTCCGAGGTATCCTCCCCGGATATCACCGCCGACCCGATTGAATACCGCGAGGGCAATATGGCGGGCAAGACCCCCAGCAAGCAGCCCGGCATCCTGAAATACGGCAATGTGACCCTCAAGCACGGCGTTACCAGTTCGACCGCGTTTACCGACTGGATGAAGGAGATTCAAGACGGAAAGGTCAATCGTAAAACGGTCACGATCACACTGCTGGACGATGAAATGAAACCCGTTGCAGAATGGGAGCTTGTCCAGGCGTGGCCCACAAAGTACACCGCGACCGACCTGAACGCGACCAGCAACGAAGTGGCGATTGAAAGCCTTGAACTGGTCACTGAGGGCGTGAAGCGCACGAAATAAGGAGGCACTATGGATTTACAGACAATCTACCCGTTTCGTCTGCCGCGCGGGTACGTCGATGCGGACGGGAACCTGCACCGCGAGGGACAGATGCGCCTTGCAACGGCCGGGGACGAGCTTACCGCAATGCGCGACCCCCGGGTGAAGGCAAACGAGGGATATATGAGCATTTTGGTGCTTTCCCGCGTTGTAACCAGCCTTGGTACGCTTCGGCAAATTACCCCGGAAATGATGGAAGGGTTATTTATTGCGGATATGGAATATTTGCAGGGCATGTATGAAACGATCAACAAAATCGAATCCCCACAGATTCAGGTGACCTGCCCGCACTGCGGTACGCAGTTTGTGGATACGATAAATTTTCTGGGGGCGGAATGAGCTTCCACCGGCCGCAGGAGCTTTACCGCCAGTTGTCTTTTTTATCTTATTCCTGAATCCGTGAAACTCGTCGTAAAATCACATACTCGTTTTGCACTGTATTTGTTCTGAGATCTCACTTACAACCGCCGGATAATAGTTTATCACACTTTGAAAATTCTAATTTCACATTGAGAGGGCTACAGAATTTCTTCACCCATCGGGTGAAGAAATTCAAGAGTGATCTCGCTCAAAAATCCGAACTCTGACTGGACGATACCGCATAATTCAGCAATTTCAAGGGAAATTTACGAACAAAAGAAGGATGAAATCGAAAATGGTTTTCTTTTGAGTTTCACGGATTCAGGTTATTATTTTCATTGGGGACCGGATGACGTCCTTTCCCTGCCGCACTTTGAACGTGAGAAATTCTGCCGCGAGGTCAGCCGGATCAACCGGGAGACTTCCGGGGCGGAGAAAAACCTGTTTGAAGTTTAATGCGGCCTGCCGTGGCCCTGGCCGGGAGGAGGTGGTTTTATGGAGCCGCTGGCTGCATATGCATTCCGCATATGGGCGGGAAAAACGGAGTTCGGTTTTTCAAAAGTTTCAGGGCTTGCCCGCGAAACGGAAACCTTTACTTATCAGGAAGGCGGGCTCAATGACCGTGTGCACGTCCTTCGCGGCGCGGTCAAAAACGCCGGTACGCTCCGGCTGGAACGCGGGGTATATGCCGGGAATGATTTCCCCTTTTACCTGGTCGGGGAACGGCTGAAAAATACGATGCGGATTGAAATTTGGAATCCTGCCAATCAGGTCCGCAGCGACAAGGTCTACCTTCTTTCCGGCCTGATCGTCAAAAAATGGGAGGTGGGGGAGCTTGACGCCCTTCAAAACGCGGTGCTTATCGACCGCTTTGAACTCAGCTACGAATATTTTACAATCGTACCGCCATGATCCGGCGGCGCGGTTCCCGTTCTCCCGACGATGGCTGAAACCTTCGCTTTCCCTGCCGCGGATACAGGGCGGCTTTCCGCCTGCGCTCGTTTATCACCGCGCACTGCGTCCGCCCGCGCCCGTGACCCATATCACAAAGCAGTTTCATACGACCCTCCGGCAGACTGTGATCCACCAACACAGTTTTGTCCAAAAAACACTTTATCAGCGCGTCGAGGCAGCGGGGCACTGGCGGCAGGATTTGTTCTTTCTGCTTTTGCCACAGCGTACCGGCGGTGCGGCTGACCCGGCAGCACAGCCAGTCCGGGCCGCGCGGGTGTTCCTGCGCATCTTCTCCGGGGAAGGCGCACGCCGGGAACTGCTCCCATTTTACAGCGGCGTTGTGCGCAGTGTCCTGCGGGAGGAACAGGAACGGTATAAAAGCCGTCCTTCTCAGGCTGTTTCGCTCATTTGGACGCTGTTTGGCAGGCCGAATGCATTTCGGACGCTTACCCGGTTCTATCTCAGTGCGGCGCAAAAGCTCGGCAGCAGCTATTTTCCGGCGCTTAACAGCCGGAATACCCTCTTCCTGGCGGCGGGCATTGTGCTGCACAGCAGGCTTTACCGGCAGTATGTGCGTCAGCTTTGGGACAGTGAGGCCGCTTCCATCCCCCTGCGGTATGCCGTGCATGAGCGAACGGTCACATCCGGGCTGCTCCGGTTCCCTGCTGCCCCGCCGTCCCGAGAGGTCATCCGGCGGCTGATTGATTCTGCCGGAGAGACGCGCCCCGCGCCGGAACCGCTGCTGCCCCGGCCACAGCCAGAGGTCCGGCTGTCGGAAGATGATTTTCAGGCGCTTGTGCGGGATGTTGCTTATTCCCTGAACCGCCGGTCCCGTTTGGAGCGGCTCCAGAAAGGCGGTATATAAGATGCTTAGCAAAGCCTCAGTATACGACCCAGACGACCTGTCCAAAAAGGCGCTTTATGCGCAGTTCAACCCCAATACATTGGAATACTCGGCCGGTGCGAATCGTTATGCGGACAAACGCGTCCGGGATACCGGCAGCACCGCACGGGAACACCTGCGGCAGGGCGATCCAACGGGCCGGACAGGGAATGCCAGCCTGTCGGTTCGGCTGTTCTGCCATACTTATGAGAATGAAAGCAGTTATACCGATGTACGCCTGGATGTAAACCGGTTCCGGAAATTCCTACGGCATACGGACGAAACCGGCAAAACCATCAGCCCCAGGATTGGTTTTGCATGGGGGACGCTGTGCATGGTCGGTACACTCGAAAGCATCAGTGTATCCTATCAGATGTTTGCATCGGACGGAACGCCCGTGCAGGCTGAAGTCAGCCTGATGATTATGGGAGACGCCCCGGACATTACTGCAATGCAGTCTAATTACGATAAAGAGGCGGCGGTTAAAAAGGACCCGATCCGGCTTGCCGCTGAAAAATTGAAGGACGCGGACTGGCTGTTTCTTTGACCGGTCCTATGGATGAGACCGGCTTTGAAACATCATTTGAAGCGGAGGGCATATGAATGTCACAACCTGAAATTCTACGCGGGAAGGTCACAGGCTACCCTTCCGGGCAAAAGGGAATGGTAGAGGTCGCGCTGGGCGCGTTTTCAGCAGATGGAGAGACGATATTGGCACGTATGGGGCAGTGTATGGCCGGGGTTTACTGGCTGCCCGAAATCGGGGACGCGGTGGAAGTTGCGCTGCCGGTAAGGCCTGGCGGGGAAGCCTGCATTGTTGCGGTCCACCGGCAGGCCGGGGATGCTCAAACCGGACAGTGCTGGAATGCGCAGAATGACTGCAAGCAGCTGCTGACCCGCTCCGGGCATTGTATTACCTTCTCGGACGAAAAGGAAAAGGGCAAGCTGCTGCGGCAAACAGCAGGGGCGCTTTCGGCGCTGTTCGACGATGGCGCACAGACCATTACCCTGCGCGGGAAGGAGGAAAAAGCGCCCTCCCTGGTGCTCGATATGAAACAGGGAAAGGTGGAGCTTCGGGCGGAAAAAGAGCTGACGGTTCCCTGTGCAGGCGCTTCTATCCATATTGACAGCCATGGCAATATTACGATTTCTGCGGCGGGCAGCCTTACCCTGAAAGCACAGGAAATTTCGCTGGAAGGGAAACAAAAGATCCAGGAAAAAGCGGCGGATATTAAGGTATCCGCCGGGATGGCCGCAAAGGTCAGCGGACAGGGTGGGCTGGAACTCACCTCCGGCGGCATTACAACCGTTAAGGGCAGTATGATTAAGCTGAATTGAGGATATGTATTCATAGTAGGAGGGCAGGCGTATGGCAATGGCATTCCCAACCCGGCTGGAAGCCGGGCTCGGGCAGTTCCGGGGGCTGGAAGCGGCGGACGAGTTATCACAGTCGGTCCGTATGATCCTGCTGACCCGGAAGGGGGAGCGCCCCCTGCGTCCTGACTTCGGCACGCAGCTGGAACGCTTCGCTTTTGAGGGGACAAGCACTACAACACTGAACCTGCTGCGTCAGGAGATCGTTTCCGCTTTGCAGCGGTGGGAACCACGAATTTTCCATATTGAGGTCGCATTTGGCCATGATGCGGAAAATGGTGTATTGACTGCACATATCACATACGAGGCACGGCGCACCGGTGCAAGAGGATATGCGTCTGTCCCGCTGCAAAGCCGTTAGACCGCAGCCGCTGTTTGGAAAGGAGGCCGGAAAATGAAAACGCCCGCGCAGTATGCCGCTGCATACCTGCCCGCATGGCAGCAGTGCACGGACAGCGGCGAGCCGGAAACGGCACTGCTTTCGGCAGCTGCCGTACTGCTCGAAAACACCTGCCGCCATATGGAACGGCTTCCCGAAAAGCATGAACGTGCATTCCTTGAACCCTGGGACAGGGAGCCGCAGCGTGCCGAACCAATGCACGTTTAGGCTGCATTGTCCGCCCCTGCGGCGTGCGCAGTGCCGGAGGGGAGCGCATTCTATCTCTCCGGGGATGGGACGCGCCTCTGGAAAACAATAGAGGATGCAAATGCCGAGCCTGCCCGTCTGACGGCACAGGTGCTGGTCAGCCCGGCGCGGGATGAGATCATTCCGCTGGCATTGCCGGAGAAAAAATCCCCGGCGGCGTTATTCGATTTCAGCGGATTTGGTGCGGCCCGCCGGGAGGTACGGTTCACACACCTGGACGCGTTTGCTTCACCGGCTGGCTGTACCTGCCTGCTTTCTTTTCCAGATGCGGAACCCGCACTAATAAGCCTGCTTGCAGATGCGGGCCGGACGGTTTGGCAGCTTTGGGGCGGGGGCAATTCTATTCCGGTGGCCTTCGGATGCGGCTCCCTGTGAGGTACAGGGGCAGACGGGGAACTGGCTCCGCTGGCGGGTCCGGCAGGCGAGCGGGATGGGCTGGCTTCCGCGGCGGGTGCATATCCCGGAGGTTTCGGGCATCTCCTTTTCCACCGTCTTACGGGACGCCCCGGTGTCCGTAACACACCGGAACGGTCTGGAGGAGGCCTTTACACCGGCGGAAACGATTCCGCTGCTGCCCGGCGTTTTGCAGGGCGATCAGGGGCTTAGGCGGTTGCTGGGCGCGTATCAGTCCGCTTATATGGATTTGAACCGGCAAATAACAGCATTTCCCGACCGGCTGAATCCTTTGAGCCCGGAAGTGCTCCCGGAACTCGCACGCTGGCTTGGCGCTTCCCGCTGGTTGCGGCGCGGCCTGGGCTACCGCTGCTGCATGCTGACCTGTCACGTATTATGGATCAATACGTTGGCGAAACAGAAAAGCATTTGGCCCAGCTGCTGGCGGGGGCGCGGGAAAACCGCTGCGTTCTGCTGTTTGACGAAGCGGATGCATTATTCAGCCGCCGTGCGCAGGTTTCCGGCGGACACGATAAATATGCTAACCTTTCGACTGCATATCTGCTACAGGAGATTGAACAGTATGAAGGTGTTGCGCTGCTTTCGACCAATCTTTTAGGCAGCTTTGACGATGCTTTCCTGCGGAGGCTGCAATATATCATCCGCTTTCCCCAGCCTGACGCTGCACTGCGGGAACAGCTTTGGCAGCGTTCCCTGCCCGCTGTGCGGCTCTGTGGGGATATCCCTTACGCCGCGCTGGCACAGGCGGAACTCAGCCCGGCCCGCATTCACGCATGTATCCGCAGCGCGGCAGCCATAGCACTGCACGAGGGCAGCAAAACGCTGGATGCATCCTGCCTTATCCGCGCCCTCCGGCTGGAGCTGGAAAAGGACAGCCGCTCCCTGCCGCACGCTTTTTTAAGAGGAGATTGAATGTCCCTGCGCGGGTGGCGCCAGAGGGCCCTGCCCTCTGGACTCCCGCAATTTTTTCGAGAAAAAATTGACTAAAAGCTTTATCACCGCTGCGGCGGGGAATGGGTGCGTTGAATATCCATTTACGCGTGCTGCTCTCCTTAATCAATGGAGGGCGGCACGTCTGCATCTTTAGCGCGTTGGTGACGAAAAATTTTCAATGATTTGCGGGCATTTTCTTATAAAACCATTTTCACATTCTTTTATTTGTGTTATAATAGCCGCAAACAACTATTTTTTACAGGATTGTACCGGTTTCTGCGGCGGATGAATTTATAGGGGAAAATCTTTATTTTTTGCCGCTGCTGTGATATAATACAATATATTGTCTGCAAAATTGAACGGGGGTTATCCGTAATATATGAAACTCAGCTATTTTTCTTCCCGCGATGAGGCGTGTAAATCGCCTTACGGCGCGGTAAAGGCCGGGCAGGAGGTTCGGTTTGCGATTTATCCGGCGCGACATGTTGGTGTGATTGATGCAAAGCTCTGGGTGCAGCGTGACGGTGAGGAGGCCGTTGCTTATCCCATGAAGTGGAGCGGCTATGATGGTGCGACCGATTTATATACGATTGTTTACGTTCCGGAGGAACCCGGATTGTATTGGTACTATTTTACAGTGAAATCCAAGGTAGGGGAACGCTTTATCAGCCGGGGCTATGGCGGCGAAGGGGAGCCGCACAGCACCTTGCGCAGCCCGTTCCAGCTGACCGTGTATGACGGCGATTATCCGACGGCACGCTGGTTTGGCGAGGGCATTACCTATAATATTTTCCCAGATCGTTTTGCCCGCATTGAGGCCCCGCCGAAGGAGGGCTGGCGCAGCAGCCGTGTGATTCATGAGAATTGGGATGACATCCCGATTTACTGGCCAAACGAGCATGGTGAAATCCTGAATAATGATTTTTTTGGCGGCAGCCTGCGCGGCGTGATTGCCCGGCTGGATTATCTGCAAAGCCTTTCTGTGCGCACGCTTTATTTTAATCCGATGTTTGAGGCGTACTCCAATCACCGCTATGATACCGGTGATTATAAGCGGATCGACCCGATGATGGGCACGGAGGAGGATTTTAAGGAGCTGTGTGCGGAGGCTGCAAAGCGTGGTATGCGCGTGATCTTGGACGGCGTATTCAGCCATACCGGCTATGACAGCCGCTATTTTAACGCCCGCGGCAATTATGACGAGCTTGGCGCGCACCAGTCGAAGGATTCGCCTTATTATGAATGGTTTAATTTTTCGCAGTGGCCGGACAGCTACAGTTCGTGGTGGGGGATCTACACCTTGCCGGAAACCAACGAAATGAACGAAAAATACCTTGATTATATTGTAGAAAGTGAGGATTCAGTCATTCGGCGCTGGCTCCGGCTGGGTGCTTCCGGCTGGCGGCTTGACGTAGCGGACGAGCTGCCTGATGAGTTTATAGAACGGCTGGCGGCTGCTGCCCGGCTGGAGAAGCCGGATGCCCTGATTGTCGGAGAAGTCTGGGAGGACGCTTCTAATAAGGTCAGTTATTCCCGGCGGCGGCGTTATTTCCAGGGCGGGGAGCTGGATTCGGTGATGAATTATCCCCTGCGCGATGGAATTCTGGCATTTTTGGGCGGTGACAGCGCCGAAAATTTTGCGGAGAAAATGGAATGCCTGCGGGAAAATTATCCGCGGGAAATCTTTTATAATCTGATGAATATAATTGGGACGCATGACACCGCCCGCGCTCTGACCGTACTGGGCAGCAGTGAGGAGATGTGGCGTGCGGACAAGGCGGTGCAGGCTGGTGCGGTACTGGTTGGCGAGGCATATGAGCACGCAAAGCGCCGCCTGAAAATGGCGGCTGTGATTCAGTTTACCATGCCTGGCTCTCCTACGATTTATTATGGTGATGAGGTCGGGATGCAGGGCTACGGCGACCCATTGAACCGGCGTACTTTCCCGTGGGGGCACGAGGACCCGGAACTGCTTTATTTTTATCGTGTCCTGTGCGCTGAGCGTGACCAGAATGAGGTGCTGCGTGATGGAGAGCTGCAATTCCTGACGGCGGAGGGCGGGCACTTGGTATATGCGCGTACTCTTGGCGGACGACAGATGATTGTTGCCGTCAATCGGGACACGCAGGAATACCATTTCCGCATCCCCCAGGTTTATGCAGTTGACGTACTGACAAACAGCCCCTACTGGGAGGAACTCGGCAAGGGCGCTTACATTGATATGCAGCCTGAAAGTGTGCTGCTGCTCCGCTGCGGCGGGGAGCTGAAGGGATAAGGGTGCGGAAAATCCGGTTCCGTTCGCCTGCGCGGCGGGCGGTCTTACGCAGACGGCGCCAGAGGGACTTGTCCCTCTGGACTCCCTTTCTCCGCTGCGGCGGGGAATTGGTGCGGCAATGATTGTTTCTGCGGCCTGCCCCGCCCGCCAAAATGACGGCGGGCGGGGTGGGTGAATATGGCAGATTATTTGTTTGCGAGTATTATTATGGATATCAATAGAAGGAGGAAACAGGAATGGATTTTACTGAAAAAACGTTGACGCAGGAATATCAGTTCAAGGGACGGATTATTAAGTGTCGGACAGATACGGCACTGCTTCCTGATGGCACAGAGTGTTACCGTGAGGTATGCGAGCATCCCGGCGGGGTAGGCGTGCTGCCGATTACGAAGGAAGGCGAGGTCATTCTGGTGCGGCAGTTCCGCTATCCTTACGGAGAAACCTTGCTTGAAATCCCGGCGGGCAAGCTGGATCACGGCCCGGACGAGGACCCCGCAGGCTGCGCAGTGCGCGAGCTGAAAGAGGAAACCGGCTTTACTGCCGGGCGCATGGTCGCGCTGGGGAAGAGTTATCCGTCCCCGGGTTTTCTGACCGAAATCCTGCACGCTTATTGTGCGTTGGATTTGGTGCCGGGAGAATCACAGCCGGATGAGGGCGAGTTTGTCGAGGTCGTACGTCTGCCGATTCGCGAGGTCGAACGTCAGATTGCATCGGGTGAGCTGTGTGACGGTAAGACGATGATTGCGATGTATCGTGCGCGTTTGCTGGGGCTGCTGGACGGATTTGACCATTAAACTTGTATGATATGCCGCCTTTTTGGGGGGCGGATTCCTTTTTTGAACAGTTCCGGAGGATTATAAGGAGTGGTTTCCATGAAAAAGAAAATCCTTGTGGTAGAAGATGAACGCACGATTGCGGATATCCTGGTATTTAACCTGGAGCGTGAGGGATATGAAGCGATTGCGGCAGGGGATGGCCCGGCAGGGCTGAAATCGGCATTAGAGGACGAGCCGGATTTGATCCTGTTGGATGTCATGCTGCCGGGAATGGATGGATTCGAGGTGCTGCGCCGCGTGCGGGAGAAATCGCAGGTGCCGGTCATTATGCTGACCGCCCGGGAAGAGGAAACCGATAAGGTAGAGGCACTTGATATGGGTGCGGATGACTATATTACCAAGCCCTTTTCCATGCGTGAGCTGATGGCGCGGGTCAAAGCAAATATGCGCAGAACGGTGCCGCCGGAGGCCGAACCCCCTGCCGCTGCGGTGGAAGGCCGGCTGATGATCAGCCCGGAACAAAACACGGTTTATAAAAACGGCAGGCCGCTTGACCTGTCGGTCAGGGAGTATGATATTCTTAGCTTTTTGTCATCAACGCCGGGGCGGGTGGTCACCCGTGAGGAATTGATGGAAAAAGTCTGGGGATATGAGTATTATGGTGATTTGCGGGCGGTTGACGTTGCGATCCGCCGTCTGCGCGAGAAGGTGGAGGACGAGCCCGCCCAGCCCAAATATATTATCACAAAGCGTGGGATGGGCTACTACTACGATGAACGTTAAAACGATGCGTTTCGCTTTCAAAATGTCTTGAATACAAAATTATGATACACTCACGTGCAGAAAGATTTGCCGCAGCTGTTCTTTCGTCCCGCCCGCAGGCGATGAAAGGGAGTCCAGAGGGACAAGTCCCTCTGGCGCTGTCTGCGGAAGACTGCCCGCCGCATAGGCGGCCTTCCCGGCGAGGGACGGGTGTCCAGAGGGCAGCGCCCTTTGGCGCTGTCTGCGGAAGACAACCTGCCGCATAGGCGGCTTTCCCTGCAAGGGACGGGTGTCCAGAGGGCAGCGCCCTTTGGCGTGAGAAGGGGGACGCAAGGAAGGAGGAGCCCGTGTTCCGCAGTTTGCATATGAAGTTGGTTCTCATCCTGGTGCTGCTGATCGTTTCCGTTATGGCTGTTGTCGGTATTTTCCTGATTAACAGTGTCGGTTCGTTTTATCTGGAGGATTTCCGCAGCCAGGTGCAGGACACCCTCTGGACCGGTGACGTGATGGCAGCTATGGAAAATGCCGCCGCTGCACCTGCGGGTGCCGAGGCTCTGAAAAATGTCGTTGCTGCATATGATACGCAGCTTGGGCTTGATCAGTATCGCAGTTTCAGTATTCTGGATGCGGAAGGGAAGTTTTTGACCGGTTCCGCTGCGAATGCTGCCAGCGCGGAACAGTTCTACCGCCGTCCGAATATTATTGCTGCTATGGCCGGGCAGGCCAGCTGCTCCGGTTCGGTCATTGACAGCTATATGGATTATGCCATTCCGGTCTGCCTGGATGGGTCGGTGCGTTTTATCGTGTACATTAACGATGATAAACAGGAGATTTCCGAGCTTTCTTACCGTTATTTTGCGATTGTAATGCAGGCTATGATGTTCGGCCTGGTGGTAGCTATTTTACTGTCATTCCTGCTTTCCAAGACGATTACAACCCCTCTGGAAAATATTACGCAAGGTGCGAAACGCATTGCTGACGGGGATTTTGGACAGCAGCTTTCCATCCAGTCCTCAGATGAAATTGGCGAGCTTACCAGCGCTTTTAACTATATGGCGCACGCGCTGCATTCTACTCTGAATGAGGTGCAGGGGGAACGCAACAAGCTGGAAACCATTTTTCTCCATATGACAGACGGCGTTGCTGCTTTTACCTTTGATGGTGCGCTGATTCATATGAATCCTGCAACCGAAAATTATCTCGGCATACGTTTTGAGGATAATGTCACCTTTGACGATATGTTTGACGATTTGGCACTGCCCGAAAAGTCTGATGGACGGCGTACCTATCTCCAGAGTGAGATCACCCGGTATGGCCGAGTCTTGACTGTGACCCTTGCCCCATACGGCACCATTGATGGTGACGGCGGTGTAATGGCGGTCATCCACGACATTACCGAGCAGCGGAAGCTGGACGATGCCCGCCGGGAATTTGTCGCCAATGTTTCCCATGAACTGCGCACGCCATTGACCAATATCCGTTCCTACACGGAAACGCTGATTGATGCAGCGGGCGACTTGCCGCAGGAAACCGAGATAAAATTCCTGGGGATTGTCACCAGTGAGGCCGAGCGTATGGCGCGTATTGTTACCGACTTGCTGACCCTCTCCAAGCTCGATTATAACCAGATGGATCTCCGGTTTACCCGTTTTTCGACACATGCCATGCTGGAGGCAGTTTATAATGCAATGGTACTGAATGCCAGCGAGCAGGGCCACAGCTTTCAAATGGAGATTCCCGACACACTGCCCGATATGAACGGCGACCGTGAGCGGCTGGAACAGGTGATTGTCAATATTGTTTCAAATTCCATTAAATATACGCCGCAGGGCGGGCATATTACATTGTCCGCTCGGATGCAGGATGAACGCCTTTTACAGATTGTTGTGAGGGATGACGGGATGGGCATTCCTAAAAATGATGTGCCGCGATTGTTTGAGCGTTTTTACCGTGTTGACAAGGCCCGCTCTCGTGAGAAGGGCGGCACTGGTCTCGGCCTAGCGATTGCCAAGGAAATGGTGGAGGCACACCGCGGCAGTATCCGGCTGGAAAGTGAGCTGGACAAGGGGACGACTGTCACCATTCTGCTGCCGATTGACTTGCCGCTTGAAGATGCGTAAAGGGTACGATTGCGGTGATGTACGTTCCGTCTGCGCGGGGACATTTGGCTTATAGGACAGGGAGGTCATAGCATTGAAAAAACAGGTATGGTTTTTTCTATTTATTTTTACGCTGCTGTTTGCAGGCTGTGGTGCCGCAGGCGGCAATGTTGTACACCAGGACGGTAATCTGATTGTTACCAATTATTCCAGTCGTGAAATTACAGATACGACTATCACGCATTCAGGGCAGACCGTTGCCGTTTCCCCTGATGCAATTCAGGATACGCAGCTTTGCTATTTTACGATTGAACCAGCGGAGGACTATCGTTATACGGTTTCTTTTCTGGACGATAACGGCGAGGAGCATTCACAGACATTTACCGATCACTTCACTGCGGATAGCCAAATCCTGATTGCAGTTCAGTATACTGACGGAGTTTGGACGATCGACTATGACAAGTAGGCGATTTGATGAAAAGGCCTGTGCCGCCGTCCGATGGTTTTTGCCTTTTAGGAACCGCTAAAATCAGAAACTGGATTCTGGAATTTGCTGTTTTCGTCTAAGTTTTAGGATCTTTTAAGATAGAAAAAGTCCGAGCTTTCAATAGAAGCGTTTTTAGAGGTTACCTTTTGTCTGATGTAGGGTTATGAAACAAAAATCAATCAAAAATACGATTCGGAATATTGCACTTGTCGTGCTGACGCTGCTGATGGCAGGATTATCTTTGTTCAGCGTTGTCAGTGCAGTCGGCAGTGATACCCTGCTGAAATCCTTTCAGCGCTCATTGGGACATGCAAATCTGGGTTATGAGGTGCGTAGTGGTGACAGTCCGGCGGCGTATCCATCATCAGTTGCTATGACCGGCACGGATGGTGTGCTGTATGGGGCGGCGTACAATGAACGTTCCACGGCGCAGCTGTACGAATCAACTCGGGATCTGATGGGCAATGCACTCAGCATGGCAGAGCAGTTTGAACCATTCACCGAAGAGGAGCTTTGCGGGCTGCTTGCCGGGGATACGCTATGCTATGCATATAATGGTGAAATTCCTGCCTCTGCACTTGCGGCATGGCTTGAGGGACGTTGTGGCGTTTCGATGAATATTTCTATGCTGCTGCTCACGCGGGAGGGCCGCATGGTACTGCGCACGCGGGAAGAAGGGCTTTTATCCGCAGATACGACAGTTGATCGGAATGCTTGGCAGCGTGCAGCGTCCGCTTTGAGTGCGAATCCGTGCAGCTATGCGGGTACCGCATCCGAACCGGTATACAGCCAGCTGGCAGCGGAGACGTTATTATTTGATGGTGCGCCGTCAAGTGCGGATGTGCTGCTTAGCGGCCCGCCTGCTTTTGGTGATCCGAACGGGGCAAGCAGCCTGCAAACCTTGTTGGGCGCATTTGATTACAGCGTATACGCCCGCAGCTATCAGGAACGTGACGCACAGGTTTATGTGGATAATGACAGTACGATCCGCATCAATGCAGATGGTACGGTGCATTATTCGGCAGCCCGCCGCGAGAATGAGCAGACTGAGCCGCTGCCTGTGCCCGAGTCCATTGAGAAAGCACGCGCGATATTAGAACGTGCGCAGTATTCGATTGGAGCCGGTACGCAGACCGAGCTGCTTTCCTGTACCGAAGCAGACGGCGGCCGGATGGTGCTGCAATTTGGGCTGGTATTTGAGGGGATTCCGGTTGTTACTGGTGATCCGTATGCACGTTTTGACTTTGCGGACGGGCAGTTGATCCGGGCGGTGATCCGGCTTCGGCGCTTTACTGCGACGGGAGAACGGCAGTATGTCCTTCCTGCGGCACAGGCAGCGGCAGCAGCGCAGCGCCCCGGACAGCGGCTTGGGATTGCTTATGTGGAAAGTGGGCCAAATCTTTTTGCAGCCGAGCGCTGTTTTACCTTTGTACGGCCGTAGCGGATGGCTGCAGCGTGTGAAGCCTTTTGCTGGGCATTCCTGAAAAAGATTTTCAGGAATGCCTAGCAGTTTTTTTTTAGTGCGCCTGGCATGGGCAACAACTGTGACCCTTTACGTAAAACGTAATTATGATATGGTATAAAAAAGTAGACACTTGCAACTCACGGAAAAGGAGTAAAATAAGGAGGTAAGGAAGGTGAAAAAAATGGCACAGAAACAGAAGAAATATGAAAAAGAAGTACAAGGTACAGGCGGTGGATCTGGCCAAGGAAATAGGTGCAGGAAAGGCGGCGAAGGAACTGGGTATTCCTGTGGACACGCTGTACGGGAAGGTCGCCTGGAGGCGGGACCTGGGTCTCGCCCACCCGGCGACGCAATGAGCTTTGCGGAGGAACTGGCGGTGCTGCGCAAGCAGAACAAGGCGTTGGAGCGAGAGATTCGGCGGCTGAAGGAAGAGAATGCGTTTTTGGCGGAGGCCAACGCTTTTTTTGCTGCGAGCCGTCGGAAGTCAGCAAAAAACAGCGAATGAGGTTTCTTGCAAAAAAGACGGATGACGGCGGGAAGAAAGGAAAGATATCGATGTACTGCCGGGTGCTGAAGGTGGGCCGACAGGGATTTTACCAGTATCTTTCTCATCGGGAGAGACCTTGGAAGTTTCAAGGTCTGGCGGAGGCTATGTGGGAGATTTATAACGAGGATGTCTGCAATGATACTTACGGGCGCAAACGGATGTACCAGGCGTTGCTGTTGAAGCAGCCTGAGGGCGTCACCATCCCCAGTGAGAGCACGGTCTACCGCGTAATGAAGGAGATTGGCATGGTCCATCACCCAAAGCGTAGGCCCAACAGCATCACAAAGGCGGATCGGGAGGCCAGAAAGTCGGATGATTTGCTGAAAAGGAGGTGTGAAAAATAAATTGTGTAAATGGAAATATCGTATAAGATTAGCGGTTTAAAGGTGTGTCCCAGAGGGTTCGCCCCCATGGGGGCGGCGCGGCA
>CAJUSB010000074.1 GCA_910589115.1 uncultured Clostridia bacterium | reverse complement strand
GCGTTGGAAACATTAACGGTTACGAAGTCCCGCCCGAAGCACTCAGCGATGAACGCTTTGCCGCTATGCTCCACGAAGCAGAGAAATATTTAGGTATGCCATATGTCTGGGGCGGCTCATCGCCGTCCACCTCGTTTGACTGCTCTGGTTTCGTGTGCTGGGTGCTCAACCAGTCCGGCGCTATGTCCATTGAGCGCACGACCGCGACCGGTATCTATAACCGATGCACGGTTATTCCGAAATCCGAAGCCAAACCCGGCGACCTGATTTTCTTTACCGGTACATATAATTCACCCGGTCCCATTTCTCATATCGGCATTTACGTTGGAGATGGGATGATGGTTCATGCAGGCGACCCAATCCAATTTGCAAGCATTGAAAGCAATTACTGGAAGCAGCATTTTTATGCTTTTACTAGAATTCCTTAACAATTTTCGACAAAAGGGCATTTCCCATCCATCGTTGGGAAATGCCCTTTTTCTGTGTTAATTTGCATAAATTTCAAATTCCTGTTATTACAGCAGTCTGTTATAATTCCGCCGACCGTCTACAATCCGGCGTATTTGCACGATATCGCCTGATACCACGAAAAATACCAGGTATTTTTCAACAATCAGATAACGATAACCTTTTGCTCGCAGTGCAGCGTCTTGCGGGAGTGGGCAGCGCTCTGGTAAATGGGACAGGCTGGCAATCCGCTCGGTGAGCAGATCATAATACCGCAAAGCTGCATCAGAGGATAATGTATTCAGGTATCCGATGATATCCATTAAATCCCGCTTGGCAGCAGGATAAATTTTAACCCTATAAACGTCCATGTACATAGGACCTTAACTGACAGGCGACGGTGGTGAAGTCCTCACCTTCTGCGCCGGATGCAATTTCCTGTTCTGCAACCGCCAGTTTTCCGTATAAGTCAATCAGCGCCTGTTGACGCTCATATTCTTCAATACTGACCACCACCATATCACTTGTACCATTACGGGTAATGTAAACAGGTTCCCCGGTTTCGCGGCAAAAATCAGAAATTTCATTCGCATTACTGCGCAAATCAGAAATAGGACGGATTGTAGGCATAACAAGCACCTCCCCTAAAATAAGTATATCATGATTTGGATCGAATATCAAACAGGAATGTAAGGAATCATGGATTTTGCTAAAACCCAAATCCATGTCGTTGGGTCCTTACCCGATGTGTTATTTCCGATATTTGAATTGTCAGTTTAAGAGCCTGTACTAGAAAATGATTTTTCCATGGTTAGTAAGCGCTTAGGGCTAGCAAAACGTGCCGTTCAAAACTGCGAAACGGTGCGTTTTTATATTCCCCGCTGTTTTGTAATGTCAAATTGGAATGCAGCCGATCGCCTAACGTTGTTTGATTTATCTAAAAATCGCGCTTAAAAATATGATTTATTATTCATTTATACGATTTTGTTTTTTCCTGTAATGTTTACGCCAGTTAAACACATTGGAAATTATAAGGGGAAATATAGCTGAATGATTACAAGAAGATTCCATCACAGAATTTTTGTGCCTGAAACATATGGAGCTGATTCTTTCATGCAATAACCACTGCCTATAGAAACGAAGGCTACAGGATATTTCCTCTTATTAAGGATATGAACGTCTGAACCGGGTAACCCCAGGAAATTTTATGACGTAAAGGAAGCTTAAAGTATGGCGATTAAGCGATTGGAAAATTTGTTCAAAGTTTGTTTTTTGCTGTCAACAACCCTAATTCTGGTTCAAAACGGATTTATTCTGTCCTTGTTTGCGGTATATGGGATATGGCGGGTGACACAAAAACCATTTCAGCACTTTACCGCTTGGATTTTTGGCGGGACGCTTGCAGCATCTATTCTATTTATACTGGCGCTCCATCCGCCGCTTACCAGTGATTTTCAAACTTTATTCCAAACTGCAAGGGATATTATCACCCATAATTTTTCTTATCAAAGCAGCACATATTTTTCGCTGTGGGCATATCAAACCGCCTTTGTAGTTTGGGAAGCATTCTGGCTTTTACTATGGGACAACCCGGTGTGCATTGAACTGGTAGGAGCGGTATTGACCGCAGGGACAGCCTGCCTGTTGTACCGGCTTTCGCGGCAATGGGTAAGCGAACGGTCGGCACAGACAGCATCGCTTCTGCTTGCAGTATGTCCATTATTCGCTACTTTCCACACGCTTTTAACAAACCAGATTCCATCCGCATTTTTTCTGACGCTAGCACTTTGGCTGCTGGCCTGTTCAGATTGTAACCGTCTTGGTTTTCTGCGTTTTCCGCTGGCGGGATTGGCCTTGCAGGCCGGAAACCTTTTGCGTAATGAGGGAGTCATTTTCCTGACAGCGATTCTCGCATGGTCTGTTTTTCACCTCGTGAGACATCCCAGGGAAATCCGGCGCATGGGGACGGGGATGATCGTTTTGCTGACGGTTTATTTCAGCGTTCATGCCGGCGCATCAGCGTCCATCCGTGCATCTGGGTTAAATCCCTATGGCCTGCAAAACGGAAACCCGCTCTGGAAATTTGTAACCGGGCTTTCCTATGAAGCAAATGGTGGATATTCCGATGAGGATTGGAGCCGGATTGCGGCAACGCTGGATGAACATCGCCAGACAACGGCAGAAACAGATGCGCTTCAAAAACAGATGATTACCGAACGGCTGACGGCAGAACCATCCATTATGATTCGCCACATCCGTAATAAACTGAGGAGCCAATGGGTATCAGACGGGCTTTCGTGGGTATTTGCTGATTTTTCAATGCAGCATCCTTTTTTCTACGGCCTGATCAAACAATTCGACAGGGGGATTTTTTTCATCGCACTCGGCTTGTTCTCTTATGGGTTATCTGATAAAAAGCGTTGGGAAAACCGTCCGCAGGCTGCAAGACTACCGTACTTTATATTTTTTGCCGCATTCTGCGCATTTCTGCTTGTTGAGGTGCAGCCACGATATGCTTATTTGCCTCAGCTCTATGTGTTTACAGGCGCAACTTTTGGGATTGAGCGTCTGAGGGAGGAAAAGAATCATGCCTAAAATATCAATTATTGTACCCTGCTGCAATGAGGAGGAAAGCCTTCCTCTGTTTTACCGTGAGATATCCCGTATCGCCAAAGAAATGGAGCCGGTTCAATTTGAGTTTTTGTTTATTGATGACGGTTCAAAGGATCATACACTGCCGCTGCTGCGTGAGTATGCGCAGTCTGACTCACGTGTCCGCTTCTTGTCTTTTTCCCGTAATTTCGGGAAAGAAGCCGGAATGCTGGCCGGATTAGAAACGTCAACCGGAGAGTATGCCGCATTTATGGATGTTGATTTGCAGGACCCGCCCGACCTTTTACCAGAACTATATCGGGCGGTTACGGTTGAGGGCTATGACTGTGCGGCAACACGCCGTACAACCCGAAAAGGCGAACCGCCAATCCGTTCTTTATTTGCACGGCTGTTTTATAAGCTGATTAACAGGATTTCGGATGCAGATATTGTCGATGGGGCGCGGGATTACCGGCTGATGAACCGCCGCGTTATAAATGCCGTGCTTTCTATGCAGGAATATAATCGGTTTAGCAAAGGTATTTTCGGCTGGGTTGGATTTCAGACCAAATGGGTGCCGTTTGTAAACGTGGAACGAGCCGCAGGGGAAACCAAATGGTCATTTTGGAAGCTGTTCCTTTATTCAATCGAAGGGATTATTGCCTTTTCAACGGCCCCGCTTGCCGCAGCGTCTGTTTTGGGGGCGCTCTTATGCGGTGTTTCAATCTTTGCGATACTATTTATTATTGCAAAAACCCTGCTGTTCGGCGATCCGGTTGGCGGTTGGCCGAGTATGATGTGCGTTATTTTATTGATTGGCGGGCTTCAGCTTCTGTGTATGGGTGTTTTGGGGCAGTATCTGGCCAAAACCTATATGGAATCGAAGCGAAGACCAGTTTATCTGGTGCGGGAAACCGAGAAAGGACTGATATGAAAGCAATAGCCGATCAACAATTTGTCCGTTTTTTAATAGTTGGCGCAGTCAATACTGGGGTTGGCAGTATAATTATGTTTGGATTATATAATTTTGCACATGTTCCCTATTGGATCTCGTCATTTTCTAATTATTTTTTAACCAGCATACTCAGTTTCTTCCTAAACAAACATTTTACCTTTCAAAACACAGAAAAGAATAGCTTGCAGGTAATCAGGTTTGCTATCAATATTGCGGTTTGCTATTTGCTCGCCTATGGCATTGCACGCCCTGTTTGCCGTTATTTTCTTTCTAATGCAGAGATACAAATCCGTGATAACGTCTCGATGCTGGCCGGGATGGTCCTATTTACTTTTCTTAATTTTTGGGGGCAGAAACTGTTTACGTTCCGAAGCGCAGGCTCTTAATGCGAAACAGCGAGGGGAAGCCCCCTCGCTGTTCCTTCTGGGAAATTATCACCGCATAAAGCTGTTGATTGCGTTGAATGTAGCATCGTCAGCATAGCCCGCCCAGTAAAAGCCATACGGATAGCTCCGGTAGGACGAAAAGGCATTGACGTAAGCTTGATAGTTGTTGACATACCGCGAATCGTATTCCATTTCAAACCCAATTTTGGTTGTGGAAACTTTAGATGCGATTACTGCCACGCCATCACGGTAGCAGACTTTGTTCTGGCGCATACTTGCGCAAATCCCATCGAAGTTGCCAGGGCACTCGGACGGGTTGAACAAGTATCCCGGCTGCATGATGCAGTAGTCGAAAATCTGGACTTTATCCGCCGCATAGCCCATATCCTTAATGATTTTCGCCGCGTTCGTGCCCTTGCCATAGTACGGAATCCACAGGAAATCCTTGCCTCTGATATTGCCGTTTTTAACGTAATTTTTGACTTCCGACATGATCTTGAGCTGCTTATTCGCAGGCTTAGAGCCGCCCAGCGGGTTGTTATAGTCCATATCACCGTAAAAGGCTTCCTGATTCATATATGCACCGGCAACCTTCGCCTGATAGGTGCTGCCAAGCGCATTATACACCGCTTTCAGGAATGTGGTAAGGTTCGATGAAGTGTATCCAATCGAAAAGTTTGCAGACGTGATCCCCGGAGTACCAATCCAGATATTTGTCGTTTTACCGCTGCGGCCGTCAATCAGCTTTTTGATAGCCGCTGCCATTTCTGTACTGTGCGAAGACGGGTAAGAAGCGGCATAGCTCGGCGGAATAAATACAAAGTCGGTTGCGACCGTATTATAAAGGTTTGTCCAATTCAGAGACGAAGAACCATACTGTGTATGGAAAAAAGTAATAAATTTCATGTCAGTCTCGCTTTCTTTCACATATAGGTGGGTTATGTCCAGTTGGATGTGAAAAATGCAGTGAATAACATTTCACATTTCTGCTGTCCATGTGGCGCGGACGTCCTTTAATTGAGATCTCACCTATACAATGTGTTCAGAAAGCTAAAACATTACATATATCTGTAGGTTTTTGTAGAAATTTGTCGAAAAATTTTTCAGGTATCATTTTAGGTGTGGTTGCAGGCTTGTTTGGCACACGCTGAAACGCTATAGCGACAAACGAAATGCGCCCCCGGAGATCATCTCCGAGGGCACGGAACCTCTTCAAAAGGTGGAATCTTTATTTGCAAGTTTTTGCTGTAGATGTTAGCGTCTTTTGGTCACTGCCAGTACGATCTCCAGCATAAGCGGTCAATATAACGCGGTAGCGGACCCCTGGGGTAAGATTTTTAAAAGTATAATTTCCTGCATGATCATAGACATTCTCTCCATAAAAAGAATCCGGGTCATCATCACCATAGATTACTTCACTAGTGGCCCATTTATCCGTACCCCATTCTTCTTCAAGCGTAAGCTTATATGCACCTACCTTATTCATTCGTCCTGTTGCAAACACAGCATATTTTGCAGTCATTTCGCCATTCCCATCTGGGGTCAGCAAGATAGAATATGAATCTATATAATCACTCGAATACGGCGCAACATCATCACTGCTGGCAAGCGCTACGCTTGTTGACATCAGAATAGCTGCTGTAACTAAAATCGAAATAAGTTTGCGTATCATAAATTACTCCTATTCTATGGAATGAAGAATTTGCTTGATTTCAAGAGCAGATAACTCGCCGGATACACTAACAGAGCAATTTCCTGAAATCCAATTTGCACGTTTGAATGCGTTATTACTTGTTAGCATAACAGTGTAACCATTGAATGAAACTGATTGATGGCGCTCATCAACATTTCTTTCATAATTTATATCAGGAATGCTTTCCGTATCCGAATATGCTATAACGCGAATTAGTATCGGTCTCTTATTTAGAGTGCTTGATATATATGATGCAGTGCAATAAAAAATCTCATTATCCGTTTGAACTGAGATTTCTTCCAGATAATAATTATCTGGAATCCAAGTAGGTATCGCAGCATCAACCTCATTCGCGTTAAGAACATCAGTTAAAGAGCTATATCCTTCATCATTCTTTTCTGTAAAATTCATTGTACCTGATGTGGGACGGATCTGTAAAACATCTTGACCCCAAAAATAAACAACCGTAGGCATATCCATAGCGTAAACACTGATAATCATCAGAGTAGCTGTTGCTAGCGAGATCAAGTATTTCAATTTCCGTGAGCGAACCCATCGTTTTTTCCCTGTATCCGCTCCTTTCTCCTGCGGGATTAATTCTGGATGCTCTTTTGTAAATCGTTTCCAAGAAGCCTGAAAATCAAAGGGCATCGGTTCCAAAGGCGCTACTTCGTCCAGAACGTCATAAAATGTCATGACTAATTCTGGCGGCAGTTCCTCTCCTGAGCGATGGGCGCACTCCGTCCAATCCGAAAGCATCTGCATAATTTCGGGTTCGCTCATGCCGCTGAGCTGCTGTCGAAGCTGCTCAGGCGTTTTACAGAAGTCACAGTTCGTATTAACTTCTCTCTTTTCAGGCACCTGTTACACCTCCCTAAATATAAATGACTTTCAAGCGCAAAAACGTGACAGTTATTTTTTATGAATTTGCAAATTTTTTGCAAGCCGGTCTTTGGCGCGCTTTAGCCGTTGCCGGACGGTCTCTTGTGACAGGTTTAAATCCCCAGCAATTTCGGCGGAGCTGTCTTTTCGTTCAAAATATCTTACAAGCAAATCGCGGTCTCCCTCTGACGTTTCCGATGGAAGAATTGCGTCTAACCCCAGCTGGTTCAGCACAGGCTCTGCAACCGGCGCTAAATGCTCAATCTCTGCGGAATCTTTGTTCAGGCTGCGCCGCATTTCGCAAACCGTATTATGTGCGGTACGGATCAGCCAAGCCTCCGGATTGTTGCTTGCCATAATTGATCGTATATGTTCGCAGGAGCGGCAATAGGTTTCCTGCATAACATCTTCCACGCTGGCATATCTGCAATCCTGCAGCTGCCTGCGGATGATACAGCGGAGCTTTACCTGGGTTTCCTCAAATAATTTTTCTAAGAACGCAGCCTCCGCACGTGATAGTTTCTGCATATATGTACCGCCCTTCTCTCTCACGCAGAGCGTGACAGGGTTGTCCTGATTAAAAGATGGTTTTAGTTCAATGTAAGAAAAATGTTACCCCTTCACAGGCGGGATATAGTTGGCAAGCGTAATAAACGCCTGAACGGTTTCAGGCGGCAATTTCTTCAGGCAGTCTACCAGCTCGCGGATCTGATGTGGATACAGATTTTCTCGGTCCCAAAACTCCGCTGGTGTGACTGTGAAATACTCGCATATCTCAAAAAAGTTGTCCATTGATGGTTTTATACGTCCAGAGGTGATTTGGTGGATGTAGCCGTCGTTCTTCCCCAGGTCATGTGACATTTGGAGCTCTGATACTTTTTTCTGCAACCGCAGTTCTGTAACCCGTCTACGCAGAAACTCGCTGTTGTCATCCATGCCTATCACCGCCTTTCCATATTATGATACCTCAAAAACGCAGAAACCGCACGTACTACAAATAACTATTTGACAAAATAGAAGCCTCTGATTTATAGTATAAATAATGATTTTTAGTTAAAGTATTAAATTGTGTCCATATCAAAGGATAACGTATATTTTGAATAAGAAATTTGTGTAAGAAAATGGAAGACACTTAGAAAATTAAAATTATATGACATTGTTAGAAATTACTACCAGTTGCATTCATCGACCAAAAGGCACAATGCAGAAGTTGGAAATCAACAGCTATTATAACTAAATAATGGTAATATATTCGTGAAAAAGTATAAATTATCCTTATTTATATTGTGCACTCATCCAAAATAAAGAGATTGAGAAAAGAACCTGTCACACTTTCCTGCTCAAAAATCATTATTAGAAAGGGGATGGACAAGCATTTGGAATAAAGTTCCTTCCGTTACTGATGCTCAATATTAAGGAGTTGACATTATGAAGATACAAACAGACCAGGAATGGTTCAGCACGTTGTTTCTCACGCATTATAGAACCTTGCTAAATATCGGCGCTTTACTGCTGAACAACAGAAGTACAGCAGAAGATCTGGTGAATGAGACATTTCTAATCCTGTGGAGCAAGAGAGCACGGCTTCGCAAACATCCAGACATTAACGGCTGGCTATACATAACGTTAAAAAACTTGATTTATAATGAGACTCGGCTGTCAAAGTATCAAAAGGAAACGCCTCTTATCTACGAGACGGACACTTCTGCGTATGAAGAAAAGGCGGTTTCCCTGTCCGATCTCCTGCCCAATGGGTTATCAGCGCAGGATCGGCAAATCCTAATTATGCACTTTGAGCAGGAATTATCCTACGAGGAAATGGCTCGGGAACTGGGGATCAGCATCCTGGCCTGCCGCACCCGTTTGTGCAGGGCAAAGGCGAACTACAAAAAATTATCGGAGAAAGCAAAAAAATTATGAGAACCTGTAATGAAATGGGCTTGTCAACACATGGTATTAGTGAGGAGGTGACAGAATGATCGAAACTCGTAATGACTGGCAAGATAAGCCAGGGACATCCGAGCAGGAGTGCCGGGAAAAACTGCTCGATCAATTAGCCGAAACGTTAGAACGTGTTGCTGAAGATCGGGCGGAAATATCTGATTTACAGTCATGCTTGGAACGCTTTGACAAAGAGGATTTGATTGAGGTAGATGCGGAGCAGGCCCTAGCACGCTTTCGGGAAAAGCACCACGTCTTGATGTTGGAGGAAAAAGGTATCAGGATGCCGGCGTGCCGGCATCCGACACGGAAATATTTCCGTCGCTTTGCAGCAGTTGTCGCTGCGGCGGTTTTCTTTAGTACCATGTACATTGCCGGCGCGTCTGACGAGGGAATCACAAAGATGATTGGCCGCTGGACAGACGAAACATTTCATTTTGGAGGTGTCGGCAGAGAAAGCATATCCGAGGAAGTGCCTGTCGATGTAAAGTCCGGTATTGAAGGTAATTATGATTCCATCGAAGCTGCATTGTCAGCCTGTGAGATTACGCAGGCTGTTTTTCCGCAGTGGATTCCTGATCGATTTCAACTTGAGGAGATATATGTAAGGCAGCTCGGAACAGGTTTTTGTGCGGTCAGCGCAGACTATTCGTGTGCGGGTACTTCAAGAATCTTTACGGTAGATATTATGAAATTCGACAATATCGCTGATGCTAGTTCATATGTTTTTGAAAAGGATGATGCTCCGGTAATTGAATACGAATGCGATGGCGTTAATCATTATTTGATCCATAATCCTGCCGGAGATGCTGTCATCTGGAATAATGGTGATTTAGTATGTTCAATCACAGGTGATTTAACTACAGAAGAATTCAAAAAGGCAATCGATTCTATTTATAAGGAGTAACTTGAAATGAAACGAATTATAAGATTTGTTTTGATCTGCGTTAGTGTAGTCACAATGCTTTTTACCTTGGCGTTTGCAGTGGATAACATCTTTATACGTTCAAGTGAATATTTTAGAGGATATCGCGTATGGACATCCTCTAACGGAAATGGCATGATTGAAATCTGTGCGGATATTAAGGCCACTGGGCAAATGACACGCATTGGAATGGATGAAATCGAGATTCAATGCTTATCTTCCGGAAAATGGCAAACTATTGATACAATATCCGGCACTACAAGGAATGGTATGCTGGAATCCAATACAAGCAGTTATTCCGGTTCCTACGAGTATGATGGCTCATCCGGCAAAACTTACCGTGCAGTTGTAACTGTCTACGCCAAAAACGGGAGCGGCTCCGATTCTGTCTCAGTGACCACAAATGCAGTCATTGCATAAACCTGCTTCTGCCCCACGGCCAAGTGCTTAGGTATATAGAGTGCAGTATGGCTTTGGCTCTAAAACATTCTGAGGTGATGCTTATGATCGTATAAAATCCGGAACGCTTTACATGTTCTTGTAAAACAAAAAAGGGGGTAGATAACACCTAAGTACCATAATGAAAAAATGTTTGATTGCAAAATCAAAAAGTTTTTCTTGAAATAATCATGTCACTTAGACAGAAAGGATTTTCTATGAAAGTATATAAAGTTTTAGCATTTTTTCTTTGCGCTATTATGCTCACTAGCTCCGCTGGCGCAGTCGACATCACATCCGGTCTATTTGGAATTGATGACTATGAATCAGGTCCATTAGCAGATGAGTTTAAGGATCGTGCAGGTGCGAATTATGTCAGAAAATTTGACCAGGAATTAGAAAATTATTTTACATCTTATGGCACAGATAATACCTATGAAAACTCTTATATGTATAAAGATAGCAGAGCAACAGGATCTCGATTCAGATCAAAAGCAAATGGAGCACGACAAACCATGTTCGTTTTCGCTGGACACGGAAAGGCTGGAATTGATTACGGTCCCATTTTATATGATGAGATGGTTCCCAAAACTGATTTGCTGTTTGAGCATCTATATGTTACTATGTACTGTTGCAATTGGCTTAGAAACAATGGAAGTACAGCAAGTCAAAAAGCAATTTATGAAACATTTGATGGTACAAGGTTGGAAATGGGCTTTGCTTCACAAATGTATTTAGACTCACGGGAAGCTCGAGCATATGCGAGCAATTTGACCGATTATACAGTGATTAATGCATTTATCAACGCGGCAGAAATATATCAGCCGGGAGGGCTTGGTAAACCAGTAATTGCCAGAGTTGTAGGTTATAAAAATGCAAAAAACGATGTATTAGTTGCCAACAATTCTTCAGCCCCAACGTATGCTCAGCGGCCAAGTTCTTTCGATACATTATGTACCGTGACATTTAGTTGATATTTTCAAACTGTACATGAAACTGATAATATTGAATACAGGAGAATCGTTATGAATATGAAATTAAAAATGGCGCTGGCATTGTCATGTGTGTTCGTAGGAGCTGTGGGTTTTTCGGCATATCCGATGAATGGGAAAACCAGTAATATACCGAAATTGAATTTGCCGCAAATTGGCGAAGAAATCAACATCCAAAATGTAAGTTTTGATACGGCTATTGCAAACGAAGACCAGGATGCAATCGTATACCGTTGTGTTCCCTGTGATGCAGCCGAGGTTAGGTCCAAGATTTCTGACCTTACAGGCAGTGATGTAGAAAATGTGGAGGATTTTCCATCCGCGACTCGGATTTCTGACACCGAATCTATCGGGTTTGACGAAGTGACAGGTCGCTGGTTTTATCGGACTGATATTGATTTCACCGAAACTGCTTCAGTCCCGGATGATGAGACATCCATCCAAATTGCATATGAGTATATCAAGCAGCACGATCTTTATCCGGTATCTGAACTTGGCGAACCTCAAATCGGAACGGTAACGACAGGGGACGAGCTGTTAGGCGAAGAGAAAATCATCCGGAAAAACGTTACCTATTATCCGCTGATTGACGGAAGACCGGTTTATGGACAGTTCAAGATCAAGATCGGTATTGGGGATCGCGGAAAGGTGGTTGCGGTTGATAAGTTTGCAACGGAAGTGGAAGCCGTGTCCTCTGTTGCTACGAAAGAAGCATCCAATATCCAAAATTCAATTCTGGAAGATGATAATTGTCTTATTTCGACGGAATCGACCGGATCAGATGTAACCATCACGGATACTGCCATTGGCTATTATGCAGATGTTGAAAGCCCTTTTATTCAGCCGGTATTTGTCCTCGAAGGTGAATTTGAAAACCAAGAGGAGTTAACTATTTTGGTTGATGCTCAGGAATAAAAATCTTTTATATGCTTATCGGTTTAACTCAGCAGGGTACAAGATATAGAGACGGCAGCGGCGAGACGAGAAAAGAGCTGATAGGGAAACTGCCTGCGATTATAGCGGAAGCAAAATTCATCCAAATAGGGCTGAAGATTCTCAACCCGACCATGGTAGGTGCCAATCAAAAACGCTTTCAGATTACTGATCGCGATATGAACCCACTTGAGATCATCATCTTCAGAACTGTAAGTTTTTGCACTGAGAGTACATCCTTTCAGACACTTATAACTGGAAAATCCATCACATTCTACAACTGAATTCGGTGTGATGTGTTGATCCACAAAACGCTGGAGTGTCTCATGCTTCAAGTTATCGAGCAGCTCAATCCGAAGGAATCCCGGTTTTTCGTGACTGCTCTTTGAATGGGCCACAGCAATCAGCGACTGCTCTGTCCCGCGCCCCCGCTTCCCGTCATGAGTTGAACCGCCCACATACGCATCATCCATCTCTACAAGGCCAGAAAGCAGGTATTTCTGGTCGCGCTGTCCCATAGCGCTGCGGATCCGAACCAGAAGGTACCATGCACTTTCATAGCAAATATCAAGTGCCTTTTTCAACTGGACAGCTGAAATTCCCCTCTTATCTGTCGCACAAAGATACATTGCCCAAAACCATGAGGTCAGTGGAAGATGGGTACGATGCATGACCGTACCCGCTGTCATGGAAATCTGCTTCCGGCAGCTGCTGCACTGATACAGCCAACGTGTACGGATAAAACTACATTTCGTCCCTCCGCAGTGTGGGCATACAAAACCATTCGGGAAGCGATGCTCATATAAAAAATTCTTGCAAGCTTCTTCTGTTGCAAATTGCTCCCGAAACTGCTTGAATGAGAATTCCTCTCTTTGTGCCATGATGATTCTCCTTTTGTTTGCTTTCTTACATCATAGCACATGTACTGTCCCATAAATGGGGCTTGTCAACCCTGATTTCATATTTTTCTATATTTTGTGACCGGCTGAGTCAAACCGATAAGCATAATCTTTTATACATGTGATATAATTTTGGCACTCCCAAAGGCTTGGGGGTGCCTTTTTATTTTAATGTAAATTTAGTGTCACGTTTTTTTTCGCAAAAATCATTACTTTATATAGTCACTTTAAGAGAACTCCTATTAAGACAGCGGATTGCATAGTCCTGAATCAGACTATTTATTTGTTTTGTTCAGATTATCGTGCGGATTGAATTATTAGGGACTTTATAATATAGCTTCAATGGAGAATACATTGATAGTGCATTTTTGCTGGAGAAGAACTGAATCCATCCAATGTAACATAAAGTATAAACTATCCTTCGACATGACGTGGATAGCCGTTCGGCTGTTTACGTCTCTTTTTTTGTCTTACCGTGTTCGCGCGCCACCCTCCAAAATTTGAAAATCAACTCATTTCAAATTTTGGAGGTAAAAAATGAACAACGGCAGTAAAAAGTATTACATCGTAGTGAACGGAGAGCGTGTACCGGTTACCAAGCAGGTTTATGACGCATACCATCTCTACCAGCGGAAGGAAGAATATTTTACATACGATCTGAAGTCAGAGCGCTTTGTCTGTGATTTTGAGTCGGAAACCGCTTTTTTCATCCCCAGCCGTGAAGATTCGTATGAGCGGCTGCTGGATTTGGAGCAGCAGTTTGCTGCCAATGATATCCCTTTAGATGAGCAGATTGCAGATTCTAACTGGATGGACGCTCTTCTCGACACTTTAGAGCCGAAAGAACGGTATATCATTCGCGGTATTTTCGTCAAGCAGCAGACGGAACATGAATTAAGTGCTGAGCTTGGTACCTCGCAGAACACAGTCCATTATTGGAAAAAGAAGGCGCTGAAAAAGCTGCGTAAAATTTTTGAAAAAAATTTCTGAATTTGTCTATTAAATCCCTTCTCCCAACGGGCTAAATAAGTGAGGGGGCCTAAGCAGCTTCCTTGGCACCTTGACAAACAACGGGGAGAATCCCCCTGTTTATATCAATATGCAAGCACCGCACTGCTGCAGTATAGGGCCGACGCAAAGACAGCCTGCGAATGATGACCGGCGCGAGAGGAGGATTTTCCGCTCGTCATTCGTCCCAACGATCGCATCGAAGGCCGAGCGTCCCTTGTAAGATGGCATTGGCAATGCCGGAACGTAGCAGTGTATACGCAAAAACCCGTACCGCTGGGAAAAAGGGGGATGCTGTGGGATTGGTTTGGGCAGTTTAGTCACCTGCCGCCGCCGTCTGATGGTATCGCGCGTTGCTTGGTGCCGCAAGCAGGCTTGCATATTCCCTGTGCCGGGGGTGAGCAGTAGGACGGTCCTGCCGTCTGAGAATACGGCACAGATTTTACGGAGCATTGGGAGGGCGGAAAGCCGGCCATATCAAATTTTCTGAATTAGAAAACTGAAAATGTGGCCGGTATGCCCTTCCCGTCCCGCTCCTCCTTGCTGGATGCAAGACCTGACACCGCTGCATTTTCAGCGGTGTCACGTGTTCCATCCAGCGAAAATGACAAGGAGGGAAAGCGTATGCTTATTCCGACCGTTGAGGTCAAGATCAATCCGGGGCGGCGCACCGCGAACCCCGAACACATTCAAGAGCTGGCAAAAAGCATCTCGGAAATCGGGCTGCTAAACCCGATTACGGTTGACCATCGTAATGTATTGATTGCCGGGCTGCACCGGCTGGAAGCTGCAAAACTGCTGGACTGGCCGGAAATCGAATGTACTGTCAGCAGCCTGGAAGGATTGCAGGCAGAACTAGCCGAAATTGATGAAAACTTTATCCGCAATGGCTTATCGGTGGTCGAATATGGCGAGCTGCTGCTTCGGAGAAAGGCGATTTACGAATCGCTTTATCCCGAGGCCAGGAACGGCGGCGATCGGAAAAGTGAGAAAATCAGAAGTGCAAAATGCGTATCTGATACCACAAAGTCGTTTGTAGACGATACGGCTGAAAAATTGGGGGTAAATCCCAGCACTGTCCGGCGGCAGATCCAAACAGCGAAGAATCTGGCTCCGGAAGTGAAAGAAATGATCCGAAACGCGGATGCAAAGATTACGAAAAGAGACGCGCTGAAGTTGTCCCGAATGGAACCGGAACAGCAAAAAGAAGCGGCCAGCCAGTTAGCGGCTGGCGAAATCCGGTCGGTAAGCGAGTACCAAGCGGCGGTACAGGCTGATACAAAGCAGGAGCATCCATCGGGTGATATGCAGCTGGAATCGGGGGCATCTGCGCCAGCGCAGTCGTTTGCTCTGGATGGCAAGCGTTTTGTCACAGTTGCAGAATCCATAGCCGACCTGAAAAACCCGGATAAAGATTGCAGCTGCACGCCGGATGGCTTTCTGGCTGAAATTACCGCATTTGCGCAGAAGTTCCGCCGTGACATTGAATGGTACAGCACACCTTATTATGAAGAGATTTTTCCAGCTTTAACGTCGGAGCAGCTTGACTATCTGCACCAGCAGTTAGCTTTGATTCACAGCACCGCAGAGAGCCTATTTCAAAAAGTGAAGGGGACATAGCAACATGAGTAACCGAAAAAAACGGCATAACAAAAAGCAGAATAAGGGTCAGCAGACGTTAATCCTGAAAGAATACAGCAGCTCCGGTGAACTGCGCTTTTTGCCGACCGACCGCCTGACTTCCGGACAGCCCTATCAGCGGCCTGTTGAGGAAAAGGACGTAGACGACCTGATACGCAAATGGGATGACCGCTTGTTAAAACCCTTGATTGTCAGCTTCCGGGATGGCCATTTTTACCTGATTGACGGACAGCATAGAGTCGCAGCGTTACGTAAAATGAACGGCGGCGCGGAGGTCATTGTGCCGTGCCAGATACATAACGATTTGACCTATGAGAAAGAAGCCGAGCTGTACGCAAAACTGGACAAGGCGAACAAGCGCATGACCCTTTCACAGTCTACGAACGCTCTGATTGAATCCGGCCAGAATGCGGAGGTACTTGAAATGAAACGGCTGGTTGAAAAGAACGGCTTTCACTGGGCGCTTACAACACCGACTGGTAAAGCGTATGAAATCTCAGCAACCCGTGCGCTGATCAATGCGTACAGGCTTTTGAGTGGCGCAAATTTCGACCGGATGCTCCGGCTTCTGAACAGCACATGGCACGGCGCACCCAATTCCCTCCGAGCGGCAATGCTCTCTGGTATGGCGCTATTCCTCAAAACCTATGATACCGAACTGGATAACGCAGCTTTCGTCAAGCGTCTGTCTGCCGTTGACCCGGAAGAAATCATCCGGCGCGGCAAACTGGATTTCAGCACGAGCAGCATTGCGCTGCGCTATGCCCGCGTCTTGCTCGAAAAGTATAATAGCCAGCGCAGGGGCAAAAAACTGCCGTACCGCTTCAACACTTGATATGGAGGACAACATGGAACAGCATATTTACACCCAAGAAGAAATGGAAGCCATGAAAAATGTGGACATCCGGACGGTTGATATTGATACCTTGCGGGATATCCGCGATGTAACAGTCAACACTGACTTGCCGAAGGAGGAAAGGATTTTAGACTTCATCCGTCAGATTGGCAATCCATATTGCTACCGGCACGGAAAATACGTGGTAAAAATCAGTTTTACCGATACCAATGTGACATTGGAGCAGCGGATGCTTTCGTATCTGCGTTCCAAATATTAAAAAAAGCGGCAAAACTTCCTGGACATCGAACGGGGATTGTGCTAAGATAAT
>CAJUSB010000073.1 GCA_910589115.1 uncultured Clostridia bacterium | reverse complement strand
GTCCGCATAGGACGCCTCCCCGGCGAGGGGCGGGAGTCCAGAGGGCAGCGCCCTCTGGTGCCGTCCGCATAGGATGCCTCCCCGGCGAGGGGCGTAACGGCAGATGAGCACCTTCACTCCGGCTGGCCGCCGGATTTGCGGTAGGCCGAAGGTGTGCACCCGAATACCGCCCGGAAACGTTTGATAAAATAGCTGAAGTTTTCAAAGCCTACGGCAAAACCAATGTCCATGATCGGCTGGTCGGTTTCGCGCAAAAGGCGTGAAGCACGCTCAATCCGCAGAAAGTTTACATGCTGCACAAAAGAACGGCCTAGATGGGCCTTGAAAAATGAACAGAAATACTGCGGCGACATCCCAAAATGCTGCGCGACCTCCGGCAGACGAAGTGACTCCGTGCAGTGCTCCCCCAGATAGGCAACAATTTCCCGCAAAAGCTGTGTCCGATAGTCCCGCGGCATGTGTTGAGCGGGGCACAAGAGCGCCCCGCTCAGCCCCTCCGAAAGAAGCAGGAGAAGCGCCGCTTTCACCTGCAGCTCGTAGCCCGGCCGCTTTTCAGCACACGCGTTCAGGATCAGGTCCAGAATCTGCAGCAGCACATCACTGCCCGGCATCCCCACCCGAAGCTCGGTCGGAAACCACAGCGTACCCGCTTCCAGCGGCGCAAGCAGCTCGGTCTGCGCACGGTCAGCCCGCCGGAACTGCAAAAAATCTGCCGGAAATACAAACGAACGGAATTGCCCGCCGCGCTCACTGCGGATTTCATGCAGCTCACCCGTCGCAACAAAGAATAAATCCCCCGCAAGCCCCGTATATTGCTCGTCTGCAATGGTCAGCCCGACTTCCCCGGCCAGAATGCGTATGATTTCAAGCTCCGGGTGCCAGTGGTAGGGGATGACGTCGCCATCCTGCGAGCCGGATACCGGATAAATCTGAAAAGGGAATTCTTCCGTTCCATGCGTGCGCTTTTCCAACCGGGAAGCATCCATTTTTATATGCTCCTTTCAAAGATGTGAAAATCGTGTTAGTATTTGATAAAATATTGCAAGCCCTTTTTCGCTCCTGATACTATAATTATAGACAAGAAGAACAAATCCTGCAACTGTTTCTTAAATTTTTTTTAAGAATCTGCGCAAATCTCTCTGCCTGCACAGATTTCCTGTTCCGGCAGAAAACGGAAAAATGAGTTGATTTGCACAAGAAGGGGAATGCCTTTTCAGTAAAAATCACTAAATTTTTTCGTGCGGTAAGTTGTCAATGATTGCTTTGCAGCATATTTGCAGCATAAATCATTTGAAAATGAACATTAAAATGGAGGTATGCAAACATGTACATGGATAAGGATGTCAAAAGAGGCTATAACGAGTACATCCGCCTCGATGAGGGCATCGGCAAGGACGCAATGATGGATGTTGCGCTGCTTGTTATGGAAAATGGCGATACCTACTCTTTTCAGGAAGCCGAGAAGGAATTGGCGCTGCTGGTTTTTGACGGCAAGTGCACACTGAAATGGGATGACGGCTCTTATGAGGTTGACCGTCCCAATCCATTTGATTATAATCCGTCCTGCCTGCATGTCTGCAAGGGCATTCAGGTCGAGGTCACTGCACACGGCCCCTGCAACATTTATGTGCAGAAGACACTCAATGACAAAACCTTCCCGAGCAAGATGTATAAGCCGGAGGATACCGACACCTGGGCACGCGGTGCAGAAGGTGAGCTGATGGGCTGCATCAAGCGCGATGTCCGCACCTGCTTTGATCTGGACAATGCGCCGTATTCCAACATGGTTTTGGGCGAAGTCGTCAATCTGCCGGGCAAGTGGTCCTCTTATCCGCCGCATCATCATCCGCAGCCGGAGTGCTACTTCTATCGTTATGACCGCCCGATGGGCTTTGGCGCTGGCTGGGGCAACGGTGAAATTTACGAGACACATCACAATGGCCTTGCAATTATTACCGATAAGATGCATTCTCAGGTGACCGGGCCGGGCTACTCCTGCTGCTATGCATGGGGTATCCGTCATCTGCCGGGCGATCCGTGGGATAAGACCCGTATTGACGATGAAGAGCATCTCTGGCTGCTGGAAGAGGATGCCAACGACAAGATTTGGCATTGCCCGACTGGAAACTAATTTTTTCCTGAAACGATCCCCAGCTATCCCCGAAAATTTTGGGGGTTAGGGGTTCGCCAGAACAGGCTTTCGCTGTGTGAACAGCGGGCTGCAATGTACTATATTTTCCGCTTTTTATCAGGGCTGGCCAGGCCTGCGGCGCTTTGGCTTTTGCCGGAGTTTCCGACGGCAGGCCGCGGGCAGCCCTGCGTACCTACATTATTTTTTTAGGAGGAGATTCCCCATGAAGCACATGGAAACCGTCCGCCTGACTGCGAGCCAGGCACTCGTCCGCTTCCTCGAAAACCAGTATGTCAGCTATATTGACATGGATGGCAAGGAAGTTGAGCACAAGTTCGTTAAGGGTATCTTTATGCTCCCCGGCCACGGCAATGTCGTCGGCTTCTGCAACGGCGTTGAGCAGGAGCTCAAGGATATGATCGTGTATCAGGGCAAGAACGAACAGGGTATGGCGCTTGCCGCTGTCGGCTTCGCAAAGCAGAGCCGCCGCAAGCAGATTTTTGCCTGCACCTCTTCTGTCGGCCCCGGCGCGTGCAACATGGTGACCGCTGCCGCAACCGCGACTGCAAACAATATCCCTGTCCTGATCCTGCCGGGCGATATCTATGCGTCCCGTCAGCCTGACCCGGTTCTCCAGCAGATGGAGCAGCCGCAGAACCTGTCCATTTCTGCGCATGACGCTTTCCAGGCTGTTACGAAGTATTGGGGCCGTATCAACCGTCCCGAGCAGGTAATGACCGACATGATCTCTGCAATGCGTGTACTGACCGATACCGCAAATACCGGTGCAGTTGCTGTTTCCCTGCCGCAGGATGTACAGGCAGAAGCCTATGATTACCCGGTCGATTTCTTCCAGAAACGCGTATGGCGCATTGACCGTCGTCCCGCAACCAAGTATGCGGTCGATAAGGCTGTTGAGGTAATCAAGAATGCAAAGAAGCCCCTGCTCATCTGCGGCGGCGGCGTCCGTTATGCAGAGGCACACAAGGTCTTCAAGAAGTTTGCAGAGGATTTCGGCATTGCATTCGGCGAGACCCAGGCGGGCAAGTCTGCCATCGAATGGACCCACGAGCTCAACCTGGGCGGCCTTGGCACCACCGGCGGCATCGCTGCGAACAAGCTCGCACATGAGGCGGACGTTGTCATTGGCGTTGGCACCCGTTACACCGATTTCACCACTGCGTCCAAGTGGCTCTACCGCACCGACGCAAAGTTTGTCAACATCAATCCCTCCGAGTTCCAGGCGTACAAGATGGATGCTGTCCCGGTCGTAGCTGACGCAAACGAAGCGCTGACCGCAATCGGAGCGGAGCTGAGCAAGCTCGGCTATCACACCGATGACGCTTACAAGACCGAGGTTGCTGCACTGCGCAAGGAATGGTTTACCGAGGTTGAGCGTCTTGACAACTGCAAGTACACGGATAAGGATTCCTTTACCCCCGAGTGCAACGATGCAAACCGCAGCGCAGTTGAGAAGTACATCGAAGACACCGGCTGTGACCTGTGCCAGACCGCTGTGCTTGGCATGATCAACCACATGATTGATGACGATGCAATCGTCTGCGCAGCAGCAGGCTCGCTGCCCGGCGATATGCAGGGCCTGTGGCGTGCACGCAAGGTCAACACCTACCACATGGAATACGGCTATTCCTGCATGGGCTATGAGGTTGCTTCTGCACTGGGTGCAAAGCTGGCCTGCCCGGATCAGGAAGTCTATGCAATGTGCGGTGACGGCTCGTTTGACATGCTGCACTCTGAGCTGATTACTTCCGTCCAGATTGGCAAGAAGATCAATGTCATGTTGTTTGACAATGCTTCCTATGGCTGCATCAACAACCTCCAGGTTGCAAACGGCAACGCTTCTATCACGACCGAAAAGAATATGCTCGAAGAGGGTGTAACCAACGGTGTGCATAAGGGCAAGGTTATGCAGGTGGATTATGCGGCAATCGGCGCGGCTTATGGCTGCAAGACCTACACGGTCAAGACGATGGAAGAGCTCAAGGCTGCGATTGAGGATTCCAAGAAGCAGACTGTTTCCACTCTGATTGATATGAAGGTACTGCCCAAGACCATGTCCGCAGGTTATGAGGCTTGGTGGCGTGTTGGCGTTGCTGAGGTTTCCCAGAAGCCCGAGGTACAGGCAGCACGCAAGCGCATTGAGGATCACCTCTACGAGGCTCGTCATTATTGATATCTTATCCCGGAAATACAAGTGCAGCAGCCCTTTGGACTGCTGCACGGTAAGCAAGCTGGCACCCGCCGAAAAGCTGATGCTTTTCGGCGGGTGCCAGTTTATTATAGGCAGATTGGGACGGAAAGGAGTGCCTGAATATGCAGAAGTATAAAATTTCAACAGCAAAGACGCTTGGCTGTGCCGGCATCTATTTTTTGCTGTTTTTAGCCGGAGATTTGTTTTGCAGTCTGGTTTTTGATTTGATTTTTTCTGCTATAACACTTCCCAGCAGTGAATGGTATGTTATTTTAAGAATGCTCGGCTGTTTGGTGTTCACATTTTTCTTTTTCTGGTGTTACACGACAAAGTGTCTCCATTTGAAGATGGAGGACTTCGGAATCACCTTCCAGCTTCGGAAATGGGGGATTATCCTAGCCGTTTTGCTGCCCACGTTTGTTGCTGCCGCATTCCTGCCGTTTGGGAAAATGGAGAGAAATGAGTTTTCCTTTGGCGAGCTGGTTTTGGCGGTCACTGCATCTGCGCTGACCGCGCTCAAGGCTGGACTATTGGAGGAAATGCTCTTTCGCGGCTTCATAATGAAGCTGCTCGAGAACCGTTGGAATCAGCTGACTGCGATTTTGCTGCCGTCTGTCATATTCGGTATGGCGCACCTTCCTGCAATGGAGCAGTTCACTGTTGACGGCGTTCTGCTTTTGGCTGTAAGCGGCACGCTGGTAGGGATTATGTTTTCCCTTGCTGCGTATCGGGGGCGATCTATCAGCAACAGTGCGCTCATACACGCCGTGTGGAATTTCGTAATGGTAACCAGTATCCTGCATATCACGACAGCACAGGAGGCCTATGGAAAGCCGCTGTTTCAGCTGACAATACCATCGGATCATATCCTGCTGACAGGGGCGGGCTTTGGCACCGAGGCTTCTATTATTGCAATGATTGGATATGCAGCCGCCTGCGTTTTCATTTTGCTGTGCAGTAAACGGGAAATCTCCGGCTGATCTATTGCAGCGAAAGGATTGCTTTTTCGACAAGGCTGTGTTACAATTAACAAATAAAGTGAATGGCTGGGAATCCTTCTCAGCAAACGGATTCATAATTTTTTGATGAGGTGATGCCCGGATGAAAGCAATTACCGCCAATCCTGAAACGGTTCGTGAGGTGTTCACAAAAAAGTATGTGATACCACATTTCCAGCGTCCATATTCCTGGGATAATGATACTTGCGAAAAGATGTGGGATGATATTACGAATTTTATCGGACAAAACAGCACACATGAAGATAAATACTTTTTGGGAAATATTGTTATAAACCCGTCTTTAGAGGATTCTGTATCTGCGTGGGAGGTTGTGGACGGACAGCAGCGCCTGACGACCCTATTGTTGCTGATCAAGGCGCTGCACACCCGGGCTGGTACCGTAAAAGCATTAGAGGAGTGCCTTCGTATCAAGGATCCTCTGACCTCTGAACTGACCGGGGAACTGCGTGTGAACTCCTGCGTGATCAGCGCTGATAAAGAGCATCTTCAGCGCATTATCAATAATGATTTGGAGAATATGCCGGAATGTCCGTTATGGGACAATTACAATTTTTTATGCAAGAAAATAGACGAATGGTGGCACTTTCAGGGACAGGGCGCGGAGGCACTGAATCATTTGATCCTTACCCTGCTGGATCATGTTGTTCTTCTTCCGATCCATTGCGGCTCGGAGGACGACGCACTGACGATTTTTGAAACAATCAATAACCGGGGGATGTCCTTATCTGATTCAGATATTTTTAAAGCAAAGTTATACCAAAATACTGACGAGGCGGAACAGAACCAGTTTATTCAGGATTGGAATGAATTGGAGGATCACGAATGGCTTTTCCGCGTCTTGATGCATATTCTGCGTGCGCGTGCAGGGGACAGCGGCAAAGAGATAGGCATGAGGGCATATTTTACGGCAAAGGATAGCCCTCTGATGCATTCCAGGGAGATCATGCGCAGCCTGAAAGTGATTCATCAGATATACCAAGGATGGTATGGGGATGATGAGGTGAACGCACTTTGGAATATTATGGAGACTTATCCCAACTATTACTGGAATTTCCCGCTGGCTGTGTTCCTGCATAAATATGGTGTATTTGATGAGAATACAGGGGAATTTTCCCTGCCGGATGCGATGAGGCCAGCGTTTCGTGCGTTAATGAATATTACCGTGAAATTCTTCTTTATCAAAGGAATCGTGTATAACACTGTAAATGCAGTGCGGGATGTAGTTTACCGGATGTGCGTTGAAATCGAAAAAGAGGGCGATTATTTAGCCGTATACCGGGAAAATATTCAGCAGTCTGATTGGGAGCTGTTCTCCGCAGCGATTGCGGCAAACCACCTGAGAAGATATCAGCGTGGGATGGTTTTGCTGTCTGCTTATCTGAATCCGGCGCAGGATAAAGGGAAATTCAGCCACTTTTTTGATGAAAGATACGACATTGAGCATATTCTGCCGAAAAAGTGGAATCATTATGACGGCTGGACAGACGTGCTCTGGGAAGAGCAGCTGAATACGCTGGGCAACCTGATTCCATTGTCCAGGACATTGAATATCATGGCGCAAAATGAGTTTTTCGACAGAAAGAAAGTGTATTATAAGGAATCAGTCATTCAGGATGCGCTGGATTTAGCCGAGCTGCCGGAATGGACACCGGAAACGCTGACCGCGATGCAGGAAGTGAAGGTCAAGCGTCTGCTTGACTATTGCGGGATGCAGCGTTTCTAAATGTAATATATATGCCTGAAAACGAGGAACTACCGTATTTTCCCACCCGGCCCGCCGTCCCTTTGGCGGGCCGGGCAGTATGCACATACACTGATGAAAGCACCCCTTTCCCCGCCGCAGCGGAGAAAGGGAGTCCAGAGGGACAAGTCCCTCTGGCGCCGTCCGCGTAGGACCGCTGTCCGCGTAGGACCGCCCGCCGCGCAGGCGGAAAATAAAATGCCCGCCTGACCTCTAACACGGACAGGCGGGCGTTTTCTGCAATAAGGGGCGTTACGATTCTTTGCTTTCGTAATCCTGTATAATCGGCGGGATTTGTGAAAGCATATTGTCCATATCCTCAAACATGCCGCTCTTTAACGTGCCAAGAATGCTGGCACGGTGCAGGTGCTTTGTAACCTCCTGGTACTGCTGCTTCATGGAATCGAAAAACTGGCAGATCGTGTGCAGGCTCTGCTGCGAACTGTTGATAACATCCGAAATCTCAGACTGCACAGCAACCGAGCGTTCAGCTGCCGTAATAATGTGGTGAAAACTGTCATATGTCGCGTTTGCCGTTTCGATGCTCTGCCCCAGTACCTGGCGGGAGTCCTCAATGCTGCCATACAACTGCTTTGCACCGTTCTCAACATCGTATACGCCGCTGTCTACCTCATCCATCAAACCCTTGATTTCTTCCGCAAGTTTTTTTACCTTGGCCGCAACGACCGCGAAACCTTTGCCCTTTTCGCCTGCACGCGCCGCTTCAATCGAGGCGTTGATTGCAAGGATATTCGTCTCATCAGCAATGTTTACAATTTTATCCATGCACTGGCGGATTTCAGTGATTGCATTCTCAAGCTGGGTAAAGGTGTTTTCCATCTCATGATAGGCCTGCTCAACCTGAATTGATGTGTCTCGGAGTGTCTCGACATTGCTCTGCGCCGCCGATACCGTCTGCCCAATCTCTTCACGTACCTGCGTGTACTGTTCGGCCACGCCGTTAACGTTTGCAAAGGACGCGCCAAAGCCCTGTAGCTGCTCCTGAAACTGGTCTGCCTCATGCATAACGCCGGAAAAAGAAAGCCCAACCTGCTGGAGCTCAGTCAACGCCTCAACCTCACGGTGTGCAAGCTCCTTTTGGTAGGATTTCAGGCTGTCAGCTGCGTGCAGCACCGGCGACAGGTCCTTTGGACCTGTCGCTGCCTCTGGCTTCCGCCGCCCTTTTTTTGAAAATAACATTGCGAGCCCCTCCCTTATTCAAATACCACGCAGGTCATTGACTGGTTGACAAACCGGTTGTTGTAATGCTCGCCATAGCCGATCAGGCCTGCATGGCTGCCAAGCGACGCCATATCCTGCAAATATTCATTCATGTAGCCCTGCTCGCTGAACAGCTTGTAACGGAACAGGCAGTTGACGGAAAATACAGCCGAACGATGCGGGAAATCTGTGCAAATCTGCTTGACCGTCTGTTTTGCGATTTCCCGGTAGTCGCCCAGCTCCAACAAGGTCAGGATATCCGAGTCGTTTACCTGACGGAAGCAGGCCAGCGCGTTCCCGTCAACATCCTTAATGGAGACAATGCAGATATCATTCCCATTGAGCTTGCCAAACGGGTTTTTGAACGTCTGGGTCAGGATCTCTTTGTCTGTTACATGGAGGATGCTTTCATAGACCTGCTTGGCAGGCTTGCCGTTCAGTGCACCGAGTATGTAACGCGCCCGGTCGGTCTGGGAGGCCACAAACCGCTGGTTTTTCATCGGACGGTAAATGTTTTCCTTATAAGTTTTCACGCGGCCGCTCTGGTTGCGTATCAGCGCGTAAGCTGCCGCATCCTGATAAATACGGCCATTGGCAGAGACCAGTCCCGCTGCGCCCGTACCACCGACCAGCTGGATGCCGCGGCGGCCAAGCACTGTATTGACGGTGGTCAGTACGCAGGCATCGTTGCCTGTGCAGAAGTCGATGCATACCGTATCTGCACTGCTCCCGCCAATGCGGCGGAGGTCTTCTTCCATGCGCCGGATGTATTTGACCGGCATGGCGGATACCTGTTCCAGCACGTTGGCCGTTGCACTGACACCGCTAAAGGCAATCAGGCTGACCCCATCCTCGTTCATCCGGGTGTCGTAGCCCATGCCGATGCAGCCAATGCTCGGGACGCCGGGATACATCGCCGCCAGCTCGCGGACATGTTTTTCAAATTGGGATTCGTTGGACAGCAGCATGACAAACTGCGGCTCCCCCAGCCCGCGGGCAGCCTCTGAAAGGCTTCCGCTGCGGCTCATGCCGAAGATTTGTTTCATGAAAGCGCCTCCTTCATAATGATCTCCTCATTCTTCCTTCTATGATGATTTATTTTCTTCTCATCCATTATAATGGATAACCGGCAGCCCTGTCAAGGGACGCGCAATCGACCGGTTTGCATACGGGCGGTTTATCTGCCAAAATAAGAAAAATGCATATAGTCCCGCTTGCTGGACCATGCGTCACCGCCCCACGAGAACCCGTATTTTTTGAAAATGCGTACTACATCGCCGTCCTCCGGGATGGAGAATGGATCTTCTCCCGGCTTCCAGTATTCGCCGGTGATTGCGGTAAGGCTGCCGTCCTCGTTCTGTTCGGCTTCGTAGTTTTCTTCCCAGTTGATGTCGATGGCTGTGCCTTGGCGGTGCTCGCTGCGTTCGCTTTGCCGCCAGGCATAGCCGCCAATATTTTTAATGGGGAACTGCTCCTCCCCCTCATAAATTTCCTGAAAAATTTGCCGGACCGTTGGGACAAGCGCCCGGTGCATGGTCAGCTGCATGGTGCTGCTTTGCTTTTCCCCGCTTTCCTCGGACAGCTGCCATACCGGGATCGTAAACGTTTCCATAAAGGCTTCAGCCTGCGTTTTCGTTAGAAAACAGGTGTTTGATTCACCAAAAATCTGTTGGAATTTCGCCTCATCTGCTTCTTTCAGAAGCTGTGTAAAGTTATCCTCCCTTACGTCCGGAATCGCTGTAGACGGATCGTCTGTGGGTTCCGGTTCGGGAACCTGTGCGCGGAAAACCTCAACAAACCGTCCGGACAGCAGCAGCGCCTGCTGGCGGGCGGCCATCCCGAACGGGTCCAGCGTGAGCGCACCATAGGTGGATACCCCGTTCATGATGCCCAGCCCGGTCATGGCGGTTACCGATTCCAGCGCCCACCAGTCAACCATGTCAGCATCCGGGAAACGGGAAAGGTCACTTTCTGGGTCGGCCTCCAGCCCGGCGGCACGCGCTACACCGGCCAGCATGACGCACAGCTCTTGCCGGTTAATGGCAGCGTCCGGGGCGAAGGTGCCGTCCGAACGTCCGCTGACAAGCCCCAGGCGGCTTGCGGCGGCAACTGCCGGATCGTCGCAGTCGGGGAAAGCCGGTGTGGTTTCTGTTGCGGCCTGCCGGCCTGTGACGGCCTCATAGGTGGCAATGGCAATGGCAGCGAACTCTGCACGCGTTACCGGCGCGGCAGCGTCCGCTCCGGCGAGGGCAGCCGGTTCCAGCCCGGCCTGCCGCGCGGCTTCCACACCATCCACAGCCCACTTATCCACATGTTCCAAAGCCTGTGCAGAACTGGGGATAACAAGGGCGGTGACTGTGGATAAACTTAACACCACCCTGTGGATAACTTTCATAAAACCTCCTTTAGAATTACAGTTCGATTACAGAAAGTTACAGCTCGGTTACAGAACGGTGAATTTTTCTGTAACCTTACCTGGGGAAATGGGGAAAAACCCCTGGGGATTCACAACTTATGCACACTGTCCACAGAGTTGTCCACAGTTATCCACATCGCTGTATAGGATTCCGCTTTACATGTGGATGGGGCTGTGAAGCAGTCAGACACCCGCCGCACGGTCAACGATCCGGTATTGCAGGGCCTCTGCAAGGTGGGCGGCGGAGATATCATCGCTGTCGTCAAGGTCAGCAATCGTGCGGGCGACCCGCAGAATGCGGTCATGGGCGCGAGCGGTCAGGCCCATGCGCGTAAAGGCTGCGGCCAGCATCCGATCTCCGGCGGCATCCAGGGGGCACAGTTCGGCCAGCAGTGCAGGCGGGACAGCTGCGTTGCAGGGGATACCGTCGGGCAGCCGTTCCAGCTGGCGTTTGCGGGCGGCATCCACCTTTGCCCGCATGGAGGCCGAGGACTCTTCCCGGGTGGAGGAGCGCCCGGACAGTGCTTCATAGGTCACCGGTTCGACGGCGACCTGGATATCAATGCGGTCCATCAGCGGTCCGGACAGGCGGCGCAGGTATTGCTGCACCTGGCCTGGTTTGCAGGTGCAGCGGCCTGTGCCGTACCAGCCGCAGCGGCAGGGATTCATGGCGGCGGCCAGCTGGAACGCTGCCGGGTAGGACACCCGCCCGCCTGCGCGGGAGATGGTGACTATGCCGTCTTCCAGCGGCTGGCGCATGGCTTCCAGCACGTCGCGGCGGAATTCGGGGAATTCGTCCAGGAACAGCACGCCGCGATGCGCGAGGGAGGCTTCGCCGGGACGGGGGAGCTTCCCGCCAGCCCCGCCGCCGATAATGGCGGAGGCCGATGTATTATGGTGCGGCGCACGGAATGGCCTGCCGCCCATCCGGGCCGCTTTGGCCCCGAGGCCGACGGCTGACCAGATACGGATGACTTCCAACCGTTCGGCGTCGGTCAGCGGTGGGAGGATGGTTGGCAGGCGTTTGATCATCATAGACTTGCCCGAGCCGGGCGGGCCGGAAAGCAGCAGGTTGTGGCCTCCGGCAGCGGCGACCAGCAGGGCGCGTTTGACGGTACCCTGTCCGACAACATGAGCGAAATCCAACGCACTGTCGGCAGGTTCCGGCGGGTCAGGCGGCGGGCATGGGGAAAGCGGCCCCCGCCCGTCCAGAAAAGCCAGCAGCTCCCCCAGCCGGGAGAGCGGATAAACGGTCACACCCTGCGCATAGGCGGCTTCGGCGGCATTGTCCGCAGGCAGGAAGATCGTATTGAATCCGGCATCCCGCGCGGCAATCGCCATGGAAAGGGCGCCGCAGATGGGACGGATTTCCCCGGTCAGCGACAGCTCCCCAAGGAAGACGGCCTTTTCTGGCAGTGCGTTGATTTGCCCCGTGACCGCCAGGATCGCCAGCGCGATTGCAAGATCATAGACAGGGCCTTCCTTGCGGGTGTCAGCCGGTGCGAGGTTGATGGTCAGCCGTGAGACCGGCCAGTCATACCCCAACTGCTTGAGTGCGCCGCGTACCCGTTCTGCCGATTCGGACACCGCCTTGTCCGGCAGTCCGACAATATCCATGCGCGGCAAACCGCCTGAGAGCATCCCTTCGACTGTAACAATATATCCATCAATCCCGGAAAGCCCTGCGGCGTGTACGACAGCTACCATTTTATTCCACCTCTCAAGCGCTTTGTATTTCTATTATAGTATATCCGATGCCTTTTGACAACAAAAATTTACATGGTTTTGCCACATTCGGCAGCAAAATATCCGCGTGTGCATGGGAGCTGGCCGTTTGCTCCGCCTGCGCGGCGGGCGGTCTTGCGCAGACAGCGCCAGAGGGGCTCGCCCCTCTGGACTCCCTTCCTTCGCCTGCGGGCGGGAAGAGGGGACGGAAGGGCGGCTGCGGAAAAATTTTTCTGATTGTGAGGATATCTATGAAAAGGGGACAGGCCGCCCGGAAAGGCAGCATGTCCCTTAGATCTTGTTTGAAAATTGTCGGTGGTATGGTTTCCGTCTGGTTATTCGGCTAAGCATATTGGTATTTGCTGCGGTAATGCCGCAGGAACCAGACCGACAGGAAAAACGTTGCGGCTTCGGCAACCGGAACGGACAGCCACACCCCATCAATACCGAGCACACGGGGGAGCGTCAGTACGCAGATGAGGATAAATCCAAACGTTCGTGCAAAGGAGATGATCGCGGAGGTCCGGCCGTCTGAATATGCGGTGAACATGGAGGATGCAAAGACACTCACGCCGGAAAACAGGTAGCCGATAGAGAATAGGTAGAAGCCGTGCAGCGTAATGTCAAAGGCGCCGCTTTCGCGGGGGGTGAAAATATTTACCACTACCGGCGCGAGGCAAAAGGCCAGCGTGAGCATGAGGATAGAACCGGAAACAATGAACCGGATGCAGATGCGGAAAATTCGTTTTGTCCGTTCGGTATTGCCGCTGCCATAGTTGAAGCTGAACACGGGCGCTACCCCCTGCGAGAATCCGAAAAGCACAGCGGTGAACAGGAACTGTCCGTATAGTATGACCGTGATCGCGGCAACGCCGTTCTCTCCGGCAAGCTCCAGAAGGATAATATTAAATAGGAATGTAATAACGGCGTTGGAGAGGTTGGTCACCATTTCGGACGAGCCGTTGAAACAGGATTCCGCCAGCAGATGCAGCGAGAGGCCTGGTTTTACGAAGTGCAGCTCACCTTTCGAAAGGGTGAAATAGACCAACCCAACAACAGCGGGGATGCATTGTCCAAGCCCGGTGGCAGCGGCTGCGCCTTTCATGCCGTATTGCAGCGGGCCCATCAGCAGATAATCACAAATGCCATTGGTCAGGCCACCCATTACCGTTACAGTCAGGCCAAGGCCCGGGCGTCCGGCGGTAACAAAAAAGGTTTGGAACAGGCATTGCAGCATTTGTGCGGGCATGAAATAAAGCATTACCTGTAAATAGTCCGTTGCATCTTGGAGCAGCAGGTCGGTTGCTCCAAGTGCCCGGCAGATGGGTTCCAGGAACAGGCTGCCGAGTATCAGCATGGAAAAACCGGTCAAGATCGTTACCAGCGTGATAAAGCTGAAATCGCGCCGGGCTTCTTCGCGTTTGCCTTCGCCGAGCTTGCGTGCAACGACTGCGCTGCCGCCGGTGGCCAGCATGAGGCCAACCGACAGCCCAAGACAGCCGACCGGCCAGACGATATTCTGCGCGGAGAGCGAATTGCTGCCCAGGAAGCGCGCAATAAATACGCCGTCTACAATGGAATAAAGGGATAGGAAAACCATCATGCAGATGGTGGGCAGGGTGAACCCCAGAAGTGAACTAAATTTGAAATCCTGCCCGATCGAATACGACATTTTTTGTCCTCCTCTCTTTTTTTCTGAGCGTCTATATGGTATGATAAGGTATCGGGTAACCCAACAGTCAAGAGGAAAGCAGGAAAATTTTTTATGAACCGTGAGCGATATTTGACAACCGGTGAATTTGCCAAAATTGTCGGGGTAAAAAAGCATACGCTGTTTCACTATGATGAAATCGGCCTGTTCTGCCCGGAGGTTACGCTTGAGAATGGATATCGGTATTATACGTTTGCGCAGCTGGATGAATTCGATGTGATTGTTATGCTGCGTGAATTGGATATGCCGCTGCGGGAGATACGGGCCTATCTGGGACGGCGCAGCCCGGATGCATTGGCCGAGCTGCTGCGGGAGGAAGACCGGCTGATCGGTGAACGGCTGCGCCGGCTGCAAAGGATGCGCCGCTGGGTGCGGCAGAAATCGGCTGTGCTGGCGCGGGTACAGGAGATGCCGGCTGGTATCGTTTCCCTGCGGGAGCTTCCGACGCAGTATCTGCTGTGTGAAACCGTACCGGCACAGGGCGGTGCGGTGGATTTTGCACAGGCAGCATCCGCACTTTATCAGGAGGGCGACCGTCTGCGGGTCAAAAGTCCTTACGGGATCGGCGGGCGGCATACGCTGGAACAGGTGGAGTCGGGGCAGCTGGAACCTTATTCACAGATTTATCTGCTGTTTGATGAGCCGCCGAGGGGGGCGGAGGTGCGTCCGGCGGGACGGTATCTGACTGCCTGCTATCGGGGGAGCTTTGCGGATATTGCACCGGCCTATGAGGAGATGCTTGCTTATGCACAGGAAAACGGTATTTCCCTGCATGGTGATTTTTACGAAGATTTATTATTGGATGAGCTGGCAGTGCCGGGGGATTCGCAATATTTGATACAGATTGTGATTCAGGCCGGACAGTCGGAGCGTTAACGGGAGGTCTCAAAAGGATGTATAGAACGATAGGGATATTGGCGCATGTTGATGCAGGAAAAACGACTTTATCCGAGCGTTTGCTGACGGAGGGCGGCAGCCTGCGTGCCCCTACGGGAGCATTTCTGGATACGGATGCGCAGGAGCGGAAGCGCGGCATTACAATCTTTACCGGGCAGGCGGAGTTCACGCATGGCGGGCATGTGTACCAGCTGGCGGATACACCGGGGCATGTGGATTTTGCGGCGGAGATGGAGCGGGTGCTGGCAATATTGGATGCGGCGATTGTCGTGGTCAGTGCAGCGGACGGTGTACAGGGGCATACGGAAACCATTTGGCAGCGGTTGGAGGCGTTAAAGGTTCCGACATTTTTGTTTGTGAACAAATGCGACCGTGTAGAGCCGTCAGCGGCGGTGAAGGAAATACACGAACTGTTGTCGGAGGACTGCATTGACCTGACGGCAGGGCTGGAACCGGCGGCGGAAGCGTTGGCCGAACGGGATGAGGCGCTGTTGGAATTTTATTTGGAGCACGGCTTTCAGGATTCTTTTTTTCGGAAGGCGGCACAGCGGATGGCAGGGGAACGCCGGTTATTCCCGGTTTTCTGTGGTTCGGCACGGGAAGGGACGGGGGTACAAGCGCTGATGGACGGCTTGGATGCATTGCTGACAACGGACTATGACCCGTTGGCGGAATTCGGAGCACAGGCGTATGGGGTGCGCCGTCAGGCAGACGGGACGCGGCTGGTGCTGTTAAAAATAACATCAGGCACGCTGCATCCGCGCGACCGGGTCGGGGATGATAAGGTTGGCGAACTGCGTGCATTACGGGGGGCGAAAACGGAGAACATTCCGCAGGCGGAAGCGGGACGGTTATGTGGGGCGGCGGGCCTGCCGGGGGTACGGATTGGTGACGGTGTCGGGACAGCGGCGGCGCTGCCTGCGGCATCGTTACGGCCGCTGTTAACAGCCAAGGCTGCATTTGAAGGGCCGCCGCAGGAAATACTTGCCGCGTTCCAGGTGTTGGAAGACGAAGACCCGCAGCTGGGCGTGGAATGGGAGGAAGAACTTCAGCAGCTGACGGTGCGGGTGATGGGACAGGTGCAGCTGGAAGTGCTGACGGAAGCCATGCGCACGCGGTTTGGGAAGGAAATCGAATTTACGCCGCCGGAAGTGCTGTATCAGGAAACAATCGCGGCCCCGGTCGAGGGATGGGGGCATTTTGAACCGCTGCGGCATTATGCGGAGGTTGGCTTGCGGCTGGAGCCGGGGGAACGTGGCAGCGGGCTCACATTTCGGAGTGAATGCCCAACGGACGAACTGGCGCTGAACTGGCAGCGGCTGATAGAGACGCATGTATTTGAGCGGGTGCACCGTGGAGTATTGACGGGTGCCCCACTGACAGATGTGACGGTCGTCCTGTGTTGTGGCCGTGCGCATGAGAAGCACACGGAGGGGGGCGACTTTCGGGAGGCGGTGTACCGGGCGATCCGGCATGGCCTGATGCATGCTGAAAGCATATTATTGGAACCGTATGTGCATTTAACGGCGGGGGTAGAACCGGCGCAGCTGGGGCGGCTTTTGACAGATATTTCGCGCATGTCGGGTGAGGCGGAGGCACCGGTGCAGCGGGGGGTGCGGGTGACAGTGGGCGCGGCAGTGCCGTTGTCGGAGGCGATGAGCTATCAGCAGGAATTTGCGGCTTACACGCATGGACGGGGGGTGCTGACGCTTCATCCGGGAGGGATGCGCCTGTGCCACAATGCGGAAGAGGTACGGATGCGGCGAGCGTATGATGCGGAGCGGGATGTAGCGCACACGCCAGACTCTGTTTTTTGCAGTCACGGAGCGGGGTACACCGTCAAGTGGCACGAATCTGCGAAGTTCATGCACTGCCGCCGCTGAGGCGGCCCCTCGCCGGGGAGGCGTCCTGCGCGGACAGCGGCAGGGCGCTGCCCTGCACCC
>CAJUSB010000072.1 GCA_910589115.1 uncultured Clostridia bacterium | reverse complement strand
TCCTGGAACTTACTGTCCCTTTGACCCTCACCGACCCACTTTCTGACTAACACCTAATCTCATCATACTTTTGCACCGCATGAGGATGCCCGCCAACAATACAGTCAGCACCACCTTCTGCAATTTCATTAGCGCATTTGATTTGGCTTTCCTGCGTCTCGTGCGTATAGTCTTTACACCAGAAATGAATATAGACAACGGTAAATTCTGCACCATCCGCTCTTGCATTTGCTAAATCGGCTTCCACACGCTCTTTTGAATATAAATTCAACATCATAGCCTGCCCTTCCTCGGTAAAACATTTCTCATCCAGATTGCTGTTGAAGTGCTCTGTATAGGAAAGAAGGGCAATTTTAATGCCGTTTATTTGTAAAAGGAGATAGCGTTTGTCACTTTTTGCAATGAAAGCCCCTGTATGAAGTATCCCATTGTTTTCCACATTTTCAATGGTAGTTCTCAGGCCGTCCACACCGGTGTCACAAGTATGATTGTTGGCCATAGTGACTGCATCAAGTCCGGCGTAGCGGAGCGCTTCCAGATATTCTATCGGAGCATTACAGTGGTATCTGTCCGCCAGCTTATGCTTATCAATTGCATAAGGATAATCCGGAGCAACTGTAGTTTCAAGATTCGCAATCGCAAAATCAGAAGATTCAAATACCTTTTTGACTTTTGCAAAGCACGCCTCAAAGAAAAACTTATTATTATGGAAAACTGCCTGGGACATTACAGGCTCGCACATCAAATCACCAGCGCACATGATTCTTGCCGTATTATTGGTCGTTGGGGTCATGTACTGATAAAATTGGCCTTTTTGTTCATATCTCACAGGGTTTGCGCTGCTGTTGGCTCGACTCCAATCTCCATAATGAGGTTCATCCTTCTGATAACTAACCTGAGTATCAACAATATCCATTTTTAATTCCATCTCGCTTTCAGTAGGATTTTTTATGAACCATTCAGCCTTTATCATAAGGCCTATGATTGCGGGTATCATAAGGAGAAAGAATAGAATTACCAGTGAACTCTTTATCTGCTTTTGGTTGCTCTTCAAATGTAGTCCTCCACTTTAACATCAAGAATCTGTATTCACAAGATAGCAGCCGTGGATGTGCGTGGCAGACAGCCTGTGAATATAGGTTCTAAATTTCCACATAACGGCATTATCATTTCCCGATGGTGTCAGCCTGCCTGCATTCTCCGCTTTACTTTGTGGAAACCCACTCTAAATACGATTCTTATTGTAATTTTTGCAATAGTCATGCAAAAAATGATTCAGAAGCTATTAAGACGCGGTATAATACAACTGCACCCATTCATTGCTGTCTACATAAAATCGATTGTTGTATAGCTGGATAAAACATCAATTTCCAGTGTTTGCGGGTAAGCGCTCTCGCATATCAGTCGTTCTCACGTCTAATCCCGCTGGTACAGATCACGGGTGTAAACCTTGTCCCTCACCGGTAAGAGCGCCTCGTCAAAGCGATTGGCAAGAATCACACGACTGACTTGCACGAACGTATCCAGCTCCCGAAAAAGCCGGCAGGAAAGGAATTCTTCCCCTTCCAGCAGTGGTTCATAGATGATGAGTTCCGCGCCGCTCTCCTTTAACCGGCGTATAATATCCTTTACACTGGATTGCCGGAAATTATCCGACCCAGCCTTCATCGCAAGGCGATAGACACCAATCACACCGCCCTTGTTCTCTCCGCTGTATCCGGCTTTTTCCAATACACGTTCCGCAATAAAATCCTTCCGCGCGCGGTTCGCCTCAATCGCCGCATCGACCACATAAGCAGGCATCCCCCCGAACTCCGCTCGAAGCTGCCGGACATCTTTGGGCAAGCAGCAACCGCCGTAGCCGAGGGACGGATTGTTATGAAAATTTCCAATCCTCGGATCATAGCCGATGCCTTCAATCAGCTGCTGTGCGTTCAGTCCGCGTAACTCCGCATAAGTATCCAATTCATTGAAAAAGGCAACGCGCAGTGCAAGGTAACTGTTTGCGAACAGCTTGACCGCTTCTGCCTCGGTTGGGGCGGTCAGCAGGATCGGGACACAGTCTTTTTCCGCACCGCCCGACAAGAAATCAGCAAATACCCGTGCCGCCTCCATCAGGGATGAATCGTCCTGCGGGGCTCCCACAATAATCCGTGAGGGGGACAAACAGTCCCGAAGCGCCGTTCCTTCCCTTAAAAACTCCGGGCAGAACAGGACGCGACAGCCCAGGCGTTCACGGATTCGCTGCGTATATCCAACCGGAACGGTTGAGCGGATGACGATTACTGCATTCGGGTTTACAGCTATAACACTGCGGATGACCGCCTCCACAGCTGCGGTGTCAAATGCGTCCTTTTCAGGGGCATAGTCAGTTGGTACGGCAACAACTACATATTCGGCATCTCGGTACGCTTCCCCTAGGTCACAGGTGGCATTGAGCCGCAGGGATTGCAGATACCCGGGGATCAGTGAATCAGCCACTGGTGATTTTCGCGCCTGCACTGCCGCAACCCGTTCCGGGTTTAAGTCCACCGCCGTGACATCCTGATGCCGCGCAAGGAAAACAGCGTTCGCCATGCCAACATATCCAAGACCAGCGACCGCTATCTTCACGTTTGTCCGCAGCGGCCGCCGTCCATCCTTGCGGAATTCCCGCTGCGCCAACTCCAGTGCGTCCGCAATAGCCTCGTCCATGGAACAGCACCGATATGCTCCCAAACAGCCGCCAAAAAGAAAGTTTGGATACTGCTCCTTGGCAAGCGCTCGATATTGTTCGTACAGCCGAGCACTATGTGCAGTGCGGACCGGGAACAACGGCTCCCGTCCAGGTTCCCATTCGGTTACAGTCCCCCGGACGATGACTGTACGTTTCCCAGCCTGCCTAATGGGATACGGATATTCAACGGTCCGCAGATACGGCGTGTCCGCACCACATTCATAGATGATACCCTGTCCCTGTGGTGCATCCCATATTTCTGTCTCGGAACGCAGGCTGCGGTATTCTAACCGACCCAAGCAGTAACCGAGCAACTGATCCACTGATCCCGTATAAACCACTTTATCTGCAATCTTGGAAAATGCAGTGTTCAGCGTCTGGAACGCTAGCCCGGTTATGGTTTCTATCCCTTCCAGCAAATGTTCAATCAAATGGTTATAGCCGCCCTCCGGAATGCCCCGCCATGCGCTGGACGACGTCAGCGGTAGGAACGCCATAGATGCGGGTAGTTCCTTGCAAGGGCGCCCCCATAGTTTTTCCAGCCAGCCCCTGAAAAACGAATGGTAGACACCCTCACCCATCAGCGAAAGTGCCAATTCCTCCAGGTTATCGGCATCCGGGCCGAACTGCTTCTCATACAGCTGCTCAAGAGAGACCGAATCGCCTGTTTCACCGTTTCGGGCAACCTCTTCCTGAGTGACCGGCATCATCCTGGTAAAGCGGTTGACATAGTCCCACACCTCTTTTCGGCTGGTATGGAAGATATGCGCACCGAATTGGTGTACTATGACCCCGTTTGTTTCACCGCAGCGGATGTTTCCGCCGAGGTTCGCGCGGCGTTCAACTACAAGGCAGCGCTTGCCATGATCTGCCGCTTCCCGCGCGAAAACAGCACCAAACAGCCCGCTTCCAACAATCAGGTAATCATAATGCCGGTTAAGCGCTGCCCAGATCTGTTTTGCCTGTGCCAGTGTGATTGTTTGATTCAGATACTGCTGATAAAGAACGCATAGTATCTGGGTATCACCAAAAGCAATCTGTTCCCCCTTTTCCAGCCACAGCACTTTGTTGCACAGTTCCCTCACCTGCTGGATAGAATGGCTGACCAAGATCGTTGTCGCACCGCCCGCCATAATCTCCCGCATTTTCGCTTCGCTTTTCTTTCGGAACGCTCCGTCACCGACCGAAAGCACTTCATCCAGGATCAGGATATCCGGCTGGACCTGTGCTGCGATGGCAAATGCCAGCCGCGACTTCATGCCCGAGGACAGCTGTTTGAAGGGCCGGTCCTCAAAGGCTCGCAGTTCGGCAAAATCAATGATCTGGCCATAAGCCTCGTCCATGAACTTCCGTGTATAGCCCAGCATCGCGCCCCGCAGGTAAGCATTCTCCCGGACGGTCAGATCGCCGTCAAAACCGCTGGCCAGCTCCAGCAGCGCAGCAATACTGCCATTTCGCTGCACCCTACCCTTTGTTGGTTCCATAATGCCGGAGATGGCTTTCAGCAGAGTCGATTTGCCAGCACCGTTCGTTCCGATAATGCCCAGCATCTCTCCCGGTTCCAGTGAGAATGTAATGTCCCGGTCTGCCCAGAACTCCGTTACGCGGTAATTCCCCTTCAGCCGGCGTATGACATATTCCTTTAGACCAATGTCCTTAAAGTCTCCGGTCATATAACGGATTGACACATGGCTTACCTCTAAGATACTCATTTACCCCTCCATCAGACATAATACAGGAAGCTGGTATTGTACTTTTTGTACATCCAGCAGCCAATCCCTAGGACGACAAAAACATCAGCGAGCATCAGCAGATGAAACCATGCTGTTGGTATGATCGCGTCAATCACGATTTTCCGAAAGTAGCGGATGAACAGATAGACCGGGTTAAGCAGGAACAGGCACTGAACCGTATAGCTGTAGTCATCAATCATATAGAAGATAGCGGACATGTACATCAGCAGTTGCGTAAATACGGTCCAAAGGTACTGGATATCCCGAAAGAACACGTACAATGCCGACAGAATAAGCCCAACACCGATATTGAACAGCAGCAGGCAGGCAATCGGATACAGCAGCAGCAAAAACTTCCAAGTAAAAGTAATCCGGTCCAGGACACAGAAAAAGAAAAAAACACCCAACGTAAGCCCGAAATTGATTAGTGTTTGCACGTTTTTGGAAAACAGGAACAAATATTTCGGGATATTCACCTTGGTAAATATGGAAGCGTTCCCAATCAGGGAAAACATCCCCTGCGAGGTGGACTCATTAAAATACGAAAAAACCAGGTTTCCACAAAACAAATAAATGGTATAATGTGGGTAATTCCGTCCGAAGAACTGGGTAAACACCATTTTCATAACAAGGAGCATCATCAGCGGAGAAAGGATGCTCCACGCCATGCCCAATACGGTGCGCTTATATTTCTTTTTGAAATCGCGCTTCACCAGTTCCTCAAACAAGAATCGATATGCTTTGAGCTTGTTTATCATCACCTTTGCCTCGTTTCATTCTTCGCAGCCACCGGAATCGTCAGGAAACTGCCAAGCAGTCGGTCCGTTTCCGGCAGGCGATCCGTATCTAATGCGCCCGACGGTGTGAAGGTCAGTTCCCCGAATACCAGCCTGCCTTCTGTGACATAAAAATCAGCGCGGACAAACGGAAAGGGCGCCGACAGCTCTGCGGCGCATTTCAGCATTTCAGGAAGGCACACAGGCCGTTCTAGTGTAAAGTCTTCCGGCTCCGACAGTCCATCGCGCGTGAGCGGGCAGAAATGCCAGCCCGTATCGAAAAAATAGAAGCGGGGCTTGCCCACTGACCGTCCCTCACATACAAGTATGTACTGAGGGACACCATGGAAGCAGTACACCTTGTAATCTTCCGGCAGGCGTCCCTGTCCCCCCAGATAACGTTCGCAGACAATCCGCTTAGGGATGCCTCGGTATTGCAGTTCGGCATAGAAACGCCAGAAGTCCGTCCGCATCCACTGATTCAGCCGTGCCCTGCTGCGAGTAATATCCAGCACATGTTTGTCCGGGCAAATGACGTTGAACCCGCAGCCGTGGTTACATTTCAGTACAAAAGAATCCGGCAGCTGGTTCCATGGAATTTGTGCCACCGAATCCCATGCCCCGTATAATTCATTCAGAATATTCCCCCACCCTGCGGCGCTGACATAATCCCGGACGCGCAGTTTATCTGCACACTGTGACACCAGAGGGCTTTGGCCGTATTCATATAACTTTAGCCACATGAGTTTTTCGTTCAGCGTTTGCGGGGAATGCAGATTAAGCGGATACTTAAATTTTCGCCAGTACAGGATGCGGCTCGTCAGCACCGGGGAAATGGGGGAAAGCGCATAATAAAAACGTGCCGCTACCCAAGGCTTTGCCCTGGCATAAAAATTGTGCAGGAGCCCCATTTTATTTACAGAAGATGCCGCGCGCTGAACGGAAGTCAAAAATATTCCGGTCAATAATATGCCCCTGTTCGATCACTACAGCTTTTTTCAGGCTCTCTGAATATTCGCCGGACACCAGCATACAGATATAGGGGGCAAATGCGCAGCTCAGGTTTCCTGTCACAGTAACCGGGTACATCGCAGGCGTATTGTCCACCGCATAATGGACGATTCCGTCCACGGTATAAACCGGGTTGTCAATGGTTGTCGGATGGGAGGTTTCAATCTCCAGATAAGGGTCACAGCTGACATCAATAATCAACGTGCCCGGGCGCAGCCTTTTCAAATCTTCCCGGTAGATCAGCCGGTCTGTCCGGTGTGTATCCCACATGACACAATTCACTAAGACATCATAATTCGCCATGTTTGCCCGGAACTGCGCTTCGTTTTTGCGGGCATATATATCCACATCAGCACCCAGCCCGGCCAGGATTCGGAATGCACCTTTCCCCGTCTGCCCGTTCCCGATAATGGCTACCTTTGCATCATAGGGCATTTTGCCGCTGTAACGAAACCCATGAAGGATCGCCGCCTCGCCGGCAACTTCTCTGTTTCTGTAGAAAATATAGCGCCCGTTTTCATAGATTTCTTCCCATGCGATGACGGTATGACCTGCATTTAATACCGTCGAAGTGAAGTCGACGCTCTGTGTGCAGTGCGCCCAACCACAGAGGATTTTCGGGCCGTCCAGCTGTGCCAGATAATCTGCATCACCGAGCTTGACATCAACAATGACATCACATTTGAGAACCTCCTCGCGTGGAACGATATGCACCCCATATGGGCGGTACGCATCATCCGGATACCCGACCGAGCAGCCGTAGCCCTCCTCCAAATACAGCTGCTGCGGTTTTTTCAGCCCTGCAAGGTCGCACGGCAGGATGGCACGCCTTTTTTCGTTGTTCTTATGGCTGATTACAAATCCGATGGTATTCATTACAATCTCTCCTTACATATCCTTGTTGTTTCGCTTACAGCAACATTTGCTTCGGGAAGCATCAGGAAGCTTCCGAGCCGGTTATCCCATTCCTCATAATATGTATTGAAGCCTCCTCCTGGCGAAAATGTCAATTCACCTACATATATTCTCCCATCGATATCATAGAAATCAACCCGGACCAGCGGGAAAGGTTTTGCAAGTTCTTCGGCAATATGCAGCATTGTCGAAAAAGTAGGCGGCTTTTCAAACTTTTGATCGGTTACATGACTGTTGGGAGAGAGTTTCATGCAGTTCATGTTCATATCATAATTGGTATACTTCGTTTTTGTTTTCCGATCACTACACACAAGGAAATGCCTGCAAATGCCATTGTAACAATAAAATTTATAATCAATAATTTCACCGCATTCCGGCTCCAACAGCTGTTCAGCAATAATTCTTGGAGGAATATCTTTACTATCCCATTCAAAGGACTGATAATAATAATTGTTCCATGGCATGAGCCAATTACTCAGCAGTGATTTCGTCTTATGTAAATCCAATGCGCTTTTGTTTTTTACAAGAATATTCTGCAAATCACCCCAGCCCCATGTGGATTTGATTGCGAACTTGTCAGGCAGCGCTTCAAAATCAATATCATTGACATTCTCCCAAACACCATACAGCGGGACAACATATTCCTCCCCAACATGCTCCTTTATATAATCCTTGAAAGAACATTTATCCACGCATTTCACCATAAGCGGATCATGATAATGCAGCCGCATCCACTGCATTTTTTCATTCAGGCTTTGCGGATGATCCAAATTGGGGAATCTGCCGATTGTAGAATAGTACATCTGTTCAATTACCCATTTTTTAATTGAATATCCGTCCTGGTTTTCGAGTAAGTAATTGTAGATTCTTTTGTTATACTTATACTCTTTAATCAACGGGTAAATAACGTCCTTCCCCCTGCCAGAAGAAGCATTGCTTGTATTTTTGCTTGTGCTTTTCGCTTTGCTTTTCTGAATGCTGGGATCCTCTTGTCTTGCAACCTCATTCAGCTTTTTGATAATTTTCTTAAAAAACTTTGATTTTCTCAGATATTTCTTAACTGCTTGTTTCAGAAACTTCATATTCGACAAAACCTTTCTTACAGATTACTGCTTGGAAGTGCAAGCATATCGCCCAATTTATAATCCCATTCCATGGGTTGGAAGCTCTCATAACCGCCGCCTGGATAGAACGTCAGCTCACCTACATAAATCCTGGACGCGTCTGCAGACTCATAAAAATCCACCCGAACAAAAGGGAACGGCTTTGCAAGTTTATTAGCAATTTCAAGCATACGATCAAAGTTTTTGGGCTTTTTTAGTGTGTAATCTGTATTAGGATAAACACGGGTAAACGGGAGAAGATTCCATTCCAAATCGTAAAAATTTACGCACATCCGTTTTGCCCGATCTGCTACAACAAACAGCATTTCTGCCTTGCCATTAAAACACATAAATTTATAATCCGTTAACTGATCATCAAATCCTTCTATGAATTTCTCCGCAAGGATCCGCGGGCGAAGGTTGTGGTAGGCGTGGCAGTAAGAGACGCATAACGAGTTGCGCGGAAGCAGCCATGAACTTAAAACAGTTTTCAGCTTATCCATATCAAGCGCTGACTTGTCTTTTACGACAATAATATGTCGGCCATCACTTTGAATTGTAGATTTCAGGACAAATGAATTTGGAAGCGCATCGAAATCAATATGGTTTTCATTATCCCATACGCCATAAAGCGGGACGGTATAACCATCGCCCAGCTGTTCCTGGATGTATGCCTTAAACTCCGCTTTATCGACGCAGCGTTCCATCCTGGTATCGGTATAATTTACTTTCAGCCACTGTAGCTTTTGATTAAATGTCTTTGGATGATCAATATCCAGGTAGTATCCACAGTGATTGTAAAATAAGCGCTTCAATTCGCATATACGTTCTTCCTTTGTCAGGAACTTGCTGTTCAGATAATCAATGCTATATCCGCTGTACGTCGCTTTTTTTGTAAAAATCGATTTTTCGGATGCCTTTGTCTTTATCTCGACAGGTTGGCTGTATACCTCCGGGTTTCCAGTGGTATAGGCCACATTATACAGCTTATAGATTATTTTTCGCAGCCACCCGTTTTCACGAATTATATATCTGGCAAATTTTTTGATTATTTTCATGAAAGGCCCTCACATTTCTACCTTGCGCAATCGAAGTAAAATTTTTTCAATGACGTCACATCCTGCCGGCTCAATCAAGTAAATCTCTGATAAAGAAACGCGAATGTCTCTCTATATGTTTGTTCGGAAAGCGTGTAAACGCCATTCAAATACACCAGATTTCACCAGCTGACATTTCTCAGCATCCCCGCGTATGCTTTTCTTTTGGCTCTTCCCGCAAAGCCTTCAAAATCCGCCTATACCACCTCCTTCTCATAATATCCCCCCTCCATGGGCTGCGGTCCATCGTTTCTACAAACTGTCGAACCAGCACGCAGTTTCTTTCTGCATATGCCGTACCATTGCTTTGCTCCAGCCAGTTTGCAAGGTCGAATAACTCAGCATCCAGAATAAGGCGCTGCATCCTGGGCGGTAGCCCGGCGCAAAGTGCCTCCACCAACTCGTAAGATGTGAAATGGCAGGCAAAATTCCGCACCCGCCCTCCGACTAGGGAATTCGCAAGGTTGGTTCGGTAATATACAAGTGTTTTTCTGGAAAATACAATCCGGCGTGCTTTCAAAGCAGTTTCCCAGAAAAACGAACGGTCGTTGACACAATGTAAACGATTAAACCGGATTTGCTGTTCTATCAAAAGCTCTCGCCGCACCAACCCGCCCCAAGGGGCTACGCAGATTTTGGCAAGTACGGGATAAATGCGTGTTCCGTCCAGCGCCCGTCCAAACAAGAAAAACGGGACATGCTTCAATGCATTGTGCTTGGTGCGGAAAATCACTCCAGTCTGGTTGTCATAGTCAAAAGCTCTGCACCGCAAAATATCTGCACGGGTGCGGCAGGCTTCTCGGTATACCTTTTCCAAGCTACCCTTTGCAAGCCAGTCATCTGCATCCAAAAAAAAACAATATTCGCCTCGTGCGGACTCAATACCGAGGTTGCGGCACTGGCCTGCACCCTGATTTGCTGAATTCTGTATCACTGTGATGCGCCTGTCTTTTAACGCATATTCTGTCAGGATATCAGTGCTGTGGTCGCTGGAACAGTCATCCACACAAAGGACTTCGATTTCCCGCAGGTTTTGCTCGAGTACACTGTCCAGACACGGACGCAGATAGCTTTCCACATTATAAACTGGAATGATCACTGACACTTTGATGCCCATGTTTCGTTTTACGCTCCATTCTGTTTGAATAAGTAGCTATCTTTATTTCGCGCACCCAGCGCTTGATTTTTTTCATCTGGTGAAGTAACCAAGCCGAAGGTGCCGTCCCCAGCAGGGAAACAACAGTCCCCGCAAGTTTCAGCCCCGTCGCTTTTGTAAGTAGTTTCATCCATCCGGCATTGGAAAGCAGGCGCTGAACTTCTTCACGCTCATTCGCCGGAACCTCCCAAAAAAGGGCAAGATTCAATAGATATTCCAACACCAGCTTATCCAGCATCAGATCCGCAGTCGCTTCTTGACGGTCACACAAATATCTGGCGGATATTTGCAGCATCTCCATTAGCTGGCATACGCGCGCAGCGGTATAGGTCCTGGTCAACGTTTTTCCATAATTGACCCGGTAAAAATAATACGGATTATGGTAAAAAATTGTCTTTTTTGACTCCGATAGCGCCCGTACTACAAATTCCAAATCTTCGGCGCAGCGTGCACTTTCACAAAACCGAAGCCCGTGGTCAAGCAGAAAATCCCGGCGGAAAATATAGCGCCAGACATTCCATACACAGTCAGGCTCATGGAGGAACCGGTGCATATAAGTACGATCCTCAATAGGCTCGGACGTATCCTTTATTTGGTAGACACGGTCAAGGATGCAGCCGTTCTCGGCCACCCGCCAAAAATCGGAAACCCAGCATTCGCCCTCCGGACACATATCCAGAAGAGACACTGTTTTGCGGAATGCAGCCGACAGAATATAATCATCGCTGTCAAAAAATACAATGTATTCACCATTTGCCTCATCAAGTCCTCGATTCCGGGCCACAGAAGGTCCGCTGCCTTGCTGGCAGAGCAGTCGTATGCAGGGATATTTTGCTGCATAGCTCTGGCATATCCTCAAACTACCGTCTGTAGAACCGTCATCGACAAGAATCAACTCAGTTTTTTCAAGGTTCGCTGCTAAGATGCTGTTTAGATTTGTAGGCAAATATTTTTCCACGTTATAAACCGGAATGATAATGCTCAGTTTCTGCTTTTCCATAAACTGCCCTCTCTTGCCGGATACAGCCAAATATCCTGCATTTACTGCCGCATCTCCGGACTATATTAGGCACAATTCCCCTTGAATGCCTAACTAATATTCAACTGCTCTTGCGCTAAGAGACGATTGCACGCCTGCTCAAGCAAATTTTTGTCCATTTCGACGTAGATGGGTTGGCATAAACGTTTCCAGGCAACGCGGATTTCCTTTTTATTCCCAGCCAACGGTAAACTGTTCCTGCTCCAAAAGCCGATCATGTGCCTGATCAATCAGCAGGCTGATATTGCTCCTAATGTCTGCACGGGTGCTCTGGTAAAGCTTTTGCAGACAACGGGTGCTTCCCTTTTCTTCCGGCACATTTGCAGCCGGGCAAATCGCCCGGATCATCCTTGTTACATAAGCCCGATTCATTGGCCTGCCATCCTTCGTTTGAAAGACTGGCCCCGTTGTATAGCCTTTACGCGTTATGAAGTCAAGCAGCTCTTTTTGCAAAACTGCAGCAATCCTCACCGTTTTTTTTGATCGGTTAAAATCAATGACCAATCTGCCATCCTTCACCGCTTCTACCGTTAATTTTGAAAGCTCCTGGACGCTTAAATCTGTCGTTCCGAATAATTTAATCAACAGATATACACGATCTTTTCCAAGCCGCCGTGCTGTTTGGAGCATCCGCAGATATTCTTCTCTGCTTAGTTCAGGCTGCGCATCTGAATTCAGCTTCAACCGGTCCGGCACTTGGTATTCGCGATGTCCAATATAATCCAGGTATACATTTGTAACCGACAAAAAACTGTTTACCGTCCCGTTTACATAGCCTTTCTCCAACAATGAATCACGCCATTTTTCTAACGTACCATAGTAGATCGTCTTTTCTTCCGGCAGATATTTATAAAGGGATTCCAGCAGCTTACCGTATCGGCATATTGTTGCAGCGGTACGGCCCTCCTGGCGGCAGGCATTCAGAAATTGTTCCATGCTTTCCCTTGTTACATAAACTCCAGGATCATTTTTGTATTGGTGCTGTACTGGACGTTCCGTCTGGCAGCCTCCACGGAAATGCTGCTTTGTCTGACTCATTATCAGCGCTCCCCTCTCCGAGTGTCATAGGGCACAAAGCGGATGTAACCTTTATATAAAGCTGTTTCTATCTTTTTTCGTTTTTTTGTCAATATGGAACATTCTGGCCAATTTGTCACATATTTTTTTGTTAATTAGACAAAAAAACCTTGCATCAATTACTATTTAGTGCTAAACTATGTACTAGATTTATATAAAAGTTACAAAAGCCCCCTTATTTGCGGTATACTAAAAAATATACCCTATAAGGAGGCTTTACATATTATGGCAGCAACGGAACCGATTCGGGATAAAAAACAGTTAAAATCGCTTGCAAACTACTTCTTAACACGTGGTCAACTGCGCAATCATGTGTTAATTGTTATGGGGACCTGTACCGCACTGCGTATTAGCGACCTGTTACGTTTGAAATGGTCAGACGTATATGACGAAGAAAGACAGGATTTTCGCAGACATGTTACATTGACAGAAAAAAAGACTGGGAAAACAAAAACTATCGCGCTGAATAAACAGATTATTCTTGCATTGAAGCTGTATTTTCCGCACCGTCATGGTGATTATATCCTTGCAAGCAACCGCAAGAACGGTAAAGCAATTTCCCGTATACAGGCATGGCGGATTATTCATGACGCGGTGATTGCGGTTAATATCCCGGGGAAAATCGCCTGCCACAGCCTGCGCAAAACCTGGGGCTATCATGCCTGGACCTCCGAAGCAGTTTCCCCGGTCGTTATTATGCATATTTTTAACCATAGTAATTACGAAGTAACCCGTCGATATTTAGGCATTGCTCAGGATGATTTGGATAAAGCATACCTTTCTATGGATTTATTCTAAGCGCAATATCGCTTATCCGCTTTTTTCGGTGGTGTCACTGCTTTGTTGAAAAAATTCACGATATGGTATAACAAAAAGGGGAAGATGGTGGTATACTGTACAATGAAACACGAGAGTTGTTGGCAAATGGATATGAAGCCAGACATCACTGTAGGAAACCTCTAAAAACTTGTTTATGGGAAATTATAGGTTTTGAAATTTGTCTGTTCCCGATTTTTTCACTGGAATATCCACTTGAAATATTTCGGATTTTCAGCCCTGGTTTTTCTCAAGAGGTTTTTTAGAGGTTATTTAATTGTGCCACAATTCGCAGGACGCGTTTAACATTTTTGAATGCGTCTGGAGGAATGCTTCGATTCAAAGACGCTTGGCAAAACGATACTGACATTTCCGTTGACTCTGCTACGCCGCAATGGTATAATAAATGTAGAAAACCTGAATGACTGCAAAAGAGTAGGGAGGTTTCCATTTATGACTGATACTTTGGCACGTCAGTTTCCCTTGCGAGAGGAATTGATCGACGGGAAATTGTTTGCAATGTCCCCAAGCCCTGCGTGGAACCACGTATCTGTCTCGGGGAACATTTATCATCTTTTCAAAACGTATCTGAAAGGCAGGAAATGTATGCCAATTCCGGATGGCTGCGATCTGCATTTGACCAAGGACAACGTTTATATTCCGGATGTTATGATCGTTTGTGACCGCAGTAAAATCAAAAGCAGCGGTGTTTATGGTGCTCCCGACCTGGTTGTTGAGGTATTATCGCCTGGCAGTATCAAAAATGACCGGGGGCGCAAAAAGGATATTTACGCGAAATGTGGAGTCCGAGAATATTGGATTGTAAGCGCTTCTGAGAAAACGATCGAAGTCTATTGGAACACCGGAAACGGCGAATTTACTCTTCATGATATCTATACGGTTTATCCTGACTGGGCACTTGAACAGATGAGCGAAACAGAGCGCGCTGATGTTGTAACGCATTTCAAATGCAGCCTGTATGACGACTTTGAAATACCGCTATATGAGATTTTTGAGGATGTTCTGCCGTGAAAAGGAGCCTTCCGAAAGCCGATTCTTGTTTCAAGCTATACGAAAGTTTTTCCTCTAATGAAAGAGGGGCAAGAATCAAAAAACTGCTGTTTCGCATGATCCGTTGCGGATCATTGTGAAACAGCAGTTTTTTGATTGCCGTAGGCGGTGCGGAAGATTACTTCGATGCTGCCGTCCCCGACAATGACGCGTTCGGTTACGGCCTTTGCAATTTTTTTCCTTTCGGGAATGGTGTAGCTTGGCCACTCAACCAACACCGCGCGGAAGTAAGCATCCAGGTCAGGGGCACCTTCTGAAAGAAGGAGTGTATCCCGCTGCTGGCGGAATTCTGATAAGGTGATGTTGATTTCATGGATGCGTGACGATACAATATGTACAACGTCCGGTTCCGTGACCTGCCCCAGGTTCAGGGTCAGCCGCCCGATTTCCTGCTCAAGCCCCGCAATCTGCATTTCCAGCTGGTTGGTCTCGCTGCTGCGCCGCTGCTTCTCCTGCATTTTCACCTCGCTGTAGCTCGTGAGAAAGGCAAGCAGTTCCTGCTCAACTGCACTTTCGATATCCTCCAGTGTGATCACACGGCTGCGGCCAGGGCAAATGGAGTTGCCGCGTTTGTGCCCGCCGCAGTTGATATAATGCCCGTGCATATTGGATGGCTTGTTGACAACCGAGATTGCATATCCGCAGTGCCTGCACTTCATCAGCCCGGAGAGCCAGCTATGCGTTCCTGCGCCGCTGTTCTTGAGTGCCTTGTTGCGGTCCAGCTTGTACTGGACTTCGAGCCACAGATCCGCATCAATCAGCCCCTCGTGCGGGGCAAGGGTCACAAAGCTGTGTGACATATCCGAAAACTTGTTTCGTGTTGGCTTTTGCCCATTGGGGGCGGTGGAGAGGGGGGCGTAGCAATAGCAGCCGCGCACGCCTTCATACGCTTCAATCGGATCATTCATCGTTGCGCCCTTTGTACGGAGATAGCGGAAAACTGCCGCGTCCGCCCGGACAAAGGACGGGTTCCGCAATAGCCTCCCAAGCGGGAGTGTGCTCCATGCCGCTCCAGTGTTGGTGCGCACGCCCTTGGCATTCAGCCAGCGAGACAGTGTGCCGAGCGATTCGCCATCCTGACGGTAGCGCTCAAACATCTGGATCACCCAGGACGCCTGTTCGGGCGCGTGGACGTAGCACGCGGTCCGTTTGCCCCCAATCGTGGTTTCATCCTTCGCGAAACCGAAGGGCGGGCGGCCACCGAGATACATCCCGGTTTTTGCCCGTCCGAAGTAGTTGTCGGTTACGCGGCGCTGGATGGTTTCCCGCTCAAATTGGGCGAAAACCATCATGATTTGTGCCATTACTGTGCCGGATAAGCTGTCGTCAAGGGTGATCCCATCGGTTACGGACTGAAATTCGACGCCCTTTTCGGACAGCTTCTGGCACAGCCCCGTGAAGTCGTGGACGCTGCGGCTGATACGGTCGATTTTGTAAACCAGGATTTTTTCAACGCGGCCTGCCGCCACATCCTCCATCAGGCGCTGGAGGGCTGGACGGTTGGTGTTTTTGCCGGAAAAGCCCTTGTCCGTGTAGGTTTCGCAGGTTTCCAGCTCGTTTGCTGTTAGTTTCATCCGGCAGGTTTCAGCCTGTAATTCGACCGAGATACTGTCCGTCCGGTCTACCGACTGACGGGTATAGATTGCAACCATTTCTAGCCCTCCTTTCGGTTTGTTTCGCAGGTTTTTGCTGTTTTACTGCTCCGGCAGAGGCCGGTTAAACTGCTGTCGGATGCGGGCGACCAGCGCCTTGAGCTCACCGGGGGTAAGGTTCGGCTCGTCCTCTGTGCTTACGGAAACGGTTAGGGGTTCTTCGTACATTTTTCGTGCCTCCTTTGCTATCTGTCATTGATATAATATGTACGTGAAAACCTGTTAAACACGGATTTTTTAGCTTATTTTAACGCTGATTTCGCCTGCTTTCAATCTTCCTTATATTTTTTTGCGGACGCTTGCAGCATTTGTTGCACTTTTCCAAAGCTTTTTGCTGAAGTTCTTTTCGATCCCCTTCCAGAGACATTTGTCAGACTGGATGATGTTCTTCAGTGCATCCAGCTGCTTGAGCGAGGCGGAAGAGTGTTTCTTCTTTGCACTGTGGGTGAGGACAGTTTTATTCGCCGAGAAATCAGACGGGCTGTAGATGAGGATGCATTTCGCATCATTGCCGTCACGGCCTGCCTGGCCAATCTCCTGTATGTAGCCGTCAATCGTCAGCGGCAGCCCAACATGGATCACATGGCGCACATCGGGTTTGTCAATCCCAAGGGCAAACGCATTCTTGGCGACCATGATCTTGACTTCCCCGGACAGGAAGTTGGTCAGAGAGGTCGTGCGTTTCTTGTCGTCCTGTTTCCCATGGTATTTGTCGACCTTTCAGCCCTGCTTTTTCAGCCATTGATATAGCCGCTTGACCTCTTTCACTGTGGGACAATAGATGATTACGGAGCCGTTGCCATCCCAAGCCTTCCGTGTGCTGTTTACTAGCCGCTGCTTGGCCTGACGGATTTTATTCTGTTTGCTCTGTAGTGGTCAAGCTTTTTTGCAACACCTGTGGCTAAAAAAGATTGGATTGCTGGATGGAGGATATCG
>CAJUSB010000071.1 GCA_910589115.1 uncultured Clostridia bacterium | reverse complement strand
CTTTATGGACGATTACGGGAGAGGTAATCAATTCGGTAAAGTTGTACATGATAAGCCTACCTGAATCCGTGAAACTCAAAAGAAAACCATTTTCGATTTCATCCTTCCTTTGTTCGTAAATTCCCCTTGAAATTGCTGAATTATGCGGTATCGTCCAGTCAGAGTTCGGATTTTCGAGCGAGATCACTCTTGAATTTCTTCACCCGATGGGTGAAGAAATTCTGTAGCCCGCTCAATGTGAAATTAGAATTTTCAGAGTGTGATAAACTATTATCCGGCGGTTGTAAGTGAGATCTCAGAACAAAACAGTGCAAAATGAGCATGTGATTTTACGACGAGTTTTACGGATTCAGGTAAAGGTAAATGGGATGAGCAGAAGGTGTCCTAAAAGCAGCAGACAGAAGCGTTGCGAAAAGTATCCGAAATAGCTCTGGCAAAAGGTGAACCTGTCTACCTGAGCATAGATGACACAGTCATCGAAAAGAAGAAACCATCCTCGCGGGCTGTACGGCCCATGGAGGGTACAGGCTGGCACTATTCTCATCTGGAGGGTAAACAGGTGTTCGGGTATCAAGTATTTGGTGCCAATATCAGCACAGGAAATTTTTCCCTGAGCTATCGTCTGCGCCGCTGCTGCCCGGAAGGCAGTTCCAAAACCAGTATGGCTGTCGAGCTCCTTGATACACTGCCTCGAACAGACGCCCGCATCATCCTTCAAATGGATAGCTGGTATACCTGTAAAACCATTTGGGATAAGGCACTTGAAAAAATGTCACTCTCATTGGCGCTATGAAAACAAACCGTATTCTCTATCCTGACGGCCATCGCTGAAGTGCTCTGGATTACGCGGCCAAGCTCCCAAACGGCCAATACCACCTTGTTACAGTGGGCGGTCACGAGTATTGGATTCATCTAGAGTACAAATAATAAAACAGTCTATGAATTTGAACTTCCGATAGAGGGAATAACCGGATACGGGGTTATCGACCTCAATATGCGCTCAGGCGACAGTACGTCAGCCGCGAAAATCATGACAGTGAAAGCAGGGCAGCCGTTCACCATCCGTCAGGAAGGCGACACATATTTCAGGGTACGGCTTGAGAGCGGTGAAGAGGACTGGATCTATTAAAAAGCACAGAGTACCCCGTCTGAAAGCACAGCGTCAGGCGGGGAGTGAATGCGCGAATCAGCTTCCTTGTGATCGAATGTACTTCTGAATAACCTGGACCCGTGAGACGCAAAAGAAAGTCATTTCCGATTTCGTCTTTCCTTTGTTCGGAAATCCCCCTTAAAAATGCTGAATTGTGCGGTATTATTCGTCCAGAGTTAGATTTTTGAACGAGATTACCCTTGATTTTTTGGCTCTACTCCAGTTTTAGAGGAAATGGTATTTTTAAGTGTACTTTAAGAAGGGGACGTTTACGCCGCGAAAGGTTCTTGACATGAGTTTGACACGTGTTAGGCTCGCTCTGCCAAGGTAAAAATGCCGCTTGCGGCGATATTTTGCTGCTTTTTCCAAGAAAACACGTGTCAATCGAGGTTCATGTCAAGAACACCGTGGAATAAATGTAATCTTCTTCCATGTGCACTTTCCACTAAAACTGGAGCAGAGCCGATTTTTTTCACCTATTGGGTGAAAAATCCTGGAGCCTTCTCAATATGAAATCCGAATTTTAAGAGCGCAATAAACTATTATCCAATGGATATAAACAAAATTCCATAACAAAATAGTGTAAAATGAGTATAAGATTCCCCAACGGGTTTCACGGATTTAGGTTCGCCAATAAACCCATGCGCTGATCCGACACTGCTTTCTGTGTGAAAGGTTAACAAAAAAACTCTTATTATGAAAATATATTAGCATTAAGACATACGATCCCTACATAGTTTACTCTCGACAAATTTATCCATATCCTGCCATAATAATCATATCTAGCCATACGGAGGAATGGACCTATGGAACTGAATATGTTGACCGTGCAGTATTTAACCGCATGTGAAAGTGAAAAGAGATTGGACAAGAAGACAATTAAAGCCTATCGTATTGATTTACGGCAGTTCACCGAATACGTAATTGGACAAGCCGCGAGTTTTGATCGAGAAACGATAAAAAGTTATACAGCATACATGAATCAAAAATTCAGGCCGAGCACTGTTAAGAGGAAGATTGCCTCTATCCGAGCCTTTGTGACCTGGCTGATGGAAGAGAACCTGATGGAAAAAAATCCATTTGAAAATCTCCATCTCAAGGTACAGAAGCCGACTCTTTTACCGCGAGTTATCCCATTTTGGGTGATAAGGAGCATACTGGAGGAAGTACATAAAAGGCAGAAGTTGAATCTGGATAATATGACAGTAATTCGTGAGACGGCGGTTATCGAAATGCTGTTTGCCACAGGGATGCGGGTTTCTGAACTTTCCGGGCTGAAAACCAAGAATATTGATTTGAAAGACGGAGTTATCCGAATTTTAGGTAAAGGTTCAAAGGAACGGATTGCCTATATAGGAAACGCAGAGGTATTGGAAGCGCTCCGAAAGTATGCAGAAGCCTGCCAGCCGGAAAGGAACGGAACGTTCTTCCTGAACAGCCGGGGAAAGCGTTTGTCCGAGCAGTCCGTGCGCAATATTGTTCGGAAATATGGTGAATTGGTCGATTATCCTACCAGAATCACACCGCATATGTTCCGGCACTCGGTAGCAACTTTACTGCTGGAAGAAGATGTTGATATTCGATGCATTCAGCATATTTTAGGGCATTCGTCGATTTTGACGACGCAGATTTATACGCATGTTGCAGAAACGAAACAGCGGGAAATTATGGAGGAACGGCACCCGCGCAATGGATTTTCGTGCTGTTAAAGTTGCGAAAATAGTTAGTTATCTCCTGAAACATCTGTTTTAATCACAAAATAGTAAAAAACGGAAAATAAATACAGGATAATACACGATTATCCTGCATTTGTCAAGGCTGTTTTTCACAAATTTTGTGAGACAGGATTTGTAAGTATTCAACATAATTAGATTTTTGAGGGGGTGACTTTGTCTTATAAAAGAACGAATTATGTCGAATTTGCAGGATAATCGTGTATTATCCTGTATAGAGGGTGATTACAAACGGTTTCCCGAACCAGCGGCAGGAGATCAAGGAGGATCATAATGGCGGAAGAGCAGGGGAAAGATTCGGCAGCTGAAACTGAGAAAGTTATCCGATATCCCGTTATCAAAGTCCGTCTTTATCCAAATCATGAGCAGTCCGAACGATTGGAAAAGACCTTTGGCAGCTGCCGTTATCTCTGGAACCAAATGCTTGCTGATGTACAGGAATTCTATGCGGCGACGGACATTCATTACATCCCAACGCCTGCAAAATACAAGAAGTCAGCACCTTTTTTAACAGAGGTAGACAGTCAGGCATTGTGCGCGGTGCACCAGAACCTCCGGAAAGCCTTTATGGATTTCTTTCGTGCGCCGAAACGGTATCGTTATCCGCAGTTTAAGACGAAAAAAGCGCAGAAAGATTCCTTTACTGTTTATTGCCGCCCTTATCGCAGCGGTCCATCCATTGCACTGACAGAGGATGGAGTCCGTATGCCAAAGCTGGGCTGTATCAAGGCGAAGCTGCACCGGAAACCGGAATGCGATTGGCTGCTGCGCTCCGTAACCGTTACGAAAACAAGGTCCGGAAAATATTTTTGTTCGATTGTTTTCCGAAGCGAAGAAGCGAAAGCATCAGAAATTATCCCGACAAAAGAGCGAACCATAGGTATAAATCATTCTCTGATCCATTTTTATGTGGACAGTGAAGGAAACAGCATAGATGTTCCGGATGCCGTCAGGCATACGAAAGCGAAGCTGATTAAAATGCAGCAAAAGCTGTCCCGGATGGATCGTGGTTCAAAAAATTATCAGGAACAGTCGCAAAGAATCCGCCTTTTGCAAGAGCATATTGCCAATCAGCGAAAGGATTTCGTACACAAGGAGAGCAGACGGATAACCAACGCCTGGGACGCCGTATGTGTACGGGATACGGATTTAATAAAGTTGTCCCAGCAGATAAAAGGCATCAATGTTATGAGCACTGGCTTCGGCGTATTCCGCGAATGCCTGAAATATAAGCTCATCCAACAAGGAAAAATATTTATTGTAATTGATCAATATGCGCCAACCGCAAAAACCTGTCATGAATGCGGATTTGTTTATGAAGCGCTATCCTCTCGTGAACGGGAATGGATGTGTCCGCATTGTAAAACAATGCATTTACGCGAGGTAAACGCCGCTCAAAATATACGGGATTGGGGGTTAGCACAGTTCCGAAAGCAGGAAGCAGGCGCATGACGTTGTTTTAATAGACTATGCCGGTCGGGACACCGGAGGAAGCCCATGCGAACGGTGCGGGAGAGTGTTGATTGAACGGGTAAAACAGATATTTACCCATTCAATCAGCACTTTCCGGGAGACCGTCAGGTGGGAATGTCTGAAATTTTCGGGCAGTCCACTCAACATAATGTTATCTGTTTCGCAAAGATAACGTGCAGCGTTCTGAGGAGCAGAACCGCAAATTTAAGGAGATATAATTATGCTTCGTATATCCATGAAAGTCGGCCAGTATTTCACGGTAGGCAGTGATACAGTGGTACAGTTTGACCATTTAAGCGGTGAACGCGTCCACTTAACCATCAATGCGCCGCGTGAAGTGTCGATCCTCCGGGGAGAGGTACTCGAACGGAATGGCGGACAGCGTCCGGCGTGCGTGCTGGAAAAATCACCGCAGTATATCCGGCAGCTTCGATGGAATCACGCGAAGAAAAAAGCATTGCTTGAAATCCGGGAAACCCTCGCCCATATGGACGATACCCCGGAAACCCAGCTCCTGCAAGAGAAGCTGAATGCAATTTTTCCCCAACAGGAAAATAAAGAGGTTTCAAGCGGTTCTGTTTGATTTCAGCCGGTATCATGAGCCGGAAGAAATATAGTTCATGCGTCAGCCGTTCCAAATGTTGAAGGCCTAAGCGTTTTGAGCTGGTTGGCGTACCACGACCTGTGCCTTGGTAAAAGGATGCTCCGGGGCACACTAATAGACTGAAAGGAGTCAATTTTAATGCGTATTCAACACAATATCATGGCGATGAGCGCCTATCGTAACTACACGAATAACGTGTCTGCGATGAAGAAGAACCTGGAGAAGCTGTCTTCCGGTTACAAAATCAACCGTGCTGGCGACGATGCTGCTGGCCTTGCGATTTCTGAGAAGATGCGTGCACAGATCACCGGTCTGGAAGCTGCTCAGAAGAATGCAAAGGACGGTATTTCACTTGTACAGACGGCTGAAGGCGCTCTGACCGAAGTTCACGATATGCTGAACCGTATGGTACAGCTGGCAACGCAGTCTGCAAACGGCACTTATGACAACTCTGTAGACCGTGCGCAGATGCAGAAGGAGTTGGAACAGCTGCGTTCCGAAATTGACCGCATTGCTGACAGCTCTAACTTTAATGGCATTAAATTGCTGGACGGCTCCATGGACGGTGCAGACAAGATTACCGAGGGTGCTGTTCAGGGTGTCACTGTTACCGCAGTTGCAGATGGCGACCAGAATGCCACCACAGGGGCTAAGGCTGTTTACTCTATCGACTTGAACGATTTGGTAATTAGCAACGGCGGCACACCGGGCGAGGTAATGACTGTTACGATTACGGTTGGCGGCCAGAAGCTTCTCGAGTTTGCTGCGACCGGAGCAACGTTAGGCGGTGCCTCTATTGCAGCTGGCACACTCGCTACTGGCAGCAGCATTGTTATTGATGGAATGACCTTCAATGTCTCTGTGAGCGGGAGTAAGATTACCTTAACTGCTGTTAGTGTGTATACTACTACAGCAAGCTTCAGCGGTGGCAGCGATGGTTTTGGCGTTACAGTCGCTGGTACAGGTGCTAATGGTAATGGTACGGTTAACAACGGCTATGACCTTTCTGTGCATGTAGTTACCAAGCCAGAGGTAGATGGTTTGAAGAAGCTGGCACAGGGTTCCTTCACGCTTAACAAGGCTGATATTGCCGATGGCGCAAAGTTGACGATCGGCAAGGAAACCTACGTTTTTGCCGTAGGTAAAGACAGCACTACAAAAGCTGGCAATGGTGAGAAACTGATTGATTTGACGGAAGTAGATGACGCAAATCTGGTCCGGGCCGCAGTGGAAAAGTTAACCCAGCAGGATAACGCTATGTTCCATATTACCACAGATGGAACCGGTGTTGCAGCTGGTGCTACAAGTGCCACTATTCATCTGACAGAAAAAGCGGATGCGGTGGATTATTCCACTGACTGGAATCTGAAGGGTGACGCTGCTGCTAATGATGGCAAGTGGAACGAAGGCGTGACTGGTGGTAAATATGATAGAGGCGTTGTGACCAAGCAGGCTGCTCCCACTGTGACGAAGGGAGATTCTACAAAGGGTCTGACTCTTCAGATTGGTGACACAGCCGAGACCTTCAATCAGTTGAAGGTGAACATCGGTGACACCCATTGTGAATCTCTTGGCATTGATAAGATTAGTATTGCTGATCAGACCAGTGCTGCGACGGCTATTGATGCGATCAAGGCTGCGATCAACCAGGTGTCTGACATCCGCGGTACCTTAGGTGCAACGCAGAACCGTCTGGATCACACCATTAACAACTTGTCTGTCATGACCGAGAACATCCAGGATGCAGAATCTACCATCCGTGACACTGATGTTGCTGAGGAAATGATGGCCTATACCAAGAATAACATTCTGATCCAGTCTGCTCAGGCAATGCTGGCTCAGGCCAATCAGGTGCCCCAGGGCGTTCTTCAGCTTCTCCAATAAACAGTCGCTGGGACATCTTGACGCACTACCAGCCCAATACAGGCGGGGGGGCGGGCTTTCGCCCGTCCCCCCCCTTTATTTTGATAGCAGAGTCAACGGGAAAGCCGCTGCTTATGCGGCGGTTTTCCCGTTGACCCGGCAAAAGGAGGAAACGAAATGGCAAAGAAACCAGTGGTACTGTCTATAGGCATCATTTTCAGGAATGATATTCGGAGCATTGAGCATTGCTTGAAAAATCTTACGCCCTTGCGTGACGCTATCCCTTGCGAACTTATCATGGCGGACACAGGATCTGACGATGGGAGTCGGGAAATTGCAGAGAAATATGCCGATATTTTGATTGATTTTCCGTGGATCAATGACTTTTCGGCCGCTCGGAACGCCGTTATGGATGAAGCATCTGGCAAGTGGTTCCTCACGGTAGATACGGATGAATATCTGCATGCGGATTCTGACTTTGGCCAAATGGCTGATTTTTTGAATGATGAAAATCCGCATGGACATACATTGGCTACCGTAGTGGTGCGAAATCATGAAAGTTATGAGCTGGATGGGAATTATACCGATTTTATGGCAATACGCCTGCTTCGTATGTCCACTGGCGTACGGTATCAGGGGAGCATTCATGAACAATGGTGCCTGCCTGCCGATCAATTTCGGTTGACCTCCTTACCAAATATTATTTTTGACCACGATGGATATGTAGAACTGGGAGCAAATACAGAAAAGGGGGCACAGAAACGGGCTCGGAACATAAAACTTCTCCGGGAAAAGTTGAAACAAAACCCAGGTAGCTTGCTGGTACGGCTGCAAATGATCGAAAGCGGCGGTCTGGAAGAGGATTTTTTGGATCAGGTGCGGACCGGTGTAAAGATGGTTCGCAAAAAGGTGGACGGATGGATGAATTTTGGGCCGCCTATTCTCCGTTATGCGGTTTATGCAGCAGACGCCCGCAAACTGCCGGAATTAGAAAAATGGGTAGTCCTGGCTCAGGAGATGTTCCCGGAATCAATGTACACACGGCTGGATATCGAATATGCTTTGTTTGCGCGTGATTGGAACGAAAACAATTATGCCGGATGTGTAGAGCGGGGGGAACGATTCCTGCGGGCAATGGAGGACTACCGTGCAGGGAAAGATCCGACAGCTCGGGTTTTCAGTGTGTTAAAAATGGGAAACGACATTCAGGCGCAGGGGGTAAAGATCGTTCTGTCCAGCGCATGTTGTTTTGAGGGAAAGCTGGAGCGGGCACTGGAACTGTTGGAGGGGCTTGATTATTCTCTGCTGAACGGACAGCAGACTATGGATATGATGAAGTCTGCACAGGAAGTCCATTTCCGCAGTGAACTGGATACGGCACCGCTGATCCGAGCGATTTGGGAGGGCATCAATACGCCGAAGCCCTCGGAGAAGATGGCTAAGCACCGGGCAAAAATCTTTCATTGGATTACCGGTCTGTCGTTCTTGACGCAGAACCAGAAGCTGGAAAGGGAAAATGAAGCATTTTGCCGCAATGCTTATACATTGTATTTTCCGCTGAAGGGGCAGTGTGAGGTAGGTAATGCTGCTGCGATGATGGCGATGGAGGATTGCACAGAGCTGGAGTCTGCGTTGAGGAAAGTGGAAGATTGGGATAGCTTTCCGATCCAGGCGCTGGCGCATTCTTTAGAGTGCGGCGCAGGATTCCCGCTGCCGGGAGTCCCTCTTGCGATTGAAGATATGGAAGGGCTGGCGAAACGGCTTGCGCAGGAGAAGGAAAGTTTTTATCGCATTGTGGAAGGGCTCGATTGCACGAAGGAACTGGATTGGCAGGAAATCACCTGGAACCGCGGGCTGGTGATTGCAGCGGTACGTGTCTTTAACTGGAAGAAATCGGACGGCATGGATGCAGATGAAGCGGAACGCTGGAAAGAACAGGGGCTGGCATTGGCAAATATTTTTGCGCGGACAGAGGGCATGTTTATTTCTCGTTATTACAGACCGGAGACTTGGGAACGGGAAACAATTTATGTCCTTCCGCCCATGCATCGTTTTGGCTGGTACTGTGCGCAGGCGTTTGAGGAGCTGGAAAATGGCAGCATACAGGGATATATCCATCAGCTTCGGACAGGCCTCTCTTTGTATCAAGATGCTGCGGAAATAGTAGAATTTTTAACAGATTATACACCGGAACTTCAGGAGCCTGCTGTGCCATCGGCCGAGCTTCGGGATTTAGCTGACCGGATTCGCTCAATTTTGTCAGCATATGCGCCGGATGACCCCGCAGTGACGGTGCTCAAACAGAGCGAGGCTTATCAAAAGGTTGCCTATCTAATTGAAGGCACGGCGGTTCCAGTAGTGGGAGGCGCAGTGCAATGAAAGTTGTAATTTTAGCAGGTGGTCTTGGCACTCGAATCAGTGAGGAAAGTTACTTAAAACCCAAGCCAATGATAGAGATTGGAGAGCAGCCGATCCTTTGGCATATCATGAAATTCTATTCTCATTTTGGATTCAACGACTTCGTTATCTGCTGCGGATACAAGGGACATATTATAAAGGAATATTTTGCGGATTATTATCTGCACCGTTCGGATGTAACATTTGATTTTGCAGATGGGAATCGTATGACCGTCCATCAGAACGTTGCGGAACCGTGGCGTGTTACACTGGTGGATACGGGCCTGCGCAGCCAGACAGGGGCGCGCGTCAAGCGAGTGCAGAAGTATATAGGAGACGAGCCGTTTATGCTAACCTATGGCGATGGTGTAAGCGATGTTGATTTGAACGCACTGTTAAAGCAGCATCGAAGCGCAAAGAAAACAGTGACGCTTACCGGTGTTCAGCCGGGCGGACGCTTCGGCATACTTGATCTGAACGGTCAGACAGTGATTGGATTCCGTGAAAAAGCTGTTGCAGACGGCGGCTGGGTGAATGGCGGTTTCATGGTCATGGAACCGGAAGTTTTTTTATATCTCAGCGAGGAAGAATCCTGTATTTTAGAGCGTGCGCCTTTGGAAGCCCTGGCCAAGGCAGGACGGCTGGGTGTTTATAGGCACAGCGGCTTTTGGCAGTGCATGGATACCCAGCGGGATAAGATCAGGCTGGAAGAAATCTGGAAAAGTGGAAATGCACCCTGGGAAAAAGCGATCTGAGTGTATATCGGTTCGTTTGACAAAGGGAAGGAGGGTATTCTTTGAATACACAGTTATTAAAAGATTTAGAGCACACCTATCAAATGCTGACAGATAAAGAACGTGCTAGGTTTGCAGGAAGTACCATTCTGATGACAGGAGCAGGCGGCTTCCTTGGATATTATTTAACACATTTTTTTAATTGCTTTCGAGGAAAGCTTCAACTGAAAAAAGTGATTTGCCTGGATAACTTTATGCTTGGCAAAGCGGATTGGATTGCTGAAATGGATACAGATCCGCATTTTCAATGGCAGACGTTCAATATCATTAATGATACTATCGACAATATTTCTGGGGCGGAAGAGGCAGACTTTGTGATACATATGGCGTCTATTGCTTCGCCGTCGTTTTATCGGCAATACCCGATTGAAACGTTGGACGCGAACGTTTGGGGGCTCCGGAATTTGCTGGAATATTATAAGGGAAAGATCCTGCGGGGGTTTCTGTTTTTTTCTTCCAGCGAAATTTATGGGGATCCTGTTCCGGGGGCTATCCCCACTTCGGAGGATTACTGCGGCAATGTTGCTCCGACAGGCCCCAGGGCATGCTATGATGAAGCGAAGCGCTTCGGAGAAACCATGTGTGTACTTTTTGCGCAAAGGTATCAAATGCCGGTTCGTGTTGTGCGCCCATTTAATAATTATGGACCGGGAATGCGATTAGATGACAAGCGCGTTCCGGCAGACTTTGCCAGGCAGGTTTTGTCAGGAGAAAACATACACATCCTCTCCAGCGGAAGTCCTACCAGAACCTTTTGTTATATAGCCGACGCGGCGGCAGGATATCTTAAGGCAATGCTTCATAATTCCTATGACTGCTTTAACATTGGAATTGCGAAACCAGAAATTTCAATCGCGGATCTGGCTGAACTTTATGAGGAGGCCGGCCGGCGGCTTTTTAATTATAAGGGGGCTGTCTGTTACGGAGCATCGGAGGATCAGCATTATCTGACCAATAATCCTCAGCGCAGATGTCCAGATATTTCAAAAGCCAGGAGTGTGTTGGGATACAACCCAGTAATTTACGTGGCGGAGGGGGTAGAACGCCTTCTGCGCTTCTGGAAGGAGGAGCGGCAATGATTGTAACTGTTTTTGGATTAGGGTTTGTTGGTCTGACAACATCGCTTGGCCTGGCACATTTAGGACATACTGTTTATGGAATCGAAGCGGATTCCAGACGACTGGAAACGTTACGGACCGGTATCCTTCCTTTTTATGAGCCGCATTTGGATGAGGAATTAAACATCCAGCGGAAGCAGGGGCGTTTTATCTTGGACGGCTCAATTGAGCAGGCTGTAAAAAACAGTGAAATTATTTTCTATTGTGTAGGTACACCCTACGGCGAAGATGGAGCGGCAGATTTAACGGCGTTGTTTGAGGCAGTTGCGCAGACTTTAGAAGCGATTCATGACGATTCCTTCCGCGTGCTGGTAACAAAGTCTACAATCCCGCCCTCTACTACAGAGCGTTGCGTTTTACCATTTGTTAAGGAGCATCTTTCTCACAGGACAAATCTTTGTGTTGCGAATAATCCCGAATTTTTGCGTGAAGGATACTGTTGGAAAGATTTTATGGAAGCGGATCGGATTGTGATTGGCTGCACGGATGAAACTGGCCGCAGAAAACTGACCGAGTTGTACAAGCCCTTGAAAAAACCAATTTACTGCGTTTCGCCTTCCACGGGAGAGTTTGTTAAATATCTGTCCAATACACTGCTTGCCACGCTTATCAGCTATTCGAATGAAATGGCACAGGCTGCGGAAATAATTGGCGGCATACAGATCGCGCAGGCGTTCCGCATCCTGCATATGGATAAACGATGGAAAAATGGGGAAATGGCATCTTATGCATATCCGGGTTGTGGATATGGCGGTTACTGTCTTCCGAAAGATACCTGCGCATTTCGGGCGCAGGCAAGGAAGTTCGGATTTGAACCCGCTGTTTTGAATGCTGTCATAGAGACTAATGAGCACCGTTCAGAAAAAATCGCAAAGTGGATTGTGCGGGATCTTGATAAAGCAAAAAGTATCGGCATCGCCGGACTTGCATTCAAACCAGATTCGGATGATGTCAGAGATAGTCCGGCCCGCCGTATTATCGAACAACTTCAAGGGATGGGATTTCGAAGGATTTTAGTTTATGATCCAATTGCAATGAGGCAATTCCAGCAGTCGGCACCTGACTTGGACGTGATATATTGCGAAAGCTTGGAAGAGCTGTGCTCACGGTCTGAACGCATTGCCATTACAACCGCCTGGCCGGAGTTTGCTTTGTTGATGCAATGGACAGGTGGTCAGGTTGTGGATTGCAGGTATATGTTGTGGGGAAACGGACATGATTGACACGAAAAATCACGATATTGCAGTACATATTTTGGAGTTGATGGACACGGCCTGTGAGGCCAGTCTAGAACTGTTAGCGTTATACACTGGCGGGGAACTGAAATCCGCACAAACGCTTTTGATTGGTTTGCAGAATGTAGTTCAGGCTGTCGCTTCTGCACAAGAATCACTCTTACCTCAGTTAGAGCATGCTTGTACCAGAGAAATGCTGGAAAATATTGAGCAAACATTAAAGGACATTGAAGATTTGCATCAAAAGGGCAGGGCGGAACGTGTTGCAATGAAAATGGAATTTCAGCTTTTTCCATTCTTGCGTCAGCTGAAGGAATCTTTTTATTTCTGGGGAATGATTTATCCGGATCAAAAAGCTATGGACCGATATTATCAGGAAGAGTTCGCAGCGCATTACCGGAATTTTTATGTCAGCGAAAATGATGTGCCGACATTTCAGCTTTCTGTTGTTGTCGCGGCCTACAATCACCTGGAAACTACAAAGCGATGCATTTCTCAGCTGTTAAAAGAAACGGATTTTAAAGCGCTTGATGCGGAGCTTATCTTAATCGACCATGGCTCAGCGGATGGAACCTTGGAGTATTTCGAAAATTTAGGAATTGGAAAGGTCATTCATTTCAAACATAATGCGCGGATGAGTGTATTTACGATTCTTTCCCAGTTGTGTCAGGGAAAATACTTTGCATTTGTCAGCAATGATATACTGGTAACACGTAATTGGGCGCAGATTCTTCTGGACTGTCTTTCTTCAGACGAGAAAATAATTGCTGCGGTTCCCGCAACGCCTCATATTGCTAATCTGCAAATGCTTCATGTGCCGACTGATGATCCGGATCAATTTATAGAGTGGGCGAATACACACAATCACTCTAATCCTATGCTGTGGGACGATAGGGCAAGGCTGATGCCGCCGTTAGGGATGTATCGCACGGCGGCAGTGAGTCAAATCGGATTTGCAGACTCTTATTTTTATTCCATGGAATTCTGGGACGATGATTTCAGCTTTCGTGCCAGACGGGCCGGATACCGTCAGGTTGTATGCGGCGATGTCGCTTGCTATCATTTTGGCAGCGTGACTGGAAAAGAGGCTCAACAGAAGGAAAATACACTTGAATATGGGCGTGAATTATTTAAAAGCAAGTGTGGAGTTGATCCATGGGGAAATGGTTTCTGTTACGACTATCACATGGTGCAGCTGGTAATGAAGGTGATTCCGGCAAAGGGCGAAATCAGCCTGCTTGCTTTGGACTGCGGCATGGGCGACACACCAATGCAAATCAGGAATGAAATTTGCCGTCAGCGTCAGATTTGCCAAACGTATCAGCTAACCAGTCAGGAGATGTATCTGCCGGATTTGGCGCCTCATTCAACCCAAGCATTTTTTTGTTCCAGCCTTGAGGCAGGTGTGCGCAAAAATTTTGATGGAAGAATGTTCCATTGTGCAGTGCTTGGTCGTGATATAGGCACTTATGAAGATTATCCGCAACTGCTGGAGGCAGTATCTAAACGACTTGGTTTCGGCGGATGCTTCGTATTTTCCTGTGATAACCCGTTTTTTGTTTTAAACATTCACGGTATGATGCAGTTTAACATTCCCGGACAAAACGGGCGGATGGCTTTTGTTGCTCCGGAATCCGTCAGTAAAGAGGCAGAAAAGTATTTTTCACAGGTTCAACCGATTGCAGTAGAGCAGGCAGTTGATGGATTGGATCAGTTTGCGAAAACGCATTGGGGAGATGGAGAGCTGCGGGCTACGGCTGTCCAGCGCATAAAAATTAAAAAATACTATTTTGTGTGTCGTAAATAAAATCTGGCCATTATGGAGGATTCACTGTTATGCATTTTTATTTTGAAGAAGCAGAAAAGTGGGCAGAGCACAAAGAATCGGTCTTTCGACAGATTAACAGATCAGGGCTTCCACTCGTACTGTTTGGGAAGACTTCGGTCGTTGACAATGTGTTTTTGCAGCAAATAAAGGTTCCGGTTCAGTTTATCTGCGACAATAACCAGGAAAAATGGGGGACTAAATTATGGGGGCTGGACGTCATTGATCCAGCCCGGCTTCAAGGGCTTTATACAGAATATAATGTGTTGATTCTTGTTCCTTTTGAGCATCAAATTATTCCACAGCTGCAGGGCCTTTCTACCCCACCTGTCGAAATATTTCGGCTTGACCTTTATTTCGAGGAAATAGACAATGCAGCATATTTTCGATCCGTACAAGAAGATGTAGCTGAGATTTATCATCGTTTGGGGGATCAGGAGTCAAAGGATACTTATGAGGCTGTACTTCATTACCGGATGAATCGAAATCCATTGTTTTTATCAGAGATTAGCCTTCCGAGACAGACACAGTATTTTCCGGCTGTATTGGGTGGAAAAACTTTCCTTGGTACAGATGAAACTTTTGTGGATGCTGGAGCTTTTATTGGAGATACCGTTAAAACCTTTTGCCATATTGTCCAGGAGAAATATCGTGCTATCTATGCATTTGAGCCAGACGAGGAAAACTATAAACGTCTGTGTAAAGCCTGTGAAACGATTCCGAAGGTAACTTGCAACCGTGCAGCGGTCAGCGATAAAACCGGTGAAATACGCTTTGTATCGGATGATTCCAGTTCAAAAGCTGATTATGCGGGTGGACAAAGTGTCCCAGCCGATACATTGGACTCACTGCTGAAGAATGTCTCAGTCACTTATTTGAAAATGGATGTGGAGGGCATGGAATGCGCCGCTTTGCGGGGCGCAAAAAGGATAATACAAGAGTTCCACCCCAAATTGGCAGTTTGCACATATCATTCTAATTCGGATATGATTGAGGTGCCAAAGACAATTTTACAACTTGATGCAAGTTATAAGCTTTATTTTAGGCATTATACGAACGCATTGGTCGAAACCGTTTGCTATGCTGTATAGGGAGAGTGATGAAATGTGAGCAGTTTTAAGTTTCAAGAACAGGATATTAAAGGCTTGATCCTGATCTCGCCCTTTTGTGTTTATGACAGTCGCGGCTGTTTCTCCAAGCCCTTTGAAAAATCTGTTTTTGCTGCACATGGTATTGATCTGAATCCGTGGGAGGAACTGCGGTCCTACTCTCGGAAAGGTGTGTTGAGGGGGTTGCATTTTCAGCGGAAGCATAGTCAGGATAAGCTGGTGCAAGTACTGTATGGTGCAGTCTATGATGTGGTAGTTGATATGCGGAAGGGATCCGCAACTTTTGGACAGTGGAGGGGATTTAATCTCACAGCAGAAAGCCGTCAGCTTCTTTATATACCAAAGGGTTTCGCTCACGGTTTTCTGTCTTTAAGTGAAAATACCCTGTTTAGCTATTTGTGCGGTGACCGGTATGATTCAGAGTCAGACAGGGGTATCCGATGGAATGATCCACAGCTCGCGATTGATTGGCCTCTGGAACAAATTTCGCATCCGATTCTTTCGGAGAAGGACGTTAAATTGCCGACATTGGATTCATTTCTAAGTGAATATGGTTCATTGGAGTATTTGGAATGAAAGTTTTGATTACAGGGATAACCGGATATATTGGTTCACACTTAGCTCGGACCCTTTTGGCGGAACATGAGGTTTATGGGATAGTTCGTAAACCCTTAAATACTACTTATATACACGATATACGGGATCGTTTAAAATTGTTTTTCTACGATGGCAGCTGGGAAAGTATGGAGGCCGCAGTGAGGGAAAGCCAGCCGGATCTAACATACCATCTTGCCACATATTATACAGGAGGACACGGCGCAAAACAGACGCCCGAATTAGTTGAATCTAATATAAAACTGGGAGCATATCTTCTGGAAGCCCTCTCTGCCAGAGAGGGTTCTGCATTGGTAAATGCGTCTACTATTATGGCGCACTATCAGGGTGAAATATATCGGCCGCTCAACCTTTATGCTGCAACCAAAAGGGCATTTTCAGACCTTCTTGCCTTTTATACTGATGCTAAACTGATTCGAGCAATAACGCTTGTGATTTCTGATACCTACGGACCAGACGATCATCGTCCTAAAATATTAAATTTAATTCGATCAGCTATTCAGAATGGTGAACATATATCACTTACCAGCGGACAGCAGGATTATGATGTTGTGTATATTGACGATGTTATCCATGCGTTTCAGATAGCGGGAGCACGGCTTATAAAATCCCCAAAAACTAAAAATGAAACATTTCATGTGTGCGCACTTGCTCCTGCATCACTAAAAGAAACTATAGAAAAACTATTGGAGGTAAATAATCTTTGTTTTGAAGCAGGGTGGGGGGAACGTTCGCATCCTGCACGGGAGATATTTCAAGCAGTACGTGTGTTCCCGATTCTTCCTGGATGGCAGCAGGCAGTGTCCCTAGAGGAGGGATTGTACCAGATGTGGCACGGAGATGCGGCAGCAGTAATTCGTCCCTAAAAATGTTTTTGGGGGATATATGCGAAGTGAAATTGTCAAAATTAATTGATATAAACCTGAATCCTTGAAATTAAAAATGAGGCCGTATACCAAAAATGAATTCCAACACGAAAAAAGAGCATAAAGGGATTAAAATCATAGTGCATAAACTATTTTGGGATAAATTATCAGGTGGAAAGATACAATAAATCGGGTCTGCTGAAAACAGAAAAACATGTGAAAAGATCCAGCAATCATCTGAAACAAAATAAACACGGTGAAAAAATAGTGCAAACTTTTGAGAAAGTGGTGTGCTAAAAGGAGAGCAAAAATGCAGGGATAATGAAAGAAACATAGCTTTTGGGGTGATTTTTAGATGTATTTCAAAGAGAACAGAAACCAGATTGGAATAGAGGGACTTTTTCTTCCATTCGGAGGGAGGTTTCAAAAAGATAACCGCTGGATCCGGCTCACTGAGCGAATGCCCTGGGAAGAGATCAAGGTGAGGCTGAATAATTAACTGTGTAAATGTCAATAATATCCATATTGAAAAACAAAGGAGAAAAGGCATGAAAACAGCAAGAAACGAATTGAACGAAAGGGAGCAAGAGCTAGTAAGCTACTTGATAAAAGACTGCAAAACCACAGG
>CAJUSB010000070.1 GCA_910589115.1 uncultured Clostridia bacterium | reverse complement strand
CGACCCGGCAGTAGCGCTGCTCAAGCAAAGTGAAGCCTATCAGAAGGTTGCCTATCTAATTGAAGGCGCGGCGGTGCCGGTAATGGGAGGACCAAAACAGTGAAAGTAATTATTCTCGCAGGAGGTATGGGCACTCGAATCAGTGAGGAAAGTTATTTGAAGCCGAAGCCGATGATTGAGATAGGCGGGCTACCCATCCTGTGGCACATTATGAAGTATTATTCCAGTTTCGGATATCATGAATTTATTATTTGCTGCGGTTATAAGGGACATGTTATAAAGGAGTATTTTGCAGACTATTATCTGCATCGTTCCGATGTCACCTTTGACTTTTCAGCAGAGAACCGCATGACAGTCCACCAGAATGTTGCCGAACCGTGGAAGGTGACCCTGGTTGATACCGGATTAAATACGCAGACCGGAGCGCGTATCAAACGGGTAGCGCCTTACATCGGTGATGACTCCTTTATGCTGACCTACGGTGACGGCCTTGGTGACGTGGATTTGACAGCTCTGTTGGATCAGCACCGCCGATCTGGCAAGACGGTTACCTTGACTGGGGTGCAGCCGGGGGGACGGTACGGCGTACTGGAGCTACGGGAAGAATCCGTGATTGGTTTCCGTGAAAAGTCAAAGGAGGACGGCGGCTGGATCAACGCGGGTTTTATGATAGCGGAGCCGCAACTGTTCGACTATCTCCGCGCGGATGAAGCCTGTGTATTGGAACAGAGTCCAATGGAAGCGCTTGCTCGTGAAGGCCGGCTTGGCGTATACAAGCATAGGGGATTTTGGCAGTGTATGGACACCCGGCGGGATCATGACCAGCTGGAAGCTATTTGGAATAGGGGAAACCCTCCATGGAGCAGAGGAGAAAAGGTATGAAAACATCTCAACTTTTGCGGGCGAAAACGATTGACCTGCGAGTGACCCGTCCATTGACCCGGGAACGCCAGGAAAATAGTATGCAGAATCAGGAGGAAGCACTTGCGGGGGCAGCAGTTCTGAAAGCGAAGCCGCGCCGCCTGGTATTCGAGCTGACGAATGCCTGCAATTTGAACTGTGTTATGTGCGGTCGGAATGCGGCAGATTTCAAGCCAACGCAATTCCAAATGGAATGGCTGCATTATTTTGAAGACGCAGCGCAGCGGATTGAGGAAGTCACGCTGATGGGTTGGGGCGAACCGACGGTCCACCCGCATTTTGCAGATTTTTTGAAATGGGCGCACCGTTTGGGGCTTCGGAAATATTTCTGCACGAACGGAATGCGTTTGGACCAGTTGTTTGAGGATATTTTCGAGACGGAAACGGATATCATCGGCGTTAGTATGGATGGCGCATCCGCAGAGATGAATTCGCGTATCCGTAGAGGCTCGGATTTTCAAAAAATTGTACAAAGCATAGAAAGGATCAGCAAATATAAATATGAAAATGGGTTGGAATATCCATATTTGAATTTTGTATTTACAGCAATGGAGCAGAATCTGCCTGAGCTGCCGGAGCTGGTACGTCTGGCGGGCGAAATTGGGATGGATGAAGTAAAGGTGGTTTATCTGACAGCCTTCGATGACGAAATGGAATGCCAGACGCTTTATGATAAAATGGCATATGTGGAAGAAGTATTTGAGGCTGCGCTGGAGGCTGGGCAATCCTGCGGTGTATCCTTGAAGCTGCCGCATCTTGTTGGGGAAGATCCTGCTGGGGATGCATTGCATAAGCCCTGTTATACAGCATGGCGGGATTTCTTCCTCGGCTCCGACGGATACATACGGCCTTGTATGTCCACTGCGGAAAAGCTGTTTCCGATTCAGCAATATGCGGATTTTGATCAAATGTGGAATGCACCGGAGTACCAGCAGCACCGCTGCCGTGTCAATGGCTGCGGGATGGAGGTCTCATGCCGGAATTGTTACCAGTCTTCTTACGCGAACTGGAATAAACGTGATTCTTTTCTGCAAATAGGGAAACATTTTTCACCGGAATGGCAGAAGGAAACGGAGGAATGAATGAATGGAAGGGATCTCCGAAAGAGAGACGTTGATAGATCAGATTTTCGAGCTGTTCGATTCCGGTGAGCAGGCGGTCGTGTACTTGAATGAAAATGGTTTGAAAGGCAATGCATATCTGTTGGAAGATTTGGAACGGCTATGCACTGCCTTAGCCGATGCGATTAAGCAGTTGTCTCCGGGGATACGCCTACAAAACAAGCTGGAGGAGATCGGCAAGAATGCTCCGTCTACGGTTGCATGGGTTCGTCAGACACTTGACAGGGGCACTGTGGAGGAGGCAGAAATGCGGTACGGTTGTTCATTTGTGCCGTTATTTCTGTTTTGGCGCCGATACGCGGAAGTTTTCTTGATTGTGGCAGCTGATGAGGAATCAATGCGCAGCTGGCAGCAGGCCGAAGCGGAGCATTTGCGCGAAGTAAGGCTCCGCCCGAAGGAGGACACCCATCAGGCAGCCCGATATGATTTTTCTATTGTTGTTCTGTTCTACGGTAACCGGGGGATTACCCAGGAGTGCTTGGATGCAATCCACGCGCATACCATAGGGCGCAGCTATGAATTGATAACTGTTGACAACGGGAGCGACCCGGAAACAGCGGCGTGGTGTGAGAGTCTTCCGCATAAGAAGAAGATCCGCTATCCATATAATATGGGTTCTTCGGCGGCGGGTAATCTGATTTTTACCATGGCCCCCCTGTATATGGAGGGGAAATATCTTCTCTATGTCAGTAATGATGTTATAGTAACGCCCGGCTATGCAGAGTCACTTTATCAATGTTTAGAGAGTGATCCGAGGATTGCAGTGGCCGTCCCGCTCTGTAACTCGGCGAGTAATTTGCAGGCGATCCCTGTGCCGTATCAGAAAAATGACCTTTCTGCCATGCTCGATTTTGCGAAGGGGTATAACCGCTGTGACCCGACGAAATGGGAAGACAGGGCACGGCTGTTTTCGATTCTGGCGGCCTACCGCCCAGAGGCTTTGCAGCAGATGTATCTGGCGGTCGACCCGCTGTTCTGTTATGACATGTTTGCTGACGATGATCACAGCTGCGCTTTGCGGCGCATGGGATGGCGCCAGGTGCTTTGTAGGGATGTGTTTGTCCACCATTACGGTTCCGCAACGATCGGCGAATCGCAGTTTGCGGTCATGGACTTAGGGCGTGAGCAGTTTTACAGCAAACACGGTGTAGATGCGTGGAATTCTCTTGGAACCGATCTGATACAAGGGATAGATGGGTTGTCCTTTTCGGCGCTGGAATCAGTACGTGTATTAGCATTGAACCCGCTGTTTGGGGAAAGTGCGCTCGCGCTGTGCGGCCGGCTGAAAATGTGTGGCTGTAAACGTATTATCATGGATGCATTGACTGAGGATGAGCGTTATCTGCCCGACATGGAGGCACTGTTTGGTCAGGCCGGCCTGCTGTGTGATGAGAAACAGGTATTAGGCAAGGCGTGCTATGATATTGTAGTGGTTGCAAGCGGATTGGAACGATGCCGGGATATGCGGGGGGTACTTCGTATAGCGGCTGCTCGTCTGAAGCAAGGGGGATTGCTGATCACCCAGCATCGGAATTTGTTCCAGATGGAGACATTGAGTGCATTTCTCATGGGCGGTGAGCCGGTACATGATGTTTTCCTGCACGATCCGGCAGAAAGCCCAACACTTCAGGTGGTACTTGACAAGCCGTTAGTGTCGTTTTTACAGAGTCAGGGGCTGGCGCTGCACCATGAGCTTACCATACGAAATGATGGCTGGAGGCCTGCGGCGGACCGGCTTGCTGCTGCATTAGGGCGGAAGGCAGACACAGTGGATACCCTTGTCCGATCCGGGAAGTTTAGTTTATGGGTGAAGAGGCCGAGAGAGAAATGAAAGAAGGATTGCAATTTTACGGCGGACGGCGGGTTCTAGTGACTGGGCATACTGGATTCAAAGGGACCTGGTTGAGCTGGCTGCTGTCAGCGTTGGGGGCAGAGGTTTATGGCATTGCGCTGCCGCCCCAGCCCGGAAGTCTGCATGAAAAAGCCGCGCCACCATTGGCGGACAGTTGCTTAACGGACATCCGCAATGCTGAGGCAGTCAGGCGGGTGGTTGGGCAGTTTCAGCCGGAGTTGGTTTTTCATTTGGCTGCCCATGCTTATCTGGATGGGTCATACGATTATCCGGCAGATATTTTTGAAATCAATTTGATGGGGACGGTACGACTGTTGGATGCGCTTCGTAGCAGGTGTGTTCCGACGGTAGTAGTGACCAGCGATAAATGTTATGCGTGGCAGCCGGATGGACGTCCCTGCTGCGAAGATGATCCTTTGGGCGCGGCGGAGTCCTATTCGACCAGCAAAGCCTGTCAGGATCTGGCGGCGCAGAGTTATCAGTATGCATTTCCCGAAATGGCGGTTGCCACGGCGCGGGCAAGCAATACCATTGGCGGCGGAGATTTTAACAGATCGCGGCTGGTTCCATATTTGCTGGAGTGCTTTTCAGGCGGGGTGCCTGCCCGCCTGCGGAATCCCGGGTTTGTCCGGCCGTGGCAGTATGTATTAGATGTGTTATGGGGCTATCTGACGCTGGGAAAGGCATTGACAGAGGGCTGCATAACCGGTAGCCATGCATTTAATTTTGGCCCTGCTCCGGATGGATTTCAGACGGTGGAGCAGGTTGCACGGCTGCTATCTGCTTATTTCCGGGAAGCATCGGTGGAATGGCAGGCTGCGGGGAAAAGCACAGAAAATGCACTGCTCCGTTTAGACAGCAGTAAGGCCTGGCGGGAGCTGGGTTGGCAGCCGCTTTATACCCTGGAGGAAACGCTGATGCAGACGGCCGGGTTCCATCAGGCAATGCGAAAAAGGCCTGCCGAAGAGCTTTGCCGTGAGCAGGCCGCACAGTATCTGGCACGCGCTAAGGAAAGGGGACAGCTGTGATGAAGGCCCTGGTTGTGGGTGCGGGCTGCTGCGGTGCAAGTGCGGCGCGTCGGCTGGCGGAGCTGGGGTGGGAGGTCACCGTTGTGGAGCGCCGCAGTCATATAGGCGGCAATGCATATGACCGGCGGGATCGCAGCGGATTGCTGTACCATGTATATGGCCCCCATCTTTTTTTCACGGATCGGGAGCCGGTTTGGCAGTTCGTGGAGCCTTTTGCTGAATGGACGCCTTTCCGGTGCAGTCTACGGGTTTGGATTGAAGGGGACAGTCATCCGATGCCGTTCCAGCCGGAAACGCTGCGCCGTCTGATTCCGGGGCAGGGAGATGCAATCCTGCAAGCGATGGAGCGGCAGTGGCCTGACAGGGAGAACGTAACGGTTCTGGAATTGTTGGAGGCTGATGAACCGTTGCTTAGGCTGGCTGGGCAGCGGTTATATGATTGCGACTGTGCCCCATATAATCGGAAACAATGGGGGCTGCGTCCAGAGGAGCTCTCCTCCGAGGTGATTGCCCGTGCGCCGGTCTGGCTCAAGGATCGGAAGGAATTCCGTCCGGAACGGTTCCAATTCCTTCCGGTGCAGGGCTTTACGGAAATGTTCCGCACGATGTTGAGGCATCCGTCCATCCGGGTGCTGACCGGGCTGGATGCGCTGAGTTTATTTCGTATCGCAGACGGAGTGATTGAATGGACAGGTGATCAGCGTTGGGACGCAGTGCTGTATACAGGGTCATTAGACCATCTGTTTGAAGGGCAGGAGGGACGGTTACCCTACCGTACACTGCGGTTTCAGATACAGGAAGCCGAAGCGCGGGAGGGATTGCCCTGTTTGTCGATGTATTATCCGGAGGCATCGTTCCCGTGGACACGACGCACTGATTACCGGCATTTGCCGGGGAATCCGCCGGAGTCAGAGAAAACGTTACTGATCGGCGAATGCCCCGCAGCGATGGCGTATCCAAAGGATGAGCCCTATTATGTGGTATTGACCAGCCGCTCGAAGGAACAGTATTGCCGTTACCATCGGTTGGCGGAGAAAACAGCGCACCTTTATATTGCGGGCCGGCTGGCGGAGTTTCGTTATTATAACATGGATGATGCGGTGTATCGCGGTATAGAGACTGCCGAAGCGCTGCATCAGAAGGAAAGGGGAGCCCTGCTATGACCAATAGCCCAAAGGAATTTGCCCGTGCTGTCCGGATGCATGTGGCCGAAATACTGTGCCGGACGCATGATTCGCATATTGGCGGCGGATATTCCTCCGCGGACATTCTGGCGGTGCTGTATACTCGTATTTTAGGATTGACGCCGGACAACCTGGAAGACCCGGATCGAAATGTTTTTCTATTGAGCAAAGGGCATATTGCTGCGACATTTTATACGACACTGGCCTGTGCGGGGCTGATCCCGATGGAGGATTTGGCGCTGCATGTTGCGGATGGGGAAAACTATGCTGGGCATACCAGACGGTTTGTTGTGCCAGGGGTAGAGATGTCTGCGGGTTCACTTGGGCATGGTCCTGGCCTGGGCGCAGGGGTTGCATATGCAAAAAGGATTCAGAACAACGGCGGCCGGGTGTTTGTGCTTTTAGGGGACGGCGAATGCAATGAAGGAAGCGTATGGGAATCGGTGATGTTGGCTGTACGTCTGTCGTTGGAAAACCTGATATTGATTGTGGACCGGAACAGGCTCCAATCTTATGGCAGTGATGAGCAGGTGCTGAATTTGGGTGATCTGTCCGAAAAATTTTGCGCTTTTGGCTGCCGGGTGGAAGCGGTGGACGGGCACGACTATGCAGCGCTGGAGGATTGTTTTTCCCGGGCCGGATTGGATGGCGATCCCCGTCCTACGGTGGTCATTGCGCACACGGTGAAGGGGAAAGGCGTATCGTTTATGGAAAACCGGCTGGAATGGCATTTCAAGTCGCCGAATCAGGAGCAGCTTGCGCAGGCATTGGAGGAATTGGGCCAATGAGAAATACATTTGTAAAAACGGTTTCCCGATTGGCACGGGAGGACCCGAAAGTCATGCTTGTAATCGGCGACACCGGTTTTTCGGTGATGGAACCGTTTGAAGCCGAATTTGGGGAACGTTTTGTCAATGTCGGGATTGCAGAACAGGACTTTATCTCTTTTTCCGCCGGGCTGGCAGCGGCAGGGATGAAGCCTTTTGCCTATAATGTGGTATCTTTCATGACCCTGCGCGGAGCGGAGGAGATTTTGCTTGATGTCTGCTATCAGGAGAACCCGGTGGTCTTAGTTGGGGTTGGCGGCGGCTTTGCCTACGGACCTGCGGGGCCGACCCATCATGCGCTTCAGGATATTGCGATGATGTGCGCATTTCCCAATCTGGATGTTTATTGTCCTGCCGACCCGGCAGAAATGGAAGCAGTGATGCTGACTGCATATCAGAACGCAAATCCGGCGTATATCCGCATCGGACGCAGTGCGGACGACCCAATCCACAAGCTGCCGCTGAAAGCGCCCGCGCGGAAAGCGATACAGCTGGGGCAGGGAGATGAAATCGCGATTCTTGCCTGCGGAACCATCCTGCGGGAGGCTGTGGAGACGCGGGCATTGTTGAAAGCGCGGGGACTGAGCGTCACTCTGTATAGTATCCCCTGCGTGAAGCCGCTTGACGTGGAAACCGTGCTTACGTGCGCCGGGACGCATCAGGCATTGTTTACGATAGAAGAACACGGTGTTTCCGGCGGTTTTGGAAGTGCGGTCGCCAGCCTGCTGGCCGAACACGGGAAGTGCCCGGCAGTATTTCACCGGTATGGCGTGCCGGATTCTTTTGCGATGGTGACCGGTTCCCGTGAATATCAGTTGCGGTATTTTGGTCTGTCGCCCGAGCAGGTAGCTGAAGATATCTGTAAACGATGGGAGGCTGTGCAATGAATCACCCGGAACAGCTTTTTGAGCGCTTTAGGCAGGAGCGCTCGCAGCTTGAACAATCGGTAGAGGCGTTAAAGCGGACGCTGAGCTGCTATGATGGGCTGGCGCTTTACGGTGCGGGAAGCAGTGGGATTGCGCTGCTGCTGGCATTACAGCGTGCCGGGATTTCGCCTCTTTGTTTTTCGGACGGTGCACCGGAAAAATGGGGGACTGTTTGTATGGGACTGCCGGTGATTCCGCCGCAGGTGTTAGTGCAAAGATACGGGAGCCGTATTCTCGTTGTCGTCTGTATCAATACGGATGGAAAAATCTATTGCCGCAGTTTTGATGAAGCACTGCGGCAGGGCGGGCACAATGCTGTTCACCAGCGGCTGCATGAATGCGGCTGCCGCCATGTGGTAGATTACATTGCGCTGCGCCGTTGTTTTGAACTGTTCTGCGGGGACAATACAGGGAATTTGCCATCCTGTCCCGATGTTGATGATATTCTGATGCACAGGCGAGAAATTGTGACAGTTTATAACCGGCTGGCAGATGCGCGGTCCTGTGCGATTTATGCCAACCTTCTGGCTTTTCGTTTATTTGGGGAAAGCAACGAGATCGAAACACTGCCGCAGGAGGAGAAGTATTTTCCGAGGGAGCTTTTCCGGCTGACAGGGGAAGAGGTGCTGGTGGATTGCGGTGCGTTTGATGGGCAGACCTTACGCGATCTGTTGTCAGAAACCGAAGGGAAAATCGGCGCTTATTATGGACTGGAACCGGACTCTGAAAACTATGCACGCCTGGAGCAGACTGTTGCCGGGCTGACGGAGGACATTCGGTCAAAGACAGTCCTGTCACCCTGTGCGGCGTGGCGGGACAGCGGCGGTATGCTTCTTTATGCATTGCATGGTCCGGGCAGTTTTGCGGCTCCATACGGTGAAACACGGGTGCCTACGATTACGATAGATCGTTTTCTGGACGGCAGGCAGGCAACAGTGATTAAAATGAATATTGAAGGTTCGGAGTTGGCTGCCTTGGATGGGGCAGCGGAAACCATTCGCCGCTGGCATCCTAAGCTAATGGTTGCGGGGTATCATAAAACCTGGGATTTCTGGGAAATACCGCTGCGGATGCTGGAGGCAGGGTATTCCGTGTATCTGCGCTCGTATATGCATCATCTGTCGTTTGTATTCTATGGGATAAGCAATTTTATATAAAGTTTTGGGAGCAAAGGAGTTTGGTATATGGTTACGATTCAGACGCTGCTGGACGGGATCCCGGAAAAAATACGGGAACGTCAGGCACAGAAAGTAGTTTTGGAAAAGCAGTTTCAAACACACATGCAAGATATTGTAATTTATGGCTGCGGAAATCTGGGATGTAATTTGGGCGAGAGTCTCCTGGCTGCTGGCTGGGAGGTTCGGTATTATATTGATGCAAACAAGGATACGGAGCCTGATAAGAGGATACTGAATTTGCAGGATTCTGCCGATTATCTTTCGCCTGATGCGCTGATTATAGTCGCGGTTTATAATATTTACCGTGAGTTTGCACCTATCCGAGCGCTGCTGCGGGAAAAGGGATTCCAGAATATTCATAGTGTGTTGGAGCTGCGCGTCTGGCCTGAGCTGTTCCAGAGCGGACATCTCCATGACAGCCTTAGCTGGGATATTGCACATATCCCGACAGATCGGGTACTTCGTGCATATGAGTTAATGGGGGATGAGCTTTCCCGGCAGAGTTTTGAGGATGTTCTCCGCTTTTTCATTTCTTCCACGGATGTTGATTTCCATTTATGCCCACCCGAGCAGCAGTATATGCCGGGAGGTGTTTATCAGCCCTTGGAAAAAGAGCACATCATAGACTGTGGCGCATTTGATGGCGATTCGATGCGTGCGTTTGCGGAACGGCTGCCGGGAGTGGGATCTTATGTTGGGATTGAGCCTGATCCGAAAAACTATCAAAGACTTCAGGAATCTATTCAAAGAGATTTGCCAGAGCATTTGCGGGCAGAGGCAATCCAGGCTGCGGTATCTGATTCAATAGGATCAGCTATGTTTGAGGCGGTGGGGAATTCGACCAGTCATATTACGGCGGGTGTTAGGCCGGGTATGGTAGAGGTACCCGTAGTTACTCTGGATGATGTGATAACAGAACCAGTTACACTGATAAAAATGGATGTAGAGGGGTTCGAGCTCCGCGCCATTCATGGCGCGGAGCGGCTGATTCTTTTGAATCAGCCGCTCCTGCAAATCTGTGTTTATCACCGCCAGTCAGACCTGTGGGAAATTCCACTGTATTTAAGGGAACTTTTACCAAATCACCGCATCCTTTTACGAAACTATGCAGGAGTGGTTGAATATGTGTGTTATGCGGTTCCGGCGGACCGGGTGGTTTCAGAATGTGGACGGCTGTAGAACGGGATTTTGAGGAGATTGCAAGTCAAACTTTGCCGTGGGGGGCTCTCTGTGGGAAACGTATTTTATGTACCGGGGCCACCGGATTTATTGGGAGGTATTTTGCGTCTTTTTTGTGTTGGCTGAATAGGCGGCTCGGCTTAGGGATGGATCTTTGGCTGTTGCGCCGTCCGGAGACCCCGGAAACCATTCCGGGGGCAACATGGATTACAGGGCAAATCACGGATGCATTTATACCACTTGGACAGCACTTTCATATCATTATTCATATGGCAAGCCCGGCACGCGCCAGGGCATATTCCGCCGACCCGGCGGGAGTAGTCAATGCAAATATTTTGGCTACACGGTATTTATTGGAATATGCAAAGCAAAACCAATCTGTTTTTCTGTTTTTCAGCAGCGGGGAGGTGAATCCGGATCAAAACAGCTTTATTCCGGAAGCCCTGCCTTCCCTATTGGCTGGGGCAGCGTCTGGACTGACGATATACAGTGCATGCAAGCTGGCGGGTGAGCTGCTTTGCGAAGCATATCATAACAGCTATGGCACAGATTGCCGGATTATACGGCCCTTTAATGTGCGGGGGCCGGGGGAGCCGCTGGATAGTGACCGCACGTTTCCTAATTTCATACGTGAGATTGTGCATACGGGCGAAATTACGGTGAGGGGAAACGGGCTGCCGGTACGGGACTCCTGTTATTTATCGGATCTTGTCAGCGGCGTGCTGTATGTACTTCTGAAAGGACAAGGCACAGGATACAGCCTGGTTCATCATATTGGGAATGAAGAAAGCGCATGTACGATTTTGGAGGCAGCGAGAAAAATGGCAAAGATTTATGGTCATGGAACGGTAAACGGGCCGCTCAGCAAGTCCGGGACAGCGGGCCGGGATTTTTTTGTCCCGGATACAACAAGGCTGCGTAGTTTGGGGTGGCGGCCCAGGGTGGACTTGGATGAATGCATCAGGCGGTGCTTGGAAGGTTATAGTCAGGAAAAATCCAAAAAGGACCCGCGTGGCGGGGGGGGGGGGTATAATAGCGGTTTTTCAGGAAAACTGCGATACTTGCTGTGTCACCATTAGGATGGATGAAATGATACTCACAAATGCTGGAGCGTGCTGTTTTATTTATTAGTATGCGAGGCGGCAAGACCAAAGGGGACAGTTTGTTGGGACCTGTATTTGCCGCCTGTGGACAGGCTGGGAAGTACTAACTGAAGTTGAGTGCATTTTATACATTTTTTGTTGAGACAGGGAGGAACGAGGTAATGAAGAAAATACCGCTTGCAGGCCCGTTTATTACACAAAAAGAAATTGATTACGTACATGACGCAGTGGTAAATGGGTGGTATGAGACCTATGATATGCATATCAGGCGGCTGGAGGAGCGTTTTGCGGAGGCTGTCGGGGTGAAATATGCGATTGCAACTTACTGCGGGACACATGCGCTGCATCTGGCAGCCCTCGCATTGCAGCTTGGGCCGGGAGATGAGGTGATCGTTGCCGACCAAAGTTATATTGCCACGGCATATGCGATTTCCTACACAGGGGCAGAATGTGTGTTTGCAGATGTCTGCCCTGACACGCTCTGCATTGATCCGGCGCAGATAGAACAGCTGATTACACCGCGAACGAAGGCGGTGATGGTTGTGCATTTCGGTGGCTTTTGCTGCGATATGGACGCGGTTATGCGAATTGCAGAAAAACACGGTTTAACTGTGATTGAGGATGCCTGTCAATCATTTGGCAGCTGCTGGCATGGGCGGCATACCGGGACGATTGGAGCTGCTGGCGCATTCAGCTTCCAGGGAAGCAAGATTGCCGTTGGCGGTGAGGGCGGCATGTTCGTCACAAATGATGAGAATATTTATCGGCGGGCCAGGCACTTTGGGACTTTTTGCCGGAATGATGCCGTTCAATACCTGTGGTCGGACGGGATTGGCTATAACTATCGGATATCCAATCTGACGGCGGCACTGATCCTGGCACAGGTGGAACGGATTGACGCACTTGTAGCAAACAAAAAGCGTATTTTTGAGTGTTATCGGGAGCAGTTGGAGGGGCACCCTCAGTTTGAGCTGTTGGTGCCTCGCAGCGATGCGGGTTTTAATTACGGCTATGTGTTGGGATATCTGCGGAGCGGGAACCGGGATGAACGGGATCAACTGGTTGATAAGCTGGCTGCGGAGAATATCCATTTACGGCCTGGATACCCTTCCATGCACCGGATGCCTCCATATTCGCAAGATCGTCTACTGCCCAATTCAGACCGTTATGATCGTTGCGGGCTTGTTTTGCCTTCTGCACATTCTCTTACAGAGACGGATATTGCAGTTGTATGTGAGCGGCTGGATAGGGTACTGTCAGGGAAAACCGAAAGCGGGGAGGCTGTGGAATGTGACATATGAAGAAAAGATCGTACAGACGTTGAATCGGTACAAACGGATGCAGGGAGATGACCCGCTTCTCTTGATTACGGTCACAGATGGGGAAAAGCGCAGGATCGGTGTATTACGGCCGATTACGGCGGATTTCCGAACTGCAATCCCGGAATGCGCTATACTGCTGAGCCGCTGGCGTCTGCAAAATCCGACGCTTTCCCCAACAAGATTTACGATCACAGCGGAGCGCACGGAAAAATGGCTGGACAGTCTTGTGATTGGCAATCCGGACAGAGTATTGTTTTTGGTGCAGGATTCCGATGGTAACTGTATCGGTCATATGGGTTTTGCTGGTTTTGACTTCGACCAGAAATCGGCAGCAGTGGATCTGGTTGTACGTGGTGAACAGGGAGGCGCACCGGGCTTAATGGGATACGCACTTCATGCGTTGATCCGTTGGGGAAAAGCGGAGCTGGGACTCCGCCGGATCGGCCTGGAAGTGTTGTGGGACAATGATCATGCGATTGCGTTTTACATGCGCTGCGGATTTCTGCGGCAGGGGCTGATACCGCTCGAAAGGCAGGAAGTGCAGGGAGAAACCCGGTGGGGAGTTGGATGTGCTGAGAAAGCAGAGAAATATTACCTGCATATGGATTTCCCGGACGAAAGGATGCGATTATGACAGTTTCGGAATATATTTTTGGTTTTTTACAGAAAAAAGGGTGTGAAACCGTTTACATGGTTTCGGGCAGCTCCGCGATGTGGCTGACCGATGCTTTACAGCGGAACAGGGGGTTGCGGGCGGTCTGTTGTCATCATGAGCAGGCTGCGGCGATGGCGGCGGACTGTTATGGCCGTACCCGAGGCATTCCCGGTGTATGCCTCGCGACAATCGGCCCAGGGGCGCTTAATGTAATGACTGGCGCAGCAGGTGCGTTTTTCGATTCTTCGCCAATGATTGTATTGACTGGCCAGGCGAATTCCCGGCTGCTCCGTTATGAAATGGAGAGCGGTATTCGTCAACATGGTACGCAAAGCCTCAGTCTGGAGCCGATCGTTTCCCCTATCGTAAAATATTTTGCTTGCCTGCTGGAGCCGGAGGATACCCGCACGATTATGGAGCGTGCGTGGTATGAAGCAGTTTCGGGACGGCGGGGGCCGGTATGGATAGATATCCCGGTGGATATCCAGAACCGGCAGGTGCCGGAGGAAATGTCAGCTTATGTTCCCAAGCAGGTAGAGGGAACCGCTTGGGACCTTAGACCGATTGCGCATGGGATTGCAGAGGCGCGGAAACCCTTGATTCTGGCAGGTGGCGGCGTGAGAAGCGCTGGCGCTTGTGAGTGCCTGCGGGAGTTGTGCCAAAGATGGGGCGTTCCGGTGGTGGTCTCCCGCGGAGGAATTGATGTTATCCCCTCCGATTCTGCTTATTTTGTCGGGCGTCCCGGGAGTTACGGAGACCGGGCATCCCATTTTGCCATTCAGCAGTGCGATTATTTGCTGATTCTCGGGAGTAGGCTTTCGGTTTCGACAACCGGTTACTATCCGCAGCGGTTTGCACAAAACGCATACAAAGTTATGGTGGATATTGACAGGAAAGAACTTGAAAAGCCGGATGTGCCGATAGATTCCAGACTGTGCATGGATATTCGGGAATTTCTGTCACAGATGGATGAACTGGCGGATGGATCCGGGCCGGAATCCCACGCCGAATGGCTGGATCACTGCCGGGCAATGCGTCATCAATACCCTAATGTTCTTGCTGCTTATGCGTTGGAACGCCCACTAAACAGTTATTATTTTACAAAGATTCTTTCACAGCATACTCCGCCGGAGGCTGATATTGTGGTCGATACCGGAAGTGTCTGCAATATTGTTTCCCAGAGCTGGGAGCTCAAGGAGGGGCAGCGGTACCTGATTTCGGGCGGATTGTCTGCGATGGGGTTCTGGGCTGGTGCAGCTGGTGCAGTGCGGGATGGACGGCAGGTCATTGCCTTGGCTGGTGATGGGAGCGTACAGATGAACGTACAGGAATTTGCAACTTTGCATTATAATCGACTGCCCGTAAAGCTGTTTGTTTTTCAGAACAGTGGATATATGTTGATTCGACACAATCAGCACAATTATATGAATGACCGCTTTTTAGGGGTCGGAGCGGATAGCGGACTGGAAACGCCGGACTTTTGTAAGGTCGCGGCGGCATATGGGCTGGACAGCTGTGAGTTGACAGTGGAGGATGATTTGGAAACCGCTGTGCAGGAAATCCTCAGCCGGGAGGGGCCATTCGTCTGTCAGGTACGGGTGCAGGCATTTGGGGAGATTGCTCCGAAAATTGCATCAAGAGTAATGCCGGATGGTTCTCTGAAAGCGGCGGAATTTGACGACCTTTATCCGTTTTTATGAGGTCTGCCATGATGACAAGGGAAGGCTGGGAAAAGCTGTGTTTCCCGGAGCGAACGGCCGGGCAGCGAGATGTTCTGCGGTTGACTGATGGGCAGCGCCGAAGGATTGTGATTTATGGTGCAGGTTATGGCGGGCTAATGTTTCTTGAATGCTTACGGGGATGCGGATTGGAACCAGAATGCCTGCTGGATGCCTCACCGGAAAAACAGGGACGGATCATTTTTCATGTGCCGGTCTATGCCCCCTGCCGCCAACGGGTGGAGGGGGCTGTTGTCATTGTCTGTCTGTTGCGTATGGACGGAGTATACCGGCAGATTCGGGAGCAAATGGAGGCATTAGGGTGTCTATCGGTTTTTCATTTGTACGAGCTGCGTGCGGATAAGCAGTTGTTTTGGAAGCAGCCTTTGCTGATAGCGCCGGATTGTGAGCGCCTTCGCGCAGATAGCAAGCGGTTATATCAAGCCTATCAGCTGTTGGGAGACAGGTTGTCAAGGGAAACTTTTGTATCAGTTTTGCAATTTTTGAATGGAGATTTGTCCGCGGCGATTCCATCGCTGCCGCTGGAAGATCAGTATTTTGCCAAAGATATTTATACCCTGCAGGAGGATGAAATTTTTGTTGACTGCGGTGCGCATATAGGCGAGATCCTTCAACAGTTTTTAGAACGAAGTAAGGGACAATTCCATGCATATTGGGCATTTGAGCCGGATGCGGAGAATATACGTATGATGAAGGCGGCTTGCCCTGCGGAATACGCTGTAAGGGTTATGTTTTGCCATACAGCATTGGGGGATCGATGCGAAAGAGTACGGGTGCGGAACTATGATGGGAACAATTCCATCATCCATACAGACGGGGAACAGGAAGTAGGTTGTGTGCCGTTAGATTCGTTTGCTGAGCAACTGCATCCGACCATCTTGAAAATAGATGTAGAGGGGTGGGAAATGCGTCTTTTGATCGGGGCGCGTAAAATGATTTGCCGGGACAAGCCGTTGATTGCTGCTGCGGTTTATCATCGGGAGCGGGATTTCTGGAGAATCCTACTGCTATTGAAACAATGGGTCCCGGAATATCGTTTTTATCTCCGCAGCTATATGAACGTATCGGAAACGATTTTGTATGCAATACCGTTCAGACGTGGAGCAAAGGGGGATGTTATATGAAATATTTATCGCTGTCAAATGGCAAGAAAATGTCAAAGATAGGGTTGGGCGTTAGTCGCTTTGGAACGCGGATACCGGCAGAGTTAGCAGAGGAAATGCTGGCACGTTTTTGCCAGGCGGGTGGGACACTCGTAGATACTGCCCGCAATTATTATGAATGGGTAGAAAACGGTCGTGGGAAAAGCGAAGCGTTTCTAGGAGCATGGATGGAGAACCAAAAGTGCCGGGATCAGTTGGTGGTTTCAACCAAGGGTGGTGTAAGAAACTGCGGACGCGTATTTATAGCTGATTTGTCAAGGGATACGCTTTTGAAAGAGCTGGACGAAAGTATGTATGCTTTGCGTACCGGATATTTGGATATCTATCTGCTGCACCGGGATGAGCCGGAACGTCCTGTAGAAGAAATCGTCGAATCGCTTCAGGAAATTGCAGCGAAGGCAGATTGCTGTGATATTGGCGTTTGTAATTGGAACTGCCAACGGATACGTGCAGCAAACCAGTACGCTGAGAAACATGGGCTGCTGCCGATTCGGGTTGTACAGACCTGGTGGTCTCTGGCTTCGTATACTGATGAAATGTGGGATGATCCTACCACGACACATATGGATGCGGAAACCAGTGAATACTGTCAGGCACAGCATTGTATTGTTATGGGATATACCTCACAGGCGAAGGGATTTTTTCAGAAAGCATGTGCAAGTGGCGTAGACTGTCTGGACCCGTTGCTAAAACGGCGTATATTAAATGCAGAAAACCTGAAAAAACTGAATAAATTACAGGAATATTGTAAAATAAACTGCTGTACAGCGACAGATGTAGTGGTGGGATATATTACATCGAATCCTTTGTTGGGAACAGCACTTATTAGCTGTTCCAATTTGGTGCAGCTAGAGGATGTACTGGCAAGCGCCGACTACCATCTGGAAACAGAGATGATTCGCTGTTTCGATGAAGTCGGGAAATATGAATATATCTGTTAGTTGAGCAAAACTAAAAAATGCGCAAAAAAGCAAGACATCACAGCGGAAGTGCCTGAAAAGGGGCGCTTCCGCTGTTTTTTTGTGGTATCCTCCTGCGACACCGCGCAAACGCAGTGTTGTAAAAGGATAGTGCAGAAATCCGAGCAGTTTCTGTGCTATCCTTTATTTATAGGACTATAAAGTTTCGTGTGCTCATCCGAGCGCCTACCATTTCGCTATAAATGAGCAAATCTGGAAAAAGCCAAAAAAGAAGGCATAGCCTCAAGTGTTATAATGGAAGTGCGAACAACCACAAAACACGGGAGGGAATGCCTTATGGAATTGAACAGATACGCAAATTCTTTTTCGAGAAACATTTAGGGCTTGCTGAAAAACAGTTATCAGTCTAAAATTCGCGTGAAATATGAGT